>NZ_CP150233.1:5110231-5420462 GCF_037974265.1 Paenibacillus sp. FSL R5-0623 | reverse complement strand
GCTACCTCTTCGATTGTTACACAGGATTTCTATCAGAAACTGGTGCGGATCGGCAAAAGCTGTACGGCTTTCTCCGACTCACACATGCAGATTACATCCGCATCTTCGCTCGCCGAGGGAGATGTGGCGATGGCCGTATCCTATTCAGGCGAAACACCAGAGACCATCGATGCCCTGCATTGTGCCAAACAGGCCGGAGCTTCTACGATTTCACTGACTTCCTATGGAAGTAACACACTCGCAACTGTATCGGATATCCCACTGTTCACCTCTTCTCTGGAAGAAGGTATGAGGCGTGGAGATATGGCTTCACGTATTGCACTGCTGCATGTAGTCGATATTTTGTTCACAGGCATGGTAAGTGCCGACTTCGACCGTTTTATCCCCAGACTTGAACAATCCTATCACAACGTGCAGTCCTATCGATTCCAACACAACGGAGGTGCCTGACAGATGAAGATGAATATACGCATTTTTGAAAATGAAGAAGATTTAAACGCCACGGGTGCTGGCCTCATTGCCAGCTTGTTGCAAACCAAACCACGGGCTGTATTGGGGCTTGCGACAGGAAGTTCTCCTGTAGGCATATATAAACAGCTTATCACGTTGTACCAGAAGGGGCTTGTCAGCTTCTCACAGGCTTCTTCTTTTAATCTCGATGAGTATGTTGGGCTTCCAACAGAACATCGCGAAAGTTACCGCAGTTTCATGAACGAACAATTATTCCATCATATTGACATGGATCTTGCCAGAACGCATGTGCCTGATGGTCAGGCTGCCGATCTGGAACAGGAATGTAATTCCTATGAACAACGGCTGGACGATTGTGGACCGGTAGACCTTCAACTGCTGGGCATTGGACATAATGGCCATATTGGCTTCAATGAACCGGGAACTGAACTTACAGGACGAACACATGTCGTGGATTTGAAAGACGAGACGAGAAAGGCAAACGCACGCTTCTTTGACAGCATTGATGAAGTTCCGGCTCAGGCGATTACAATGGGTGTGGGTACCATTTTGAAAGCCAAACAAATTTTGCTCATTGCCCGTGGCGAGGAAAAAGCCGAGATTATCCGCGAAGCTTTCATGGGGCCAATCACAACTGCTTGTCCTGCATCGTTACTACAATGTCATCCGAATGTGGTGGTATTGCTGGACCGTGCAGCAGGGAGGCTGGTGAGATGACCGAGGTGAATAGCCATGAACCTAGGAGCCAGCGTGATAAAAATATTTCTCTTCTTCGAGGCAGGCTGCTCCTTGCAGATGAGATATTGGAAGATGGTGTATTAGCCTGGAGGGATGAGAAAATCCTCTATGCTGGGATAGCGGAAGGTCTGTCTGAACAGATTAGGAAAGAGGCCTTGCCTGTACCTGTACCCGAGGGTGGTCTCATTGTGCCTGGATTCATTGATATCCATGTGCATGGTGGGAACGGAGAAGACTTTATGGACGCAAGCCCGGAGGTGTTGGACAAGATCACTTCTTTCCATAGTACGCAGGGTACAACAGCGATGCTTGCGACTTCCATGACGGCTCCGAAAGAGCGCCTGGACAGCGTACTTGCTGAAGTGGACCGCTATCGTTCGAGTGAAATGCCATATGCACAGCTTGAGGGCGTACATCTGGAAGGCCCGTTCTTCAGTCCGAAATGGCCTGGTGCGCAAAATCCGGAACATATCATTCTGCCTGATGTATCTTGGCTCGAAGCATGGGAAAAGCAATATCCCGGCCTGATCCGTCAAGTTACACTGGCACCGGAACGTGAAGGTGCACTGGAGGTTATCTCGTGGCTGCGAGAACAGCGGATTACAGCGGCACTCGGTCACACGGATGCGACCTATGAAGAGGTGGAGCGGGCAGTCGAGGCAGGACTTCATCATGCGGTACATACGTTCAATGCGATGACACCGCTGCATCATCGGCTGCCCGGGGCTGCTGGAGCTGTGCTGAGTGATCCACGTATCAGTGCCGAGGTGATTGCTGATGGCATTCACGTACACCCTGCGGCGATATCAATCCTGGCTCAATTGAAGCAACATAACGATCAACTCGTGTTGATCACAGATGCCATGTCTGCTGCGGGTTTGGATGACGGGGAGTACAAAATCGGCGACCTGCCCGTGATCGTGAAGCATGGCGAGGCCAGACTGAAGGACGGCGGCGCGCTGGCTGGAAGCACACTGACGATGATTCGCGGTTTCCGTTATCTGGTGCAGGAAGTGGGCTTGAGTCTGAAGGCTGCTTCACGGGCAGCAAGTCTAACCCCTGCACGTCTGCTCGGCATTGATCACCGGACAGGTTCCTTTGCTCAAGGAAAACAGGCAGATATCGTTTTGCTGAATGCGGAGCTGGATATTGAGGGTGTGTGGGTCAAGGGCAGACGGATCGGTGAGTCATATTAGATTTAGAAAATTAGTATCGTGCTAATAACTCTCATTATGTGATGCATCGGTCTTCGGAGTTAAAACTTGGCTTTTATCTGTGGAGAGGCAACACCTTGCACAATATGTTAAAATAGATCTCAAAAAGACGGGATCTGCGGATCACGCATAACGGAGGCGTGAAACATGGAACGTAACGCTATGCTCGAACATGATCCGTTCATCACAGTGTTGGCGGAGAAGTTGCACATACACGGATATTATGCCTTTTATGGCGAGCATTACAATGAGACCGATATGGAGCTGTACCGCAGGCATCTGTTCACATCATTCAGCAACATCGTATGGGTAGAGCTGGATGTACGCAAAAAGTATATGATTGTCGATCATCGTGGACGCAATACGGTCATGAAATTGATCGAAGGTATGCTGAACACACGTAGAACGCTGCGAGCGAACCAGGCAATGGCAGGAACGGACACCTCTGGAGTCCAGCAGGAGATCGCACATTTATCCAAGCTTGTGCACATGCTCAAGTTCACAACATTCCGCACATAATGGGGATGAGGGGAGTAGAATCTGGAGGATGTCCCGAAAGTGGGTTACTCCTTTTAGTTACAGGGCCAATGAACGTCAGCCACGTTATTCCGGTAGAAAATGGATGAATGACATGCAAAACAAGGAAATAAAGCGTCTACGATTCGTTATATTGTCAAAACTGCGGATTTTCGTCGAATAGCAAGTGCGCAGTTCGTTAAAAAGTAAATACCGAACCATTGAAACGAAATAGATCTAGATCACCAATTATAAAAGGGGTGTACCGTCATGAAGTTGGACGGCACACCCCTTTTGTATACTTATATACCTACCTATTACCCTTCATTTGTAAAATAGGCTCAATCCTAAAATCAGTCTGCGACAAGCTGCAACGTAGTGGAGGGGACGAAATCGATTCAAACAAAAACGATGACCTGTAGGCCACCGTTTTTGTAATATCTATCTGCCCCTACTCTATGAAGTTGAGTAAATAATTTACACGTTAACGGAGTGGGGAGAAAAAAGCTGAAGAAGCGGAGCGTTCACCTTTATCACCCGAATTTCTCCCTTTAGAAAAGGGGATCAAGGAAATCGGGGGATAACAGCGATCGGAAGCTTATTCTCCTCGGGTAGTGACCTCCGTGTAAGAGTGTTTACAAACTCTTCAAAAACTGAACAATCGTCAACAACCCTTTATCAAAGTTCTCCAGGTTGAAGTGCTCGTTCGGAGCATGCAGGTTCTCATCGGGCAATCCAAAGCCCATCATAACAGCAGGGATTTCAAGTACACGTGAGAGCTTCTCAACAATCGGAATGGAGCCGCCATCTTTGGTAAAGAGGGCACGAACGCCATACACGTGCTCATACGCATCTGCTGCTTTTTGCAGAATTGGATTGGAAGGATCGGTGTTGAAAGCAAAAGCTTTTTCGATCTGTTTCACATGCAGCGTTGCACCTGGTTGAACGTGAGCGCGCAGATGTGCTTCGATACGATCCAATACATGTTGTGGATCTTGATCCGCGACAAGGCGGCATGTAATTTTGGCATGAGCATCCTTTGGAATAACCGTTTTGCTGCCTTCACCCTGGAAACCACCCCATACGCCATTCAGTTCCAATGTTGGACGAGCGCCAACACGTTCCACGAACGAGTAACCTTCTTCACCGTACAATTGCTCCAGCCCGAGGTCTTGACGAAGCTGTTCTTCATTGAAGCCCTGTTTCACAAATTCTTCTCTCATCTCAGGAGACAGTGGCAGTACGCCGTCATAGAAACCATCTACACTTACACGACCTTGCTCATCATGCAACGAAGCGAGCAGGGATACGAGTGCGTGCAGTGCGTTAGGTACACCACCACCAAATGAACCGGAGTGCAAGTCGGTATTGGCTGTGTTCAGATCTACGTGAAGCGAGCATAGACCACGCAGGCCTGTAGAGATCGCCGGTTTACCTTTTTCAAGCAAGGACGTATCCGAGATCAGTACCATATCTGCACGCAGCTTGTCTGTATGTTCATTCAGATAGATGGGCAAGTTCGGGCTGGAGATCTCCTCTTCGCCTTCAATGCAGAACTTGATATTAACTGGAAGTTCTTTGTTTTCGGCGAGAATGGCTTCAACTGCCTTGATATGTAGGAAGATCTGTCCTTTGTCATCCGTTGCACCACGGGCATACAGCTTGCCATCACGAACGGTAGGTTCGAAAGGAGGTGTCTCCCACAGGTTAAGCGGATCAACAGGTTGTACATCATAATGTCCATAGATCAGAGCCGTCGGTTTGCCGGGTGCATGCAGGTGATCTGCATAGACAATCGGATGTCCAGCCGTTTGAATGACCTCTACGTTTTCCATGCCTGCACGTGTGAGCGCATCTGCTGCCCATTGTGCTGCACGGTTAATATCCTCTTTATGCTCTGAAATGGCAGAGATACTTGGAATGGACAACCATTCATTCAGTTCTGCCAGGTGTTTTTCTCTATTTTGTTCAAAATAAGTCTGTTCTTTCATTAAAAAGGCCTCCTTCATGTTTGCTATATCTCATTGTAATCCATTTTGTCATGTTAATAAAACATTGGTTAAAAAAATGATCGGTTACAGATCGTTTCATTCACCTGAGGATTGTGCGTATAATACAAGAAAAGGATTTCATCCATATATTCTCAGGGGAGTTGAGGAAGTTTCCATGACAGTCAGACCCGATGCAAGCAGGCAGGTGAGCAGCGATGGAACCGACTAGGAGCGATCGAATATTTGGCAGATTCAAGCGGTTATCCGATTTGAAGGCAGGAAGGCATAAAGGACGATTTTATCGAAACAGCCTGATGCTTATTTTACTCATTGCCAGCATTCCAGGACTAATCACAGGTATCGTCATGTATCAACAGGTTGTTGGCCGGATGGAAACCGAGTTCAATCAGATGCATCAGAACCAGATCGAGAACCGGGCACGCAATGTGGATGACCAGCTGGCTTATCTGGAGATGAACTTATCCCATTGGGCTTTTGAACCGAGGTTTGGCAATGCACTGCGAACGCTGGATTTTGTGTATTATTTTAATGAAACGCAGGAGATTGTGACTACCTTATACGTATTACAAGGTTCCCATCCGCTGATCAAGTCAGCACAGCTGTATTTGCAGGAACCGAAGCCAATCTTGTTTAATCGGGATTATACCGAATTGAACGATGAAGCCAAAGTACAAGCATATGATCGATACCTTTCCATGGGGAACCACGTGTACTGGACAGACTGGGTTTCCAGCGTCAAAAGAGATACCGAACCTTCGACCAACGATAGTCTACTGCATACGGATGCAGGCAATGCACTCGTTCTAGTACATAAGATACCGGGGGAGAGCATTAATCCGTTTGGTGCATTGATCATCACGCTGGATAATGAGAAAGTCGCCAGTTTATTGAAAACGCTTACTCCTTATGACGAAGGTTTGACGTTCCTCATGGATCAGGAAGGAAACACACTGGTTACCGGTAATCCGGGAACGGCGGGAGAGACTTCTGCTTTTGAGCAGCAGCTAAAAGAAGAAGTAGTCCTGCATGCGGGCAGCCGCTCATTCCTGTTCCGATATGAGGACCAGACCTATTCTGTCTCATACGGTTCATTGAGTCGGATCGATTCAGACTGGACTTACGTCTCCGCAGCACCTTTGACCTCTGTCACTTCACCAGTCAAGCTGGTATCCAAAATCATCGTTATTGCGAGTGCAGGCAGTCTCATCCTAGGGTTGTTGTTATCCTGGTTTGCTTCCCGCCGCATCTATTCGCCTGTAGCACGGATGCTGCATCTGCTTACGCCTGGCAGAAACGAAACAACACCAATTGATGCCAAGCTGGACGAGTTTGAGCTGCTGGAGCAACAGTGGAACGAACTGACCTCCCGGAGTGTCACGGCACATCGCCAATTGCAGGAGCAGCTGCCCCATCTGCGCGACAGCTTTGTCTTACAACTTGTACAGGGGCATCTATATGCCTATAACGAGCAGGATCTTCAGCAGCGGATGCGTAATCTTGGTTTTGAGCTGGAGGGTCAGCAGTATTTGCTGGTGCAGATGTATTTTACGGGGTACGAGCAGCTGCAAGGCAGATTTGGAAGCCAGGATACGGGACTGGTTACTTTTGCAGCAGTGAATATCACTCAGGAAGTGGCGAAAAATTATTTCAAACAGATCAGTGTCATGAACTTTCATGACCTGTCTTCGGCCATGCTTGTGATTGCTCCCCAGGACGAACCTGTGAAATCACAAGCGCTGTTATGGGGACAGGAACTGGTGGAAGTCATTGGATGGACGCTCAAAATGAAGGTGACCTTGATGGTCAGTCGCCCAGCAGCTTCACTTCAGGAACTGCCCGGACGATTCGTCGAGATGGAACAGGCTGTGGCTTATCGCAGTGTGGAGGAAGGAAGTCAGATCCTCGATCTGGAGGATGAGGAGTGTTTCCGCAGAAATGAAGCAGCTTCCTATCCGCTTGGGCTGGAACGCGAGTTGTTACAGGCGGTCAGGCTGGGCAAACAAGCCGAAGCTGAACGTGTGCTGGAACAATTCATGAGTGAGATTACGCGGACGGGCAGTACCGAATTTCAGGTGCAACAGATGATGCTGCAATTGCTCGGCAGCATTCAGCACATGATGCTGCAAACGGGGGTCACACCGTATAAGCTGTTTGGTGGTTGCAACATGTATGAGCGACTATCCGGTATTCGTGAACCTGTACAGATGAGGCAGTGGATGATGAATGAGGTATTCATACCTTATATACAAGAGGTTGAAGCACGATCGCAGGAACCGCTGAAACTGGTGGTGGAACGAACGATGTTGTATATCGATACACATTACCGCAGCGACATTTCGCTGGAAAACTGTGCTGACGAGGAGCAGATGACACCCTATGCACTGAGCAAGGCATTCAAACAGGTATCGGGCATCAATTTTATTGATTATCTGACACGTGTGAGAATGGATGCGGCGAAGCAATTGTTACGTGAGACAACGATGAAAATCAATGATGTTGCTGCGGCTGTGGGATATCAGCATAGTTATTTTAATCGGATCTTCAAGAAACAGGAGGGAGTTACTCCGAGTCAGTATCGCGATCAATGGTTTGGACAATAACCGTTTATGTCTTTGTCATTTCAGACCGGCATTCAGCTTTAGTGGATGTCGGTTTTTTCTTTTTTTTACCGTGATACAAAGAAGGATAAACCCGCAAAAATGTGCAATTCTACCTGCTACGTTATGTGCAATTTCTTGTGAAAATGGCGTTATAGCGGGCTTTTCGGTCAGTGTGCCGGAGCAATGCAAAAAATGAAGGTTGCCGGAAACAAGGCGGCTGTATAGTCTGAATAACAGATAAATTGATAACGCTTACATTTTTGAGGAAGGGGAGACATGATGAACGGGAAGACGGACTGGAATACCAACGGCGCTGCAACTGCTCAAGCGGATATGGCCACAAGGCCATTAAAACAGGAGTCCAATTGGAAAAGGCAGATTAAACGAAACAAATGGTTATATGTACTTGTGCTTCCCGGCTTTTTGTACTTTGTCATCTTTAAATACTTGCCCATGTGGGGGATCATCATTGCCTTTCAGGATTACCAGCCTTTCCTTGGCATTCGGGAGAGCAACTGGGTGGGGCTAGAGAACTTTACGAACTTTTTCTCCAACCCGGACTTCTTCCGACTATTACGCAATACGCTGGTTCTTGCTCTGTATGATCTTATTTTCTTTTTCCCGGCACCGATCATTATAGCTTTATTATTAAATGAAATTCGGGTCGCTTTCTTCAAAAGAACGATTCAAACGCTGGTCTATGTACCCCATTTTGTATCCATGGTGATTATCGCCAGTATCACGTACGTGTTTCTGACCCCGCAGGGCGGGGTGTTATACGACCTGATCGCCTGGATTACAGGCAAGCCTATTGATGTACTCTCCAGTCCGGGTTCGTTCCGTCCGCTGATTATTGTTCAGATGATGTGGAAGGAGATGGGTTGGGGCACAATCATTTTCTTGGCAGCCCTCGCAGGTGTCGATACGGAACAATATGAAGCCTCCATTGTGGATGGCGCCGGACGATTACGGCGGATGTGGCATATCACGCTTCCAGCCATTCGTACGACCATAGTCATTTTGCTTATTCTCAGACTGGGGAACTTCCTCGATACCGGATTTGAGCAGATCTATCTGATGACCAACTCCCTCAACCGGGATGTAGCGGACGTATTTGATACGTATGTGTACACGGTAGGGATTACGCAAGGTGCATTCAGTTACAGTACTGCTGTTGGACTATTCAAGTCTGTGGTGGGGATTATCCTGGTGCTTGGCAGTAATAAACTTGCGAAAAAATTCGGCCATCCCGGAATTTATTAAGGAGGAGCGCCCATGAACAGCCGTCTATACAACAGCCCTGCCGGCAAGGTATTTGATATCTTCAATTACGTCATGCTGGGGATTCTGGGCATATTAACCGTCCTTCCGTTCCTGTATATAATAGGGAATTCTTTCGCAACGGAAGCCGAGATTACCGAACGCAGTTTTTTCCTCATTCCGAAGGTGTTTTCCTTCAGCGCGTATGAGTATATCTTTTCATCGTCCACGATCTTTCGCAGCATTGGTGTTTCCATTTTCGTCACGGTGGCAGGTACACTGGTCAATCTGTTTTTCACATTAACGATGGCTTATCCACTATCCAGAAGTGACTTTTGGGGTCGCAACGTCATGATGAACATGGTAATTTTCTCGATGTTATTTGGCGGTGGCATGATTCCAACGTATCTCGTCATTCGCGGACTGGGACTGCTTGATTCCTACTGGGCCCTTATGCTTCCTGGCGCGATCAGCGCTTTTAACTTAATAGTTGTCAAAAACTTTTTTCAGCAAATGCCGCCCGGGCTGGAGGAAGCGGCCCGCATCGACGGCTGTTCGGATCTCGGGGTGCTGTGGCGAATCGTTCTGCCTTTATCGAAGCCGGTCATTGCCACGTTTGCCTTGTTTTACGCCGTAGGCCACTGGAACAACTTTTTCTCGGCACTGCTGTACATTTCCGACAGTGACAAATGGCCACTGCAAGTCATGCTGAGACAGATCGTGTTACTCTCGCAAGCCAGTGTCGGAGATATGGCAAACATGGACCCCAATTTTGTTCAGCCACCAGAGCAGTCGATCAAAATGGCGGTGATCGTTGTAGGTACCATTCCGATTTTGCTGGTGTATCCGTTTTTGCAGAAGCATTTTGCCAAAGGTGTCATGTTAGGTTCAATCAAAGGCTAAAGCCAAGGGGGAGAACGTATGGGACAAAAAACGGGATTCAAAAAAGGGGCACTGCTACTCTCTGCGTCACTGGTACTTAGTACAATTCTGGGCGCATGCTCCACGGACAAAGCAGATTCAGGAACCTCTGCGGGTGGCACCGATCAGCTCACGATTATGCTACCGAACTTTGAAGCGGAGAATCCGCCGGACAACAGCCCTGTGATTCAGAAGCTGGAGGAATTGACCAAGGTGGATGTGAACCTGCAGTGGGTGCCAAGCAGCTCGTATGAAGACAAATTCAACATTACATTGGCCTCGGGAAAACTGCCTCAGATTATGGTGGTGTTAGGGAAGTCCCCAAGTTTCATTAATGCGGCACGAACCGGAGCATTCTGGGAGCTTGGTCCATATCTGAAAGACTATCCGAATCTGAGCAAGATGAATGAAATCATCACCAACAATGCGTCAATCGATGGCAAAACTTATGGGATTTATCGGGCTCGCCCTCTGGGACGTAATGGAGTGACTATCCGTCAGGACTGGCTGGAGAATCTGGGGCTGGAAGAGCCAAAGACGATTGATGAATTTTACAATGTATTGAAAGCGTTCACGAAGGATGACCCGGACGGTAACGGAAAGGATGATACGTACGGTCTGGTAGCCAGCAAATTCACGGGCCCGTGGGATAACATGCAGGTATGGTTCGGTGCCCCCAACAAATGGGGAGATGATGGCAGCGGAGGCCTGATCCCGGCGCATGAGACACCAGAATATATGGAAGCCCTGAAATTTTTCCGGCAAATCTATAGCGAAGGTCTGGTGAACAAGGACTTTGCCGTGATGGATGCGACGAAACTGCCTGATCCATTTGTGAATGGGCAAGCGGGTGTCATGGTCGATGTGGCAGACAATGCCCAGCGCATGGACCAGAAAATACTTGATAAAGATCCGAATGCGACAGGACGTGTGGATGTGCTGCAAGCCATGGAAGGTCCGAAGGGGCTGCGGGATATGCCAACGTCCGGATATTCCGGAATGATTGCCATCTCCAAAGGCAGTGTCAAAACGGAAGAGGAACTGAAGAAGGTGCTAAGCTTTCTGGATCAACTCAATGAACCTGAATTGCAGGCACTGCTCGGGAACGGACTGGAAGGCAAGCAGTATGAGAAAAAAGGGGACTACATTATCCCATCCACTGATAAGCTTGCACTCCGCGATCTGCAGGGCTTAAATCAGATTTTGATGTTTGTTCCCGAGGATAAAACGCTTCGTGTAGAACAGACACCTGTCCGTGAAAAAGTTGCACAGGTGCAGAAGGCCAACGAAGAGATTGTCATCGCCAATCCTGGCGAGCCGCTGATCTCGGATGTTTACGCTCAGAAAGGACCGCAGCTGGACAATATCATTAACGATGCACGAATCAAATATATCGTAGGTCAGATTGATGAGAAAGGATTTGAAGATGCTGTTGCTCTGTGGAAGAACAACGGCGGAGACGATTATGTCAAAGAAGTTAATGAACTGTACGCAGCACTGAAGTAGTCGTATAAGCCAAGCCCGGTAGCCGTGCTTTCAGTGTAGCGGAAACAGCCGGGCTTTTCTTATCGCTGTAATGGCTTGATCCGTGAACGAAATTTCATCCAACTTTCTGGAAATTATGGCTTCCTGAATATGGTTTTTGATGTATAATCATAACGAAACAAACCTATATGAACTGAAATGAACGTTATTGGTAAAGTTTAACGATCACTCTTGAACATGCAGGGAGGAAGGCAACATGTGGAACGGGGATGCTTTTGAAAATCCCAAGGCGCAGTACAGGGTCCATCCCTTTTGGTTCTGGAACGGGGATATGGAAGAAGAGCAGGTTAAGCGGCAGGTGGCTGAGATGGCGGCGCAAGGTGTAGGCGGATTCTTCATCTGTCCGCGTCAGGGACTACAGATTCCCTATCTCTCTGAAGCATGGTTTGATAAGGTGCGGATTGCAGTGGAAGCGGCGGCTGCTCACGGCATGCAGGTATGGTTATATGACGAATATCCCTATCCAAGCGGGATGGCTGGTGGGGAAGTGACCCTTGATTTTCCTGAAGCGAAGCAGCGCCAGCTCGTGCATCATCAGTTGGTGGTTCAGGGCGGAGAAGCTGTGGATCTGGAGTTGCCATGGGGACGAGTCTTGGTTGCCAAGGCGATTCCCAAGGATGCACAGGGCAAACGGTTGTGGCATGAATCCATTGACTTGCGAAATAAAATCGGCAATATCCAGACGGACCAGGTGTATCAGGAGACAGGGCTCACATCGTATAACCGTAAGCGGTTCTTCACCTACCGAACAGCATTCCGCATGTTGTGGGAAGTTCCGGCAGGTGATTGGGAGTTGATTATATTTCAGGAAAAAGAGATCGATGATTTCAAATATTACGGCAACTTTGTTGATCCTTGCCACAAGGAAGCGATGAGTCGTTTTATTGAACTGACACATGAGCGTTATAAGTCAGCGGTTGGAGATCAATTTGAAAGCGTGATCAAAGGTATGTTCTCGGATGAGATCGCACCACTGGGTCGTATCCCCTGGTCGCCAAACCTTCCCCGTTATTTCAGTGAGCGTTGTGGTTATAGTCTGATCGATTCGCTACCGGCCCTGTTATATGGTGATGTTCCGGACGCGCATCGTATTCGGTATGACTATTACCAGTCACTGCACCTGCTTCTCCGGGAGTCTTATCACAAACAGGTGCATGACTGGTGTGAGGAAGCAGGAATCCAGTATGCGGCTGAAGTGCCTGGCGTACGGATGACCACCCAGTTGTTCAGCCATATGCCAGGTGGTGATTCGGCACATGAGAAAATCGGACGATCCTTATCGTGGATTCTGGAACGATACGGTCAAAAGATGCGTGACAATCCCAAGATGGTCAGTTCGCTTGCCCGGCAATTGGGCCGAAGCCGCAATCTGATTGAATGTTTTCACAGTGTGGGCTGGTCGATGACGCTACAGGATGCCAAGTGGATGATCGATCGAATGGCCGCCATGGGTACCAATTTTTATAACTTTCACGCCTTTTTCTATACGATTGGTGGGCTGGCAAAGCATGATGCACCGCCATCTCAATTTTTGCAGAATCCCTATTGGAAGCATTTCCGGCAGTTGGGGGATTACACCGGACGTTTGAGCTATCTCATGAGCACCGGAGCAGCAGACATTCGTATTGCCGTGCTTGACCCAACGACGACATTCTGGAGTCTGATGGGTAATCCGCTGCATGGATTTGAGTATAGCGGCGAAGACGAAGAAGAACGGGTGCAACTGAATCGTCTAACGAAGGACTGGATGAGGATCACGACACATCTGCTTGAAAACAGACGTGACTATGATCACCTTGATCCCGAATTGTTGGCTGAAGCTGACTTAACGGATGGCATCATTCAGATCGGCGTTGCCCATTATGACGTACTGATTCTGCCACCGATGCTGAATCTGGAGGCCGCGGCCTGGGAACAGGTGAAGCGATTCGTTCATCAGGGAGGGACCGTCATTTCTGTTGGGATGCCTCCACATATTGCGATTCAGCCGGGAAGTCCGGAGGGAGATGAAGCTACCCAGTTCTTTGGTGCGGGCGAGCAGCCGCAAGAGGTGTACTGGGGCCGTGGAGGGGACACGGGTCACGATAACCGTGAAACCATGTGGCATCAAGGTGAGGGGAATGCTTATTTTCTACCCGCAGGAACAGGGCAAGGAGATGACTTTTCGCTGGAGCTGATCTCTCTCCTGCTCGATCAGGTATTGCCGGAACCTATCTGCTGGATTATGGAGGAGGAGAGCGCCTCCCTGTTGATGCACACCCGTCAATTGTCCGATGGGGAGCATATGGTTTTTTTGACCAATCAGGAGGGTCAGGACCTGAAGGGACAGTTGAAGCTGGTCACCAGACAGCTGTGGGATGGAACGGAGCTGGCAGAGGGTGCTTGTCTCGTGGCAGAACGACTCGATCTGGAGACAGGACAGCTTCAGACATTACCGTATACGAGCAGTGGAGGGGAATGTTGTATTTCACTTACGCTGGCGCCTTATGAAGCACATGCTGTTCGTCTTACTTTACAACCTGCGAAGGAAGAGGCATTAACAACGAAGGTGGATATAACAGACAAAACGGGTTCGACGTTCAGAGCGGATGTTTCGGCAGGGGCGAATCAAGCCTGTAAGATCAGAGTTCCTTCGGAAGGGCCATGGCGACTGGAAACGGTGCAGTCTAACATTTTGCGAATGGGACAATTCCATCTTCAGGCTTCCAATGCTAATGGAGTGATTCTGGAGAGTCAGCATGTAGCTGTAAAACCGTTTATTGATCAGGCGGCAGAATTATCGGAGCAGCAGCATCTGCCAGTCCAGTTTAATCAGGTATTTGGCACACCCAAGAAAGCATCCGTAGCCTATCCCATCGAATGCCGATATACGACCACATTTGAGCTGAGAACGGCATTGCCTGCATGCCTTCTATTCATGGACAGAGCGGCGATCTCAGGCATTTGGTCGATGGAGATTAATGGGTATTTGCTTGAAAAAGAACAATTCGATCCAATCGAAATAACCGACCACAATAACATCGCTTGTGATATCACGGAGTTGCTGCACAGCGGTCTCAACGAAATGACGGTGATTGTGCAGGTGACGAAAGATGAGGATGGCATCGTGGATCCCTTGTATCTACAGGGAAGATTCGGTGTGGAATTCCATCATGAAGGCATGGTTTCGCTTGTGCGAGAGTCGGACACGGCCCTTCGTATCGGGCCTGAACCTCAGCCTCTGTATCCCCATTATGCCGGGGAAATGAGTTATAAACGCACGTTCTGGCTGGATGAACCAGAGGAAGGTGTTGCCTCGTTTGAACTGGAATTTGGCGATTGGCGTGTGCAGGATGTGGTGGAAGTGCGGGTAAACGGACATAGCCTGGGTGTAAGATGCTGGTCTCCGTATTGCTGGAAGGGGGAGACCTCCTGGTTGCGTCCGGGAGACAACGACATTGAAGTGCGGATTACCAATACGTTGATTGGCCTGTTGGAAGGCACTTATTTTGATTCAGAACATCATCGATTACAGGATGCAGGTCATGTACCTGTTGAAGAATTCAGATGAAGGAGTGGAAGTATGAATACAGCTCAATCTGACCAACAAAGACTGGACCCGGTCTGGGTCGCAGATCAGGGTGACGGTACATACCGCAATCCGATTCTGCATGCAGATTATTCGGACCCGGATGTGATTCGTGTAGGAGATGACTTCTATATGACGGCCTCCAGTTTCTCGCATACACCGGGCCTACCTATTCTACATTCGAAGGATCTGGTGAATTGGAAACTTGTCCGATATGCCATAGAACGGCTTGAACTGCCAGGATACGATGTACCTCTTCATGGCAAAGGCGTATGGGCACCCAGCATTCGGTATCATGACGGAAAGTATTGGATTTTCTTCAGCACACCGGATGAGGGCATCTTCATGACTACGGCGGATCACCCTGAAGCCGAGTGGTCACCGCTGCATCTGGTTCATGAAGTGAAGGGCTGGATCGACCCTTGTCCCTTATGGGATGAGGATGGCCAAGCCTATCTTGTGCATGCTTTTGCCCATAGTCGCAGTGGAATCAAGAGCAAAATCCAAGTGTGCCGGATGGCTACGAATGGCAGGAAGCTTCTGGACGAAGGCATGATCGTCTTCGATGGGACCGAACATCATCCGACCATTGAAGGACCTAAGTTCTACAAGCGCAATGGGTATTATTATATCTTTGCTCCGGCTGGTGGTGTAAAGCCGGGGTGGCAGACGGTTTTGCGTTCCCAACAGGTATTTGGGCCATATGAGGATCGAATTGTGATGCATCAGGGATCTTCCTCTGTGAATGGGCCTCATCAGGGAGGATATGTGGAGCTGGAATCGGGGCAGTCCTGGTTTATTCATTTTCAGGATCGGGATGCGTATGGCCGAATTGTTCATCTACAGCCGATGACGTGGACGGAAGACGGCTGGCCTGTCATTGGAATTGACTCTGAGGGAACGGGAACAGGGGAACCTGTTGATGTGCACATCAAACCAGATGTAGGAGCAGCGTATCCGATCACTGTACCTGAGGTATCCGATAATTTTCAGGCTGATCGTCTGGGGCTGCAGTGGCAATGGCAGGCGAACTCCCGTCCTGAATGGGCTGAGGCAGGTACAGAAAGCGGGATCGTATTGCGTGGTCATCCATACCCGGAGGGCGTTCAGTCTTTGTTTGGTACACCTCATCTTCTCTTGCAGAAGCTGCCTGCCTCTGAATTTGAAGCGACAACCCGACTCACGTTCCTGCCTGGACAGGAAGGGGATCAGTCAGGTCTCATCATGTTTGGTGATTCGTATGCAAGCCTGTGCCTGTTACAGACAGAAGACGGAACCATTCGGTTATCGCTGATTCGCGGAGCCAAACGCGAAGACAGCCATCTGCATGCAGAAGAATGGGAGGAAACGGGACTGGACTGGGAGGGCCAGGGTTCGCAGGCAACCGGCTGGACCATTCATCTTCGGCTTACCCTGACAGAACCTGCTTTGTGCCAGTTTAGTTGGAGTGCGGACGGAGCTGAGTTTCAGACGATGGGTACACCGTTTAGCGCAACAACAGCCCTTTGGGTTGGAGCGAAGATGGGTATCTATGCTGTAAACACACGGTTTGCGAATCGTGGAGGTCAGGGTGTTTTTCACTATTTTAACGTGAAGGAAATTCAGAAATAGGGAGCAGGAAAAGAAGCAGAAGGAGGAGCAAGATGGGACATCGTATTCAGTTTGACCGCTATCCAGGTGGTGTGATGAAAGCGTTAACGCTCAGCTATGACGATGGAGTGGTGCATGATCGCAGACTGGTGGATATCTGTAATCGGTATGGACTGCGGGGAACATTTAATCTGAATTCCGGTACCCTGGGCAATCCAGGCCGCATCGAGCCGGGGGAAGTCGCGGAACTGTACGCTGGACATGAAGTAGCTGTTCACACCGTTACTCATCCTACACTGCCTTATGTTCCGAATGAATTGCTGACCGAAGAGATTATTGAGGACCGAAAAGCGCTGGAGAAGCTTGTCGGTTATCCGGTACGAGGCATGGCTTATCCCAATGGAGGGTACAACCGTGCTTTAAGTACAAAGCTGGAGTGGCTTGGCATCGATTATGCTCGTACTGTTGAATCTCATGGCAGATACACATTGCCAGATCGGCCCCTTGAATGGCATCCGACCTGTCATCATAACCATGATCTGGCGGGGCATGCCAAACGTTTTATCCAACATTCCAAAACAGGTACGCCACTATTGCTCTACGTCTGGGGTCACAGTTATGAGTTCAATGACAATGATAACTGGGAGATCATCGAACAGTTTGGTGAGCAGATTGGGGGCAGGGACGATATCTGGTATGCCACGAACATCGAAGTGATTGCCTATTGGAAAGCGGTGCAACGACTGGAGTGTTCGGCCGATCGCTCCATCATCCATAATCCGTCTGCCATCCCGGTTTGGTTCACAGCGGATCAGCAGGTTGTTGAAGTGCAGGGCGGAGAGACGTTGCGGCTAAGCGAACGAATCAAGGTATAAGGAAGGGAGCTGACGATCATTCGTTATTTTCATGAGAACGAGGCGATTGCAGGCAAGGTGTACGATTCAATTCCGGATATATTGACTACGGTGGCTCAGCGTTATATTGGTGATCATCCGAAACATTCCTTTTTGTTCAGAGCTTATCATCAGGGAGGTTTTCGCAGGCTAGGGGACTATCGTTACGACCTGAATCTGAATGAGAAATGCGTAGAGGCGCGTGCAGGGCAATACGTGTATGTATGGGGCAAGTTATGGAGCGAGCAGAATGCAACGTTAAATACGGGCCTGAACTGTTATAGTCCAGTGACGATCTATGTGAACGGCGAAGAGGTATTCAAATCCGAGCTGTTGCAGGAATTATTCCCCGAGCGAAGAACCCAGATTCCGATTTCCGTGAATTATGGCTGGAATGATGTGTTGCTTTGTTTTGTCAAAACAGAAGTGGGATTCGGCGGGATCTACGGAACAGCCTCTTTCAAAAATTTCCCGCTGCACTTCCTCACTCCTGGGACAGATCGTCAGGGACAGGAGGGATGGTTATATTCGGAACCTGTCGATGAACCTGTATTATCTCTTCCTCATGACGGTATGACGGAAGAAGAAACGGGCCTTTCCTGGTATCCGCGCAGGGGCTGGACAGACGAGGAGCGGAGCATGGGTTCTTTTGCCCGAATCTTTGGTCCAGAACAGCCCGCTGTGGCCTACGCATGGTCCAAACTGGATGTAACCTTGCCAGGATCAACGCCAGTTATTTTAAAAGGCCGTCATGAGGGTGCTTTGACCTTATATGTGGATGGCACGGAAATATACTCTGCTGGAAGTAGCGGTAACTTTCACGTTGAACTCCCACGCCGTTACGGTTCCTCGGATTTGGTCGCAAAAGGTGAAATCCAAGCACTTGGTGGCTCCTGGGGGTTCACTTTGGAAGATGCAGAGCGTTCGGGTTCCACAGGCTGGAGACTGAAGCCTCCTCATCCGGTTGCGGGATGCACGGACCCCTGGCTGTACACAGGTGTGTTTGCTCCCGGCGCTGAGCCATCCCACGCCGATATTGTGCGAACAGATACCGTATTTGATGATGGCGCACAAGGGGTGTATTGGCGAGTAGATCTTCCCGATACGCATGTTCGTCCCTATCTGGAGAACACACATTACGGAAAGTGGAATTATCCGCTTGGTGTTACCCTGCTTGGACTTCTCCAGACGGGACAGGAATTGGGACGAGACGATTACATTCAGTATGTGCGGCAACATATTGAACTGAGTACTTCATTTGACCGCTATGGTCTGTGGGATCGGGAAGGGTACGGTGCAGCGGGAATCAATAATCAACTGTCTGCCATCGACAGTCTGGATGATTGCGGTTCGTTCGGATCTACGCTGCTTGCGGCGATGGAGTTTGGCGATATTCGTGGGGGAAGAGATACCGCGGACCGGATTGCGGGCTACATTACGGATGAGCAGGAACGTCTGGAGGATGGAGCCTTTTACCGAGTTCGGGGCAGTGGGGAGATGCGACAGGAGACGATGTGGTGTGATGACTTGTACATGAGTACACCTTTTCTGATGCGTTATGGTCAGTTGACAGGAGATGCAACGTACTGGGACGATGCAGTCAATCAGTTCCTGATGTTCCGTAAATACCTCTACCTTCCCGAACAACAGATCATGTCCCATGTGTATGATTTTGTGCGTGGTCGGGCGACAGGTATTCCGTGGGGACGGGGTAACGGCTGGGTGCTATTCTCCTTAACCGAACTGTTGTCCATTCTGCCGCATGATCATGTGAAACGGTCGGAACTATTACAGTTCTATCGTGATTTAAGTGAAGGTTATTTAGCGTTGCAAGGGGAAAATGGACTATGGCATCAGGTGCTGAACCGCCCGGATTCGTATGAAGAAACCTCCTGCACATCCATGTTTATCTACGCTTATGCCCGTGGAATTCGGGAAGGGTGGCTAGAACAACCGGAGCCTTATCTGGAGGCCGTACGCAAAGGATGGGAAGGCATGACGCGCTTGTCGATTGACTATAAAGGTAATATATACGGGGTATGCCGCGGTTCCGGGTACTCGTTTACCGCCTTGTATTATCGCGATGATCTGGGATGGAATCTGAACGATACCCATGGGATCGGCATTGTGCTCTTAGCAGGCATTGAATTGTATAAAATGAACCAGCAGCTCTCCAAGGCGTCTGTCGATTCTTCGGTTACGGCTGCGCAGCGCTAGTGCTTGACGTAACAGAACGGATATTTGCGGATAGCCTTCAGTAGGTAGAGAACGAGCTGAAAAAGCGGCAAAGCCCCAGGGCTTGCCGCTTTTAGTATGTTTCCAGTTTCGAAACTGATCTGCAAGATAGCAATGATATATATGATAGATACACTTACCTTCACGCAATAATATGAATAACTGCATCGTTAGCGCGGATCAAAATAATTCCAGCTGCTCTGGTCCTTCTTCCTGCTCAGGCTCAGAACGGTCAGGAAAAAGCTTCACTGGCAGGTCCAGCAGGTCCATCATCATCTGGGCATTCGCCGCTGCATCGCCACCGGAGTTGTTATTAAAAATAACATAGACATCCTTGCTCTGCTCCTGCAATTGCTCCAGATAACCTTTCCACTCCAACAGCTCTTCCTTGTTGTAACGGTACAGGTAACGGGTCTCGCGCCAATTGGGCGCACCATTCTGATGCCACCCGGACACATTGCGTCCGTGCATGCGAACCAACGTCATCTCCGAATCCGTGGCCTGTGGCACGATAGGAATGGAACCTAAACCCGCCTGAGGTTCGTCACAGACACTGTGAATCCAGCCTTGCTCTTTCAGGAACGCAAGCGTTCGCTCGCGCATGTCATCTTCATACCAGCTGCGATGACGGAATTCCAGGGCACACGGAATGCCCTCCATTCGAAGTTTCACTTCACGAAGCTCATTGACATTGTCCTTATTGCACTCAAACCAAGGCGGATATTGAAACAAGGCTGCCTGCATCTTGCCAGCTTCAATGACAGGCTCCAGTGATTCCCGGAAAGCCTTATACATCTCCGATGTGCTGGTGAAATATGGTTTGCCTCGCAGAGTTCCGGTCATTCCCTGATAGGCTTTGATGATAAAAGCAAAGGATTCGGGCGTCTCGGCAGCCCATCGTGCCATTCGATCCCGCGGTTGAACGGCGTAGAAGGAACTATCCACCTCTACAGTGGAGAAGTATTGACCGTATAGACTGAGCTTGTCTTTGGCTTTGGTACGGTGCGGATAGAGATCTTCCTGATCCCCCCATCCGGTAAGTCCGATGCGAATCATAAGAACACCTCCTGTTGCTTTTTGAACAACCTCTTATAATTAACCGATTTACAGGCATATGTCTAACATTATATCGTGTGCATTTTGGCTCTTCAATGTTGGAAACTTACTGGAATTTTTTGAGTTTGCAGAATAAAGACGTTACAATACATTAAAGCTAGGGGAAATGATGAGGCCTGAACAAAGCGTACTACAGATAGAGAGCCAGTGACCAAGTGGAGGGCGAGAATGGATGACGGAATGGTATGAAAAGAGTTTTGGAGAAGATTATCTGCTCGTATACAAGCACCGGGATGTGCAGGGTGCCTATCAGGAAGTACATAAAATGATCAAATGGTTGAAGCTTGAGCCTAACTCTGAAGTATTGGATCTATGCTGCGGTATGGGACGGCACTCATTGGCACTTGCTGATGCGGGATTACGAGTGACCGGGGTCGACCTTTCTGATGTGCTTTTGCGCGAAGCCCGACTAATGGACACTGAACACCGAGTATCGTGGTGTCTTGCGGACATGCGTGAACTCCCGCTGAAAGGTGGCTTCGACGCCGTAGTCAATCTGTTCACATCGTTTGGTTATTTCCTTGAGGACGGAGAACAATTGAAAGTATTACGTGCCATTCATCGCATGCTTCGGCCGGGTGGCAGCTACATTATTGATTTTATGAATACCGCTTATGTGACTCGTCATCTGGTTCCGCACTCCGTCCGAGAGGATGAAGGACAGCGAATTGAGGAGTTCCGCAAGATTGAGGATGGATTTGTGCAAAAGGAAATTCGTATTACGGATACCACATCCGGGCATGAACCACGGGTATATCAGGAGCGTGTGAAGTTGTACACACGGGATCAACTGAGTCAGATGTTAAGTGCCGCCGGACTCCGGGTAGATCAGGTACATGGTGGCTATGACGAAGAGAAATATGACGAGCAGACTTCTCCGCGCATGATTTTTGTGGGTCGTCGTCCTGTGGAGTGAACAGAGACAGTCTGGAAGGGGGATAACATGAAGCGCACAGAAGAGATGTCCATGACAGAGGGCATACACCGGGTCAAGATCAGCATGTCGTTTCCCTTGCGATGGGTGAACAGTTATGTGTTATCAGAACCGGGTGGAAAGATAACTATTATAGATCCGGGACCGCGTAATTCGGAAACAGAACAGGAATGGAGTGAAGCGCTGGCAGATCTCGGCCGGACCTTTAGCGATATTCGTCAAATTGTACTGACCCACCATCACCCCGATCATCTTGGGTTGTCGGGTTGGATGCAACAGATGACGGGCGCACCCGTTCGAATGTCCACACGCTCCCGCCAAGAGGCCGATTATATGTGGGGACCAGATTCACGCATTAATACAATATTACCTGATTATTATGGTCGTCATGGTATGCCGGAAGACAAGACTGAGCAGATACATGAACATATGAAGGCATTTACTTCGCAGATCACGCCACTTCCGAATGTCTCACCCATTGAAGATGGCGAGTGGCTTAATATGGGCGGGAAACGTTGGGTTGCTGTGGAGACGGGTGGACATGCCCCAGGCCATTTATCCTTTTATGCGCCGGAGTCCATGGAGATTCTGTGCGGAGATGCAGTTTTGCCACAGATTTCACCGAATATCAGTCTGCAACCCGGCAGTGACCCTCAGCCATTATTGTCTTATATGGAAGGATTGCAACGTCTTGGGGAGCTGAACGTCAAGCAGGCGTATCCGGGCCATCGGAATCCTTTTGCCCAGTTCAGCGAACGGACAGTTCAATTGCTGGCTCATCACGAGGAACGTCTTCAGAAGATGACGGAGCGAATTCAGGAGTCACCGGCGAATGCTTATGACATCTGTGTGTACATGTTTGGCAATCGGCTTGGTACCCATCAACTGCGGTTTGCCATGAGTGAGACGTTGGTCCATTTGCAGGAGTTAATTCGACGCGAAGTAATGAAGCAAGAGCAGCAACTGGATGGCATGTTCTATTTTAAAATCTAAACGGAATGATGATATCGATATGAAATGATAATGCGATCTTATATAGAGGCTCGGAACAGGGAATTCACCTGTTCTGGGCCTTTTTAGCCTCTCTTAACGGTTCATTCATCTATTTTTAAGCCAGCGCGCCTATGATACATCTATGAACTTCGCTAGGGCGTGTCTTGAGACACACCCTAAAGAAAGCAGGGAAGAGCGATGACCAGAAGAAAACGGAATCAATGGAGAAAATGGCAAGCTTCAGCGGCAGCAACGTTGACTGTGGCTGCACTTTTTCAATATGTAAGAACTTCGGATGCCTTTGATGTGGCCTATGCAGCAGCAAATGGCACAGATACAAATGTTACTGCTTCAAACCAGGTGAATACGCATGATGATGTGATGGATGAATGGATCAACAGTACAACAGACAGCAACAACTGGAACACGCAGGACAATGACAATAATGATAGTCAATATAATGGAACATCTGATAGCACACAAGCAGCTGGGCCAGATCAGAGCACGAGTAACGAGGGGAATTATTCAGATTCTCAGCGTATCGGGCAAAATAACCAGGGTACAGACTCCGGATACAGCAGTGGCAACTATCAGTCACGTACAGGTGCGTCATGAGCCGCACGGAGCAAGTTGCTCGTCCGCTCCGATTTCAATTCCGTGCGATGAACACGGATGTTGAAGTGCAACTGTCCGCTGGGCAGGAAGAAGCTGAACATGCAGCAACCGTGGTGAAGAATTGGTTTGAGACGCAAGAGCAGCGCTTTAGCCGATTTGTGGCAGACAGTGAACTGAATCGTCTGAATCATGCAACCGGATGGATACCCATCTCCGCTGCGATGGATGAAGTGTTGAGTCTGGCCTATGGATATATTGGACTGACTGAAGGGATTTTTCAACCGGGTATCTCGCAGGCTCTTCAGGCTTCGGGATATGATCTAAGTTTCGAGAAGGTGCAGCAACGACAATTGCAACGTCCATTGCTTGAACGCATATTGCGAACGAGAACACCTGAATCATCAGGCGGGATGGAAGATCGATATGACCACAGCCGTCCGAGCTGGATTCAGCGGGAAGGTAGTCGGATGGTTCATCTGGACCCTGGAGCTGAGTTGGACTTGGGAGGCATTGTTAAGGGCTGGGCAGTGGAGCGTATCGCAGACTGGTTACAGCGAACGTTGCATATTCCGGCGGGTTTGATTAACGCGGGTGGAGATACCCAAGTATGGGGCACATCAGACCATCCCCAGTGGACCTTGGAAGTAGCAGATCCTTTGCAGAATCAGGGTGCTGTGTCGGGAGCGATCCGTTTACAGCGAGGAGCTGTTGCCACTTCGGGTATTTCCCGCAGACAATGGCAGAATACGGATGGAAGCTTTGCACACCACCTCATTGACCCACGGACGATGGAGCCGGCAGATACGGACGTATTGCAGTGTACGGTTCTGGGACAGCATGCTTCGCAATGCGAGATCATTGCCAAGACGGTCTGCATTCTGGGGAGTGCCGAAGCCGTGGGCTGGTTAAACCGACATTACGATCGGCATGACATCCTGTGGATGACACGGGATGGGATTACTTATTTTAGAGGGAATACGGATACGCTCGCTGAGCACTGGCCCGGTTTTGATCCGGATCATCGCTTCAGTCTGATTTAAACGGGGACAAGTCTAACAGATATGGGGGAGCCGGTTATGGCACAATGGATTGTAGATTATCTGCCAACGTGGAATATCATTCGAATTAGTGGGATTGCTGCTTATGTGCTGCTCTTTGCCGGTGTGTTTCTGGGCATTGCTCAAGGGATGCCGATGGCCAAAGGCAAACCGAAAGCAGCCATGTTCAAATGGCATACCCGAACGACCTGGCTCGCCTTCGGACTTGGACTTGTGCATGCGTTGACTTTATATATTGATCATTACAGCCCATTTACCTGGGGAGAACTTCTGATTCCTTTTACCGCCTCCGTGCATCCGATCGGCAGTGGTCTGGGAACGTTAGCCTTCTACGGATTAGTGATTGTCCTGTTATCCAGTGATCTGCGGAACAAGCTGGGCCGTAAATGGTGGTTCATGTTCCACATGTTGTCCTACCCGATGTTCATTGGTCTGCTGGTTCACGGCATGGTGACGGGCACAGATTCTGGCAACATCATCATGCGGATGATGTATGTATTTACCGGACTCAGCATCTTCGGTATCACGGTGTTACGTGGCATGTTGCGAGAGCGCAAAGGCCCGGAAATCACGATTGGACCGAAACGGGCAACATCTGGTTCACCTACCGAGCAGAATTGGGTTGAAGGTTTTGGTTTGGTGGGAACGGTACGACCTAAACATCTGAAATAATAACATGTGGATTATCCAATATGTATCGTTACACATGCAAAAGAAGCGGCCATCAGGCCGCTTTTTCCATGAACAGTTATTTTATCGAACATTTATTTCACGAAGCATCCATACACATGTCCAATGTTCCACATGGCTTCAGATATGAAACGAGTTACGTATTATACAGCGTCATCACTGACAGGTTTTTCTCCCAGTGCTTCTTCAAGCTCGGATTGTTTGCGATGGGCGATCCGACTGCTCGCTGCTGATGCAATCGCACCGACAATATCATCGAAGAACGTGTGGACAGGGCCCAGGCTCTTGTCATTCAGTCGTTCAAGCACCCCTGGCTTCAGCTTGTCCACATAACCATAATTCGTAAATCCAATGCTTCCATATACATTGACGATGGAGAATGCCAAAATCTCATCCACGCCATACAGTCCTTCATCGTTCTCAATCATCTCCTGCAAAGGAGATATGAGCTGCCCCTGTTCTGCCAGAATATCAAGCTGAATACCCGTCAGAACAGCGTTCTGTACCTCACGTTTACGGAGAACCATCTCCACATTTTCGATACATTCTTCCATCGTAAGACCTGGATAGTATTTTTTCTGCAATAACATGACCAGCTCTGCGATCTCAGGGATCGTGACGCCCCGCTTATGCAGCCATTCCCTTGTTGCCTCCGCCACTTTGCGGCTATTCAGGCTGTAAGGGATTTTTTCTTGCTCAGGATGTTCCATGGGCGATTCCTCCTCTGAAGTTAGCAATGTCCCTACTCTTGCTTCCTAATACGTTATTAACCTGTTTTACGTTTCTTAAAGATAATATATAAGTTTTCAGCGAAGCGATTATCTTTTAGTTATTTTTTGGACAAAGGCTCGTATACATGGTAGTACAAACTGTAAAAATGATGAGGGGGAACGTGATCATGAGAAAGATCCAATCTTTGCGTACGGTATCGGCAGCAGCGCTGCTGAGTATTCCTATGGTATTGTCAGGCTGCGGCATGTTTGGAGCACAGTCTTCCGAAGCTGTTGATCCACCACCGCCTATTCAGGAAGCAGCCATGATTCAAGCAGCCGAAGGGAATGGTGCGCTCGCAACGCTCCCATTAACGACGGTATATCTGCAAGACCAGCAGGGGCTGCTCGCTCCGGTATCCCTGACACTTCCTTCTGGAACAGACGCCAGCAGTCCAAAGACAGCACTGGATACACTTGTCACAGGCGGGGCCTATGCGGGTATGTTGCCTGAAGGATTCCAGGGTGTTCTCCCGCAGGGAACGGTTGTGCAGAATGTAACGATTCACGCGGATGACAAGCTGGCGGTTGTTGAGTTCTCGGGTAATTTTGCCAAGTATGATGCGAAGGAAGAACGGAAAATGCTAGAAGCTGTCACGTGGACATTGACGGGAACGCCTGATGTGGAGAATGTGCAGATCTGGGTGGATGGCAAAAAGTTAACGCAAATGCCGGTAAACAGTACGCCGCTGCCTGAACCGCTGAATCGGGCTGTGGGAATCAATCTGGATCTGGGTGATACGTTTGTGACCAACAGCAGCCCGGTAACGGTCTATTTCTCCGCTGCTTCACCAGCAGGCATCCAATATTATGTTCCGGTGACACGTCTGGTTACACCTGGTGAAGATCGGGTGCAGGCAGCATTGAACGAACTGATCAAGGGACCTGACAAAGGCGGCGAACTGGAAGAAGTTATGACAGGCGGAACGGAGCTGCAATCGGTCAAAACCGCCGAGGATGGCACGGTAACGGTTGCCTTGAAAGATGATATGTTTGCCGAAGGGGATATCGTGCCAAGTGAGCTGTTACAGTCTGTCGTATTAACCACTGCGGAGAACACAGCAAGCAAGGACGCCAAAGTACAGATCGAATGGAACGGCCAAAAAACGGTCATGGGTGATGACAACAGGGATTATAGTGCGCCGGTTTCCAAGCCTGAATATATCAACGAAATTCCGATTTAATGAACGAAGAAATGCTTAAGGATGCTTTTAACCGAACTCTTTGGTAAAATATAAGGGATTCGTAAAAGTGTGAACAAGCTCAACATTACAGGATGCTTAAGTCGTAGGAGGCAGAAAATATGAGATCAAACGGACGAACCAGCGAACAGCTGCGCCCGCTGAATTTAACAGTGAACACGAATAAATACGCCGAGGGCTCTGTACTGATTGAAGTTGGAGATACAAAGGTGATCTGTACAGCTACAGTGGAGGAACGTGTACCTCCCTTTATGAAAGGGCAGGGTAAAGGCTGGGTAACAGCGGAATATTCCATGTTGCCACGTGCAACACATACCCGGAACCAACGTGAAGCCAATCGTGGCAAATTAACTGGACGCACCATGGAAATCCAGCGTCTGATTGGTCGGGCACTTCGCTCGGTAGTTAATCTGCAGGCTCTTGGTGAGCGTACGATTACCTTGGACTGTGATGTCATTCAAGCTGACGGAGGCACACGCACAACGTCCATTACCGGTGCGTTTGTAGCGCTGGCGCTTGCCGTGAACAAGATCTCCCAACAGCACAAACTGCAAGTGTTCCCGATTACGGATTTCATTGCCGCAGTAAGTGTGGGTGTTGTGGGTGAACAGCCTGTACTGGATCTGAACTATGATGAAGATTCCAAAGCCAAGGTGGATATGAACCTGGTGATGACAGGCGGCGGTAAATACGTCGAGCTTCAGGGAACAGGTGAGGAAGCACCATTTGATCGCCGTGAGCTGAACGCCATGTTGGAACTGGGCGAACAGGGAATTCTGGAGATGATCGAGCGTCAAAAAGAAGTGCTCGGACCGATTGCGCTCAAGATCGGCGCGCGTGGATTAGGGGAAGCTTAAGATGAGTTTGGACAGCCCAATCCTCATTGTTGCAACCCGCAATGCGGGTAAAGTCCGTGAATTCGCTCATGCTTTCGCACCGCTTGGCAAAGAGGTCAAGAGCATGTTTGACTATCCGGAGCTACCGGATGTGGTAGAAGATGGCGTAACGTTTGCGGAGAATGCCTGGAAGAAAGCCAAGGCGGTTGGTGATGCGCTTGGATTGCCTGTTCTGGCAGACGATTCAGGACTTTGCGTAGACCTGTTGGATGGTGAGCCAGGGGTATATTCAGCGAGATATGCAGGCGAGGGAGCAACGGATGCACAGAATAATGCGAAGTTGCTGGAGACACTGGAATCGTTAAAATCCGGTGAGGACACCGAACAGCCGCTACTAAGTCCGGCTCGTTTTGTATGTGCGTTGGTACTGTACGATCCGACAACAGGTGATAAGTATGAATCAGAAGGCACTGCGGAAGGCTGGATCACGGCTCAAGCTGCAGGTGCTGGCGGTTTTGGATATGACCCACTCTTCTATGTACCTGAATACGAGATGACGATGGCAGAGCTGACGCTTGAGCAAAAGCAGGCGATTAGCCACCGTGGTCACGCGCTGAGAGCGCTTGTATCCAGACTTGAAGGCTGAGATTAAACGGAACAGAACATCTTGATTTAACTTCATGATATGTGAACATCAAAGCGTTAATGGAAGGACAGAAGCATTCCGATGGGATGGTTCGCCCGCCATTAACGCTTTTTGTATGAAATGAAGTATTTGATCGGGTTTGGTGAGGTCCATCCATATACCTAATGGTGAGGTCTATTTTCTGTGACTATATAATAGAACGTATGTTCTTATACCTATATGAAAATTAGTTTACGTTGCACGATTGGGAATCTCATTGGGACTGGAGTTGGAGGAAGTTGCAAGCCTTGTGTGGTATGGGTTAACATTCAAACTAACGAATCACATATGACCTTAAACGGAGGGATCCACTCATGCAAGAAGTGAAGCTTGTTGTATCTTACGATGATTATGAGGACGGCATTCGTATGGAAAAGTTAATTAAAGAACTGGCGGCTAAACCGGAGGCCAGCTCATTGGAAAGTCTGGTCATCGGAGATTGGGGACAGGCTTATGAAAATTCGCCTGATGAGTTCATGGGTACGCTCGTCGAGTCGGCTCCAAGCTTTCCGTCATTGAAGAAACTGTTTATTGGAGATATGGGATTTGAAGAATGTGAAGTATCGTGGATTATCCAGACAAATCTCACACCACTGTTAGGTGCCTTTCCAGAATTAAAATCATTCTCTGTAATGGGCAGTAGCGGCCTCAGTCTGGAACCACTCCAGCATGCCAAGCTTGAAGAATTGATTATTATTTGTGGTGGGCTGCCGAAAGACGTGTTATCTTCAATCACCCATGCCAAGTTGCCTGAATTGCGTAAACTGGAATTATATCTGGGTGTGGATAATTATGGTTTCGATGGGTCACTTGAAGATATACTCCCTTTGTTAGAAAAAGGATTATTTCCAAAGCTGGTTTACTTGGGTCTGAAAGACAGTGAAATTCAGGATGAGATTGCCAAAGCAGCAGCTGAAGCACCTATTCTGGATCAACTTGAAGTACTGGATCTATCGCAAGGAACGTTGTCCGATGAAGGGGCTGAAGCGTTGCTTGCCAGTGACAAGATCAAGAAACTGAAACATCTTGATCTAAGTTACCATTACATGACCAATGAAATGATCAGTCGCTGGAACCAATCGGGTATATCTGTAGATGTTAGCGACCAGCAACAGAGTGATGAGGATGACTGGCGTTATCCATCCTTAACGGAATAGTTGATGTCAGGTGTAAAGGGAATGAATGAAAGACTGCACCAGCCAATAGATGTGTATGATCTAACGCAAGATCAGCCCTTTTTATTGATCGGAAACCCTGATAACCGACGAACACAAGGGCTGCAAGAGGCTAGGCATAGATTGGGTTTGAAACCTGCGGTTGTACTGCCATATGCTCAATTGCTCCAGAATTGGAGACAGGGTCGAACCATCGCTGATACAGTAGATTCCAATCTGCCCGTACCCCTGATTCGGATTGATGCTCCTGGTGAGGAGTGGGAAGTGGAGCGTGACCTACTGTTCCTTGGAGCTGTGAACGATACGTCACCGACAACATTAACGGGTGAAATGGGAGCAGAAGAATTTTCCGCAGAACAGGCACTTGCGCTGGAACAGGAGTGGGGAAGAATCTACGCTCCTGCTCAGTGGTTCCGTGGCTGGAAAGCATGTCTGGATCTAATCGGCCGTGAGTCTCGGGAAATATGGCCTGAAGTCCGATTCATGAATGATCCCGCCGATATCCAATTGATGTTTGACAAGAGAACATGTCAGCAACATCTATCTTCACATGGAGTTGATGTACCTCCGGCGCTTCCAACTTCGCAGCCAATCCGCAATTATATGGACCTGCGTAGCTCAATGAAGGCTGCCGAGATGCATCGTGTGTTTGTGAAGCTTGCGTGTGGCTCCGGGGCTTCAGGAGTTGTTGCCTATCAAGTCAATCCCCGAACGGGTGATGAAATCGCTGTAACAACGATGGGGATGGAACAGAGACAGGGCAAGACGATTTTCTTCAATGAAGGACGTCTACGCAAGTATACCCGCAGTGAAGAGATTGCTACGCTGATGAACTGGTTATGTGCAGAAGGTGCACGGATTGAACGATGGATGCCCAAAGCCACGGTTGATCAGCGGGCCTACGATATTCGCCAACTGGTTGCAGGTGGACAGGCAGGTCACGCGATTATGCGGCTGAGCCGTACGCCGATTACCAATCTGCATCTGCGTAATGAACGTATGCTGCCTGCTGAAGCAGGGCTGGATGAACAGCGGATGTCGCTGGTTAGGACGGCAGCGCAAGCAGCCATGTCTGCATTTCCCAACTCGTGGTCAGCCGGGATTGATGTGATGCTTACTAGTGGTTCGAATCCGCGTGCTTATGTGCTGGATGTGAATCCGTTTGGAGATCTGTTATACAGGGTTGAGCATCATGGCCTCGGAACCTACGAGTGGGAAATGGAACTTTTACGAAAGGAGCCTATTCAACATGCCTGATATGAACACCATCGTGGGCTCCCATGATCTGTTAATGATTACGCTGGATACGTTACGATATGACGTTGCCAAGCTGGAAGAGGAGAATTGTCCTAATCTATGTGGTTCGGGTTCGTGGGAGAAGCGTCATACCCCGGGAAGTTTTACATACGCGGCGCACCATGCTTTTTTTGGTGGTTTTATGCCGACACCTGCCAATACAGATAAGGAATCTCATGTAAGGCTATTTCATTCCCGGAATACCGGACTCAAGACACATCCGCACACCTGGCTGTTTGATACACCGGATATCGTATCCGGGTTTGCAGCTGAAGGTTACCGTACCATCTGTATTGGCGGCGTCATCTTTTTTACGAAAAAAAACCCGCTTGCAAAAGTATTGCCCGGTTATTTCCAACAGAGCTACTGGCGAATGAACTTTGGGGTAACCAACCCCAAATCAACAGAACATCAGGTACAGCATGCATTAAAGTTGCTTGAACAGACAGCGGAGGATGAAAGGATATTTATGTTTTTGAACGTGTCTGCCATTCATGGCCCCAATCGTTACTTTGTAGAAGGAGCGAAGGAAGACTCCGTGGAGACTCAGCGAGCTGCACTTCGATATGTAGATGAGGCTCTTGGACCATTGTTCGAGGCGATGAGGAAACGCGCTCGGCCTGCGTATTGCCTGGCTTTTTCCGATCATGGTACAGCTTACGGTGAAGACGGGTATCAAGGACACCGGCTTGCGCATGATGTCGTCTGGACGGTGCCTTACCGTGAATTTTTAGTATAGAATGTATTGATCTTATGAGGACAACAACCGGAGACAGGAGGAAACCGATGGAGAAACATTTACAACATACAACAACAGGCTATTCCACACAGTCCGGATCCAATATAGCTACAAGTCTCAGTGAAGTACGGGCATTCCCTTATCGTTCTTACTTATACTCGTATCCGCACAAGACCGCCTATCGGGAGCTTGACCCACCACTGCCGTTAGGGCCACTGTGGGAACGAGAAAATACCGATACGTATTTTTTATATATGCATATTCCCTTTTGTGCTGCTCGTTGCGGATTCTGCAATTTGTTCACACTGCCGGATCGACGGGATGATACACATGAACGTTATGTGGATGCGCTGGAACGTCAGGCGAAGCAATGGGCACCCATTACATCTCGAAGGCCGTATTCGAGGTTTGCGATTGGTGGAGGAACGCCTACATTATTGAATGAGGTTCAGTTGAATCGTCTTTTTAATATTGCTGAACAGGTGATGGGGCTGGACCCTGCGCAAGCATCGATTTCGGTGGAAACGTCGCCGGATACCGTTACGGATGCCAAGCTGGCCATCATGAAGGAACGAAGTGTGGATCGTATTAGTATGGGCATCCAGAGTTTTATTGAAGCTGAAGCATCTGCCATCTATCGTCCACAAAAACCGCAGGAGGTCGAACGAGCGCTTGAGAAGCTTACTCGGTATGATTTCCCATTGTTAAATCTGGATCTGATCTATGGTCTGCCAGGGCAAACGGTGGAATCGTGGATCTATTCATTGGAAAGAGTTCTGGCCTACGAACCGGGCGAAATCTTTATTTATCCCTTGTATACAAGGGAGAATACAATCGTGAAGCCTGATGATATTCGCCGTCAGGGACCTGACATTCGGATGGAGCTGTATAAAGCTGCACGTGAGATTTTAAAAAGTAAAGGTTATGTTCAGTATTCGATGCGCAGATTTGCCAAAGAACAGTCGTCCTCCAAAGTGCTTCTGCCTTATAGCTGTCAGGAGGAGGGCATGGTTGGTCTGGGATGTGGTGCACGCTCTTATACGAGTGAAGTACATTATGCTTCCAAGTACGGCGTGAGTTACAAGGCCACACAAAGCATCATTGCCGATTATGTGGCAACTGAGCGCTACGATGTAGCGGATTATGGCATCGTGTTAAGCTGTGAGGAACAGAGACGTCGCTTTATTCTGAAAGCCTTGCTGCATCGGGAGGGATTGACGTTGTCTGACTACCAACAGCGCTTTGGTACCGATGTGATGTCCGACTATGTCTGGTTGGCTGAACTGTTGACAGAGGGCATGGCGGAGTTGGAGAGCGATGAGGGCAAGCAGGTGCTGCGTCTGACAGAAGAAGGACTGGGTTACTCCGATGCGATTGGAGATTGGCTTATATCTGCCGAAATTCGTGAACAGATGGAAGGGTTTGTTTTCTCATGAGAGCGACTTTGTATTATCGGGGGAAGTTGTCTTCCTGTAATTACGACTGTCCCTACTGCCCGTTTAGCAAAACGGTGGATTCCAAAGAGACGTTGGAAGTGGACGAGCAACAATTGCGTCAATTTGTGAATTGGGTGAGGGAGCAGGAAGTTGAGGGACACCAATTTTCGATATTCTTCAATCCCTACGGTGAAGCTTTGGTGCGTCGTTGGTACCGGGAAGCGATGGTTGAGCTGTCACATATGCCACATGTGGATAAAGTTTCAATTCAAACCAACCTGTCCGTCAAACTGGATTGGGCGAGGGAGCTGGATGCGAACACAGCAGCCTTTTGGGCGACGTATCATCCTCGTGAGACAAAAGAGGCTTCTTTTGTTAAACAATGTCTGACCTTGCGTCAGATGGGACTTGCTTTTAGTGTCGGTACTGTCGGACTCCGTAGTGCTTTCCCCGCAATTGAGTCCATGAGACAGGCTTTGCCGGATGATGTGTATATGTGGGTCAATGCCTTCAAAGATCGGCCCAAGTATTACACACCGGAAGAGATTCAGTTTTTACGTGGGCTTGATCCGCTTTTTGAAGGTAATCTGCAGGATTATGAGAGCTTGGGCAAGCGATGTGCTGCCGGTTCGGAAGTATTTTATGTTCAGGGGTCCGGGCATGTGAAAAGGTGTTATAAGGATCGCCGTATCATTGGACATCTGTACCGCGATGGTTTGCAGGCTTTGGCCGCGGATCGGCCTTGTCGCATGAAAAAATGTGGCTGTTACATCGGTTATATCCATATGGAAGATTCCCCGTTCAGGGAAACGTTTGGCAGCGGGCTGCTTGAACGTAATCCGGTATTGATTCGTTGACCGGCATTTCATATTTAGCTATTCCACTGGGGAGCTGGAATATGTTTATTTGTTTCTAAACCACATATCAGCGTAACTTCAAACGCATCTTTTAGTATAGGCAGGATCAGACCTTTGGTTTGGACTTGCCTTCTGGAAGGTGTTTTTTTGTTTTACCGGACTAGAGTTAGTGTTTGGTGGACAGCATATCGGAAATATCAGCACAGACGAATCTCCTATCCCTTAATGCCGCTATTGAGGCTGCACGAGCTGGCGAACAGGGAAGAGGGTTTCAGGTTGTTGCTACAGAGGTTCGGAAGCTGTCTGAGCAGTCTGCGCTTTCTGCTAATCAAATTGTTCCATTTGTGGAATCGATTGAGAAGGGAATGCGAAATGCTGCTGAATCTATGGGAGTTGTATCCGCAGAGGTTCAACAGGGGATTGCACTTGTTCACCAAGCGGGAGCTGCTGGAACAGAAGAAGTGAGTGCATCCTCAGAGGAGCAGTTGTCTGCGATGCAGGAGATTGCTTCCGCAGCCAATGATCTCTCCTTGATGGCAGAGCAGTTGCAACAGACCGTCAGTCGTTTCAAAGTGCAATAAATTGAACTGAGTGGAATGTGGATGAAGAACGAGCGCATACGTACAGAGATTCTTATGAAAAAGTAATAAAAGGGTGTCCAAACACAGTAGTTACTGTTTGGGCACCCTTAAATAATTCACCTTGCTTAATCAATGCATAACGTGATTTTAACGAATAGCAACTTTATATGTCCGCAACCATGTATTGATCTGAGTCAGATAAGCAAATAACTGGGGACCCGACATTAACTGTCCGAACCAGGGAAGATTGGAAGCTGCATCTGGTGAAGACGCAAGGTTCCGGATCTGATCTTTGTCGATCAAAGGCAAAATAGGTGATGTGGGATCATCCAGGATATCAAGTACCTGTTGTTTGACCGCGGCCAGATATTGTGGATTATGTGTTTTCGGATACGGACTCTTTTTGCGATATAACACATCGTCAGGCAGGACACCTTCGAGTGCTTTACGCAGAATACCTTTTTCCCGTCCGCCCGTTATTTTCATTTCCCAAGGGATGTTAAACACATACTGGATCAGACGATGGTCACAGTAAGGTACCCGTACTTCCAATCCTGCCCCCATACTCATCCGGTCTTTGCGATCCAGAAGTGTAGGCATGAAACGTGTAATGTTCAGGTAGGACATCACCCGCATTTGTGCAGCTTTACCTGTTTCCCCATCCAACAGAGGCACTTCAGCCACTGCATCCGAATAGCGGTCTGACAAATAATCGAGTGGCCGAATCCATTCCCGAATATCCGGGGATAACAACGCTGCTCGCATATCAGGCGCTACAGACCACGGAAACGTACCGGAGTTCAGCATATCTTCTCGATGGAACCAGGGGTAACCGCCAAACACTTCATCCGCTGCTTCGCCTGAGATGGCAACCGTAGCCCCTTTTTTGATTTCTTTACAGAACAAATAGAGCGAAGAGTCTACATCCGCCATACCTGGCAGGTCCCTTACTAACATGGCCTGTGTCAGAGCATGAACCAGTTCTCCGTTCTCAATCTCAATCCAGTGATGGTCGGTCTTGAGTTCATCCACCATTCGCTTAATCCAGGGACCATCTGCACCCGGCTGAAAGGAATGCGCCTGAAAATGTTTGGCGTTATCCACATAATCGACAGAATACGTACTGATTTGGCCTTGCCCGGTCCGGTTGTAATAATCCACGGCTAATGCAGACAAGGCACTGGAGTCCAGTCCTCCTGATAAAAGAGAGCATACTGGAACATCCGAAGCCAACTGGCGCTCCAGTGTATCTTGCAAGAGAGAGCGTACCTCGGCTGCCGTCTCTTCCAGGTTATGTTCGTGGTTCTGGCTTTCCAGTTTCCAGTAGGCATAGGTTCGGATACCGTTTCGGTTATAGATCAGCGCGTGCGCGGGCTTGAGTTCGCTCAGTGAAGAGTATACGCCGTGTCCTGGTGTACGTGCAGGCCCTACGATAAACACTTCGGCCAATCCTTCCGGGCCAACAGCGGCTTCCACATCAGGGTGAATAAGCAGAGCTTTGGGCTCTGAACCAAATACGAGAGTGTCTTTGTTATTACTGTAGAACAGAGGTTTCACGCCAAGGCGATCTCGTGCGATAAAAACCTGTTCGCGTCCCCCGTCCCATATGGCAAAAGCAAAAATACCGTTAAACCGGTCAACACACGCCGGTCCCCACTCAATATAAGAGGCGAGCAACACTTCCGTATCACATTGCGTGCGGAACTGATGCCCCCGCTGGAGTAATTCCTTTTTCAACTCGGGTGCATTGTATAGTTCTCCGTTATACACGACGGTATAGGAGGTATCTCCCTGTAACGCATGCATGGGCTGTGCGCCGTTCTCGGGGTCCATTACACTAAGACGCCGATGTCCAAAGGCACAAGGATTGGAGATCCATGTACCTGAAGCGTCGGGCCCCCGGTTCGACAAGCTATCCGTCATACGGACCAGCAGCTCTGATTCCTGGGTCAAATCCCGATTCCACTGTATGAAGCCGGTAATACCGCACATGGTTTGTTCATCCTTTCTTGGTCGAGTCATTCATCCGTATGGCTGCTTAGTTACTGGCAACCAGCAAATGTTGTCTTTTTCGTCAGAGGTCGTAACAAATATATGCCGAAAGCAGGCATAAAATGTCTGTCCTCTTCGGAAACTAGTTCTAGGAACAACGGCCTCAACATGCCTGTGAAGGAGAGAACATGCAATGGACAGTAGGAAGTATTATGTGTCTGTCATGGGCCGCTCCGTTATTCCGGATCCGTCGGTAACATCGTATGAATGGGTCATTCAGGCAACGCCGCAGGAAGCGGAGCAATTACTGGGACTGCTGAGCCTCATGCAGGAAAAGGAGGAAGAGGCCTTTCCTGGCATGGTATTCCCATGGCCAGATACACCGGAGGAGTCCGTAAACCGGGCGTATGAAACGGTATTACAACAGGTGTATCGGGAGATTTACCGATTGGGCACACCAGAGACACGATACCAGATTGAACAAAGTACATGATAAGCACATAGGAAAAGGAGCGCGATGACGAATGTATGCCATTCAAGATGCCAAAATACGCAGGTTAACCGAGGTAGATGGATTGTCTTGTGCAGAGGTTGAAGTGCAACCTGGAAATGCCGGAGATCCGTCGTTACTTGTATACGTGGCCTCAACACAGCCCGGAAATTCGCTGGAAGTTGTTCGGATTGTACGCAATCACTCCGATTCGGCGATCGACTGGTATAACAATAACATGCATACTGCGTTTGAAGAGGCGACAGATGCCGCATTTGAGAACAGCGAAGGTATGACAGTCGAAGAAGATAAAGCTCGGTTTCAAAGTGAGTTATTTGCCTTTGGTTTGCTTGGTCCAACACTTCAGCGGTATCTGATCGGGCAAGCTTAACAGGTAATACTCCAGTAATACATGTGGTGTTAGTGGAGTAGAGTTCGATGTTGAGTTATACGTAGACAACGACCTGTTGCTGGTTGCTGTGACTGCATCTGTAACTGGAAAAACCCGCCGTTGTTGAACGGCGGGTTTTGTTATGCGATGGTCAGATCAGGTGGAGATGTTGATCAAGCATACTCGCGCAGCACTTGAATCCCTTTGACCACGTTGTACACAAAGCTTAATCCGTAAATCACAAAGAATAGAATGACAAACCCAACGGCGGAACCCAGACTATGCGCAGTTACGAAGAAATAAAATAACGGAATGGCAGCGAGAAAGGGGAATACATGTGAGAATAAGGCACGTTTTGCATGTCCCTCAATGTAATCATCCTTGGCAACAATCCATATAATGATCGGAAACAGGAACGGAGCAAAGAAAATACTAAAGTAGGATAGGGCTGATAAAAGTTGTCTCATGACGATTCTCTCCTTCAATGGATCATTGAATGTATGTATGCAAAAGATTACCCAGCAATTCTGACATTGAAAATGTCTGATGTTAATCTTACTCTAAATGTTCCAATCTCCTCAATATAACCTGGTTCAAGCTATCATATTCTCAAAGGGACTGGAGTATGAGAATAATACGGTAAAGTACATGTTTGAGCCCGCAGTTAAGTATAATTATTAATTTTTTTATAAAACTATTGAAAAATATAGAAATCAGAGTATAATAAGAACCGCGCCGAAAATTTATTATACATATTTGTCTCAGTAGCTCAGCTGGATAGAGCAACGCCCTTCTAAGGCGTCGGTCGGGGGTTCGAATCCCTCCTGGGACGTAAAAAAAAGAGAAGCTTCCCCTGGGAAGCTTCTTTTGCGTTCTAGGGAAGAGAACCCCAATGATTCGTCGGAGCATTCGCTTCGTCAGCACCTTTATTGGTTATACCTATAAACAATATAGAATTTATATATTTAAAGAATAAACTATTCTATGCCACAATGAGGATATCAATAACGAAAGCGACGGTGGTTCCATGAAATCATTAAATCAGTGGCAGGCAGAAGAATATGACAACAAACTGACTTTTGTGTCCGGATACGGCAAAAACCTGATCTCCTGGCTTCAACCCCAAAAAGGGGAATACATTCTTGATCTGGGGTGCGGGACGGGGGATTTGACGTATGAAATTTCTTTGGCCGAAGCTGAAGTTATTGGCATGGATGCATCGACAGACATGATTCGCCGGGCGAGGGAGAAATTCCCTGAACTTGAGTTTGTGGAAGGAGACGGTCATCAGTTTGAGACGAATAGACTGTATGATGCCGTTTTCTCCAATGCAGCCCTGCACTGGATGCGAAGCCCACGACTAGTGGTGGATAGTATATGGAAATCTTTGAAGCCCGGAGGGCGTTTTGTAGCAGAATTCGGTGGTAAAGGGAACGTTCAGACCATTGTGAATGCATTAGAGCAGGTTATGGAGCGAAACAAGGGCATTCGTGCATCGGAACGCAATCCTTGGTATTTTCCTTCGATCGGAGAATATAGCCATATTTTAGAGCAACGTGGATTTGTGGTGCGTCATGCCTATCACTATGACCGTCCTACCAGATTGGAAGATGGTGAGCAAGGTATAGTAGGCTGGTTGACTCATTTTGGAGGGGACTATTTTGAGGGTCTCAGTCATGAAGAGATACAGCAAATATGCCATGAAACCAGTCAGATCGTGATGCCTCACCTTTGGGAAGATGATGCTCTGTATGCCGATTACAAGCGTCTGCGTATTGAAGCCGTGAAGCCAGAATAAAGTAGAATCTTGTGAAATGTAGCAAATTTTATGGATGTTAAACGAATTATGGCGATCCTTTGTATATCAACCACGCTTCCCCTATACACCAGGAATCTCTTTCGGATAAAGAGGCTCTTGGTTTTTTTGATGCATTAATTTTAAAAATGAAATATTCAAACGACAAATAATTACAAAGGGATGTTTTTATCATACTCAAGACCCATATAAGTAATTTCTATATCATATTTGTAAGTATTTAGAAGGAAAATGTGGTATTTTGATAGAATAATTTACCAAGGGTCAATCCTTCTTGCAGATAGGCGGTGAAATTGGAGTGTGTATTGCAGTACGCACAAACAGCAGGAACCCATCATTTGGTGACGTATTCACATTTAAAAGGAGGGGCAAAGCCTTGAGTAAACGATTGATATCCACGTTATTAAGTGTTCTGATGGTCTTTTCCATTATTCTCCCCGCGGCTGGAGCCGCTCCCACAGATTCAGTTATTCAGCTTGAGAACTTACCAAGTACGGCCGAAGCCAAACAATGGAGAGAGATTCTTGCAGGACGGGAAGCAAAACTTGCCGCAGATCCATTTTTGGATAAAAGCTTGGAAGGTCTGGGTGGAGAGAACACCCGAGTGATCGTTGAGCTTTCCAATAAACCTGTTGCAGTAGCGCAAGGTGAATCAACCCTCTCCGGAAAATCTTTTACCTCCTCTATGGAAACAAAGGCTGTGACTCAAGTTGAGCAACAACAACAGTCATTTGTACATAGCCTCACTCAGAAGAAAATCAAACATGAAGTATTGGAAGAATATGCATATGCCCTGAATGGTGTAGCGATTGAACTTAAAGGAAACCAGGTGGGACAATTGCTTCAAATACCTGGCGTGGTCAGCGTATATCCTGACCTTGAAGTTACAATAGCGCCAGAGACAGATGAAGTGAACCCGTACATGAAAGACACAGCGCCTTTTATTGGTGCACCTGAAGTATGGGATCTGGGTTACAAAGGAAATGGCATTAAAGTCGGCGTCATTGATACAGGCATTGACTATGAACATCCTAATTTGCAAGAAGCCTACAAAGGTGGATGGGATTTTGTTGGGAACGACAATGACCCGTATGAAACAACATATCAAGAATGGAAAGGATCGGGCGAGCCTGAGCTTAACGAGCTTGGAAGCCCCTATTACACATCTCACGGTACGCACGTAGCGGGTACCGTTGCTGCTCGCGAGGCGGGGGACTACGGCATTGTTGGTGTGGCTCCTGAAGCAGATATCTATGCTTACCGTGTACTTGGACCGTATGGTAGTGGTCAAACCTCATGGGTACTCGGCGGAATTGATCGTTCTGTTCAAGATGGCATGGACGTAATCAATCTCTCGTTGGGTAACGCCGCCAACGACCCGAGTTATATTACTTCAGTTGCCCTGAACAATGCGATGTTGTCTGGTGTGACAGCGGTTGTAGCAAGTGGTAACAGCGGACCTAACCGTTATACACTCGGTTCTCCGGGTGCGTCTGCAATGGCCATTACGGTAGGTAACTCTACAGGACCTAGCCAGGTGATTACAGCTGATACTCACTTCTGGATTGGTGAGGAAGGCGAAGAGACACAACCTGAACAACAACCGGTTCCAGAGGTTGAACAATCTCCTGAACTGGGTACGGCACCTGGAACAGAAGAGCCAGAAGATTCGGAGGAAGGTTTACCCGCAACTGCTGATGAGGAAAGTGCAGCAGTTGTGAAGGACACAGTTTCTAACGAAGCTGAAGTTCCGAATGTAGAAGAAGTTACAACAGAAGAAAATACTGAAAACACTCCATCTGTATCACCTTCTGCACCGGTTGAAGCTTCTCCTGAAGCTGCTCCTGTGGAAGAAGAGTCTGTAGTTGCTCCGACTGAAGCTCCGCTGGCTATTACAGAGTCGGTTTACCGTCTGGATCTGATGGGATGGAGCCTTTCCGCAGACCCTGAAACTGTTTTGACAGGAAAATATGAGCTTGAATATGCAGCACTGGGTAAGCCAACTGATTTTGAAGGCAAGGATTTTACAGGGAAAGTGGCATTAATACAGCGTGGTGAAATCGCATTTGTAGAGAAAATCGCCAATGCTAAAGCCGCTGGAGCCTTGGCTGTTATTGTATATAACAACATTCCCGGCCCAATCGGTGTAAGTCTGGGCGATAACTTTGAACTCATTCCAACACTGAGCATGTCCAAGGAAGATGGAGATGTGATCAAGGCTGAGCTGGACGCAGGCCAAGCCGTTGAAGTGAGCTTTAGTGATTTTGAACGTTCCCAAACTCCGGGTGATGAAATGAATTCATCCAGTTCACGTGGACCTGCTAAGGTCACACTGGACATCAAACCGGATATTGTTGCACCAGGTACAAGCATTTTGTCTACGATTCCTGCCTACGGCAAGGATGAGCCAGACGCAGATTACGCACAAGCTTATGATCGTAAATCAGGTACAAGTATGGCTACACCTCATGTAGCAGGTATGATTGCGCTGCTGATCGAGAAGCATCCGGAATGGACACCATTTGATATCAAAGTTGCACTGATGAACAATAGTAAGGTGCTGGATACAGCCAAGTTTGATGTATTTGATCAAGGTGCTGGCCGTATTCAGGCTGTAAATACCATTGATCCTGCGGCTTTTGTCAAAGTGCTTGATGTAACACAATACACAGAAAGTGGCTCTGTTGTTGAGAAGGAAAATATCACCGGAAGTATCAACTACGGTAATTTCCTGAGCACAGATGAAAAGACGATTACCAAAACGATTAAAGTTGAAGCGCTGAATGGTAGTGGAGGGGATTACACCGTAAATGTGAATCCAACTCGTAATGTGGCAGGTGTATCCGTTGCCGTAGACAAGAGTTCCTTCACACTGAATGGTGAGGAAGAACTTGCAGTGACAATCACCGTTCCAAGAGGGATTACTGCGACTACAGAAGCACAAGGGTACATTGAGTTCTCGAATGGAACCAATACTTTTACTGTGCCATATGTTGCTCATTTCAACGTTACGTTGAGTGGGGTTAAATATATTGAAACCGTAAAAGGCACTGAGAAAAATCCATTCCACTACCCATTGAAGGCTGATGGTACGTTGGATACCCTTAATGTAGCGATGGAATTCTATAATCCGATGACATTTGCCCTGATTGAGATCTATGATGGTCTTAATCCGGAAGGTGGATATTATCAAGATGGTTATATTGGCTCCATCTTTGGTAACTATTTTAACTTCAGTGCCAATGCAAGATACAACCTTGCTTGGGACGGCTCATATGCAGATTACACAACCGATGAAGTGACAGAGATTCCGGATGGTTTATATACGGTAGACATCACTACTATTGGTACGGACGGTAAAACTTATAAGGAAGACACTTCACCATTTTTGGTGAAAAAGACAGCTCCGGCTGTAACTGCACCAGAAGCGTTGGAGTTCAAAGAGGATGAGCCTGTTGTTCTTAATGGTAGCGTGGAAGACTTGTACTTCAGTGTAGCTCCTGCGCTTGCCAGCGGATGGGACATCACGTTTGATCCGGCAGCTTCCCTGGAAGCAACGTATGTTGTGAAAAAAGAGGATGGTTCGGTTTATAAAGAAGGAGTCTTTGAAGTACAAGCTGATGGTACCTTCAGCCTTCCTTTGGAGGGAATTGAAGCGGGCGAGTATGCCATTGAACTTACAGTAAAAGACCAACAGGGGCTTGTGGGCACAGCCAATACGGCACTGAAATTGGAAGCCGTGGAGACCGAACCTGAAACTCCGGCAACCAAGGCCCCAGGTACGCCTGTGTTGTCTCACAATAACTGGGTAGGCAACGGCCTGCCAGAGGGCTCGTATATCGTTACCATGAACCTGTGGTGGGGTGAGAACGGAACTAGCTACAAGTTATATGAGGACGGGGTTTTGATTGATACGCAGAAGCTGACTTACAACGCGCCTTGGGCGCAGTTTGCTCAGACGAAGATCACGGGCAAAGCCAATGGCACGTATACGTACGTGGCTGAGCTGACCAACGACAAGGGAACAACGCGGAGTCAGACGTTGACTGTTCGGGTTACCAACGCTACGCCAGGCAAAGCAGTTCTCTCTCAGGATAACTGGGATGGCGATGGAAAATATAAGGTGACCATGAACCTGTGGTGGGGGACCAACGCTACAGAGTATCGTCTCTATGAAAATGATAAGTTGATCGATACGCAAGAACTCCGTTCGGCTACACCTAATGCGCAAAGTGCTGTGACTACACTGTCCGGGAAAGCATCGGGCACGTATACGTATCGGGCAGAGTTAATTAACGCAGCTGGTGTGACCAGCACAGACACGATTAAGGTAAAAGTGAAGTAAGTTCATCCCTCATTGAAATCGATTAAAATTGATTAAATTAATGAAGGAATTGTTCTATGCATAAACAGCCTCCATCCTGATTTGCAGGATGGAGGCTGTTTTGTTTTTTTATAAATGAATTGTATGACTAACCGATCATTCTATTTTTGCTGGCCTGAATCCCTGCGATTAGCAAAGCGATGGCGAGAATGACCTGTATTAGCAACGGCAGGGTCCATCCTTTTGTCCAGTCATGAAGCATACCGAACAGTAGAGGTCCCACTGCCGCAAGCATATATCCGAAGGACTGGGCCATACCGGACAGGCTGGCAGCTTGTCTGGCATCTTTTGTGCGAAGGACGAAGAACATGGTTACCATTCCAAATGAAGCTCCAGCACCTATTCCTGCCAACGTGACACCAATGGTAACGAGCGAAGCGATGCCACTTAACAATAAAGCATACCCGACAATCAAAGAAGAGCACGTAATCGCGGTTAGAACACGCTGATCTCGCGTTCGGCCGGCGAGGATTGGAACGATAAAGGTAGCCGGTACACTAACCATCTGCATTAGGGAGAGCATCCACCCTGCTGAGGTGGGACTGAATCCTTGCTCAGCGAGAATCTCGGGAAGCCAGGTAATCGTTGTATAGAATATTAGAGATTGCAGACCCATAAATAAAGTAATGAACCAGGCAAGGGAAGAGGTCCGTAGACGTACAGGCGTCCCTTCACTCTGTGTGGCTATGAATAACATTCGCTGACGTCCTGCGGCGATCTGGGGGAGCCACAAGAGAAGCGCCAATACGGACAACAAGGCCCACATGCCTAACGAAGCACGCCAACCCATAGATGTGGCTCCTGCTACGGGTACACTCACACCTGAGGCGATGGCGCCAAATATGTTCATGGATACAGAGTATAATCCGGTGACGATACCTACTCGCAATGGGAAATCGCGTTTGATTAAACTTGGCAAAAGCACGTTGCTTAATGCAATGCCGCACCCCAAAATTGCGGTTCCAGCATATAAGGAGAGAACGGAAGGCAACAAGCGTAAGGCCACCCCAATGGTTACAATCATAACAGCCAATAGCAGAGCAGATTCGAGTCCTAACCGTTTGGCAAGACGTGGTGCAAAGGGGGAGACTGCTGCAAAGGCGAGCAAAGGAAGTGAGGTCAGAAGCCCGACCATTGTATGGCCGATACCTGTATCTGAGCGGATCATCTCCACTACAGGTCCGGTTGCTGTAATCGGTGACCTCATGGTAGCGGCGATGACGATAATGCCTGCTAATAACAGGCCAAATCTTTTGGATGTTGAAGAATGTTCTTCCTCGGTATGGATAGATGAGTGTTGCTGTATTGAAGATGACATTGATAAAATCTCCTGTGTCCTATGAAGTTAATATGTATGGATTGTTACATAATCCACTCCGTAAGCATAACATTCTATGTCAATATTGAGCAATGAAATGAAAAAACACCTAATGGACCGTGGGTGCTTTGACTAGCCTGTGAACTCTAACGAATCCATGAAGTCTTATAATGGGTAAAATCGCTATTTTCAGATTCTACCGAACCTCAGCGACGTTAATCAGGCTATGAAGTGCAAATAAGTTAGTTAATATTCCAGAATGGTGAAATAAGCTTTCTAAGATTCGTTAGAATTCCATGATGCTGAATTTGGAGCAAATAAAGTGTCCTATGTTCGTTAGAACATCGATACTGCCACCTGCAGCGACATAGAGCATGTAATGGAGTGGATGCTCCGACGAACCATTGGGATTCTCATCCCCAGAACGCAAAAAAGCTTCCCGAAGGAAGCTTCTTTTTAATACGTTCCAGGAGGGATACTCTCCTTGCAGTCGAGACTGCGAAGTGGTGCTAACGAAGCGAATGCTCCGACGAACCATTGGGGTTCTCATCCCCAGAACGCAAAAAAAGCTTCCCGAAGGAAGCTTCTTTTTAATACGTCCCAGGAGGGATACTCTCCTTGCAGTCGAGACTGCGAAGTGGTGCTAACGAAGTGGATGCTCCGACGAACCATTGGGATTCTCATCCCCAGAACGCAAAAAAAGCTTCCCGAAGGAAGCTTCTTTTTAATACGTCCCAGGAGGGATTCGAACCCCCGACCGACGCCTTAGAAGGGCGTTGCTCTATCCAGCTGAGCTACTGAGACATGAATTTTTTCAAGCAAAATTGATTTTATCATATGCATACAGGAATATCAAGCATTTTATTTTAAACTGTTTTTCGTATATGATATTTGGCGGCAGTAACGTTTTTTTCATTATATTTAAGGTTATGTTAGAATATCAGGAGAACTCAAAAAAATAGATCAACAATCGTTTTAATATATATCTATTTAGGTTGATTCCAACTGGAGATTCAGGATATAGAGGAGGTGCTCCCATTAAGGAATCCACGACCCCGGAAACCGAGCATAACAACAATATTGTGCTGTTTCCTAAGACGCTGGACTATTACCAGATTCAATTGACAGTTATGCTTGAAAATGAACGGTATGGTGAAGCGATGAAATTGCTTCACTTTTTGCTGCAATGTCAGGGACAGGAAGAGCGCCACTACGATGAATGGCGGGCCCTGCTCGAATGGCTTCAGGCTGCGTTTCCTCAATATGAAGAAACCTCGCCTGCCGTTCTTGAAGAACGAGAAGAGGAAGAAGAGATTAGTGAGGAGGACATGGCACGGCAGCATGCCCGAATGAAGCTTGAACAGGATGATGGCTATGCAGATAAGATGCTTCGCACAGTCATGGAAGAGCCGCTGTCTGAACAGACGATGCTGGCTTTGGAGCAGCTGGCCTATCTTGATCTGCCGAAGATTGATGAGGCACTTACGAGTTGGTTAAAAGAGAAGTCGCTTCACCCTCTGCTTCAATTTCGGGTGCTGCAAACCTTGCGTCGCCGAGGCGTTCAAGGTATGATCCTGTTTACGAGAGGCGAAGAGCAGGTTGAAGTCGAGATTGATACCGTGCCTCTTAAACCAGAGGAATTCCCGCTCCAGATCGTTCAGATTTTGGAACGAGTGGCAGATCAGACGGAGGTTCATGAACCTACGCTCTTTTATTTTGCTCAGGAGTTATGGATACAATATGTCATGGCCGTGTATGGAACTCGTGATTATGTATCCATGTTGGAAGAAAATGATTCCATGACAGATATATGGGCAGCAGCTCTACATATGACCGTTGCAGACAGTCTGGGTGGCTCGCATGATGAGGAAAATACTCGCTCAATGTATGCTGTGACAGGGGCAATGCGCTTTCGGCTGGAGCAGGCTTATCGTTCCATGAAGCAGTTTGTATCTGCCGGATTGGATGGTTAATAGAGGCCGGAAACGTTTTCCTTAAACCGTATCAAGGGATTCCCCTTGAAAAAGAATCTAATCTTGTTTATACTAAAATGGTTATTTTGTACGTGATTGCCTACGTGAACATGTGAATTTTGGAGGGGAAAGTATACAATGAAAGCAACTTGGGAAAAGATAGAGAAGAACCTTGGGGTTCTTGAGGTTGAAGTGGATGCAGATCGTGTAACTGCAGCACTCGACAAAGCTTTTAATAAAGTGGTTAAACAAGCAAACGTACCTGGATTCCGTAAAGGTAAAGTACCACGTTCCATCTTCGAAGCACGTTTTGGTGTAGAGAGCCTTTATCAAGAAGCAATTGACATTTTGCTTCCTGAAGCTTATACAGAAGCAATCGACCAAACGGATATCTTCCCGGTTGATCGTCCTGACGTAGATGTTGAACAATTCGCTAAAGGACAAACTTTCAAGTTCAAAGCAAAAGTAACTGTGAAACCTGAAGTTACTCTTGGTGAGTACAAAGGAATCGAAGTTGCTGTAGCAAAAGGTGAAGTAACTGAAGCAGAAGTGACTGAAGAACTTGAGCGTCTTCAACAACGTCACGCTGAACTCGTTGTAATCGATGAAGGTTCCGCTGCTAACGGCGACGTTGCAGTAATCGACTTCGACGGTTCCGTTGATGGTGTACCTTTCGAAGGTGGACAAGCTGAGCGTTATTCCCTGGAACTGGGTTCCAACACATTCATTCCTGGATTTGAAGAACAAGTTGTGGGTCTGTCCACAGGTGACTTCAAAGACGTAGAAGTGACTTTCCCAGAGAGCTACCATGCAGCAGAACTTGCTGGCAAACAAGCGGTATTCAAAGTGAAAATTCACGAAATCAAACGCAAACAGCTTCCTGCATTGGATGATGAGTTTGCTAAAGATGTTAGCGAATTCGACACTCTTGAAGAGTACAAAGCTGACCTGAAAACACAATTGGAATCCCGTAAAGCTGACGAAGCCAAAGCTGCACAAGAAAATGCAGTTGTAGAAAAAGTGGCTGAGAACGCTGAAGTGGACATTCCTGCTGCAATGGTTGAGAGCGAAGTACAAAACATGATGCGTGATTTCGATAACCGTTTGCGTAACCAAGGTATGAACCTTGAAATGTTCCTGAGCTTCTCTGGCCAGACTCAAGCTGACCTGAGAGGACAAATGCAAGAAGATGCTTCTAAACGTGTTCGCAACAACCTGGTGCTTGAAGCTGTAGGTAAAGCGGAAAACATTGAAGTATCTGACGAAGAAGTGAATCAAGAACTCGAGAAAATGGCTGAATCTTACAAGCGTCCTGCTGATGAGATCCGTGGCATCCTCGAAGGTAATGGTTCCCTGGACAGCCTTCGCGATGAAGTTAAACTGCGTAAAACGATTGACGTTCTTGTTGAGAACAGCACAGTTGTTGAACCGGTTGAAGCTCCAGCTGAAGAAGTTGTTGCAGAAGCTGACGGAAAATAAGACAAGCTGTTATCAACTTGTCAGTTGAATAAACGATAAGGCACGTGAATTATTGCGTGCCTTATTTTTAAATTATGACATCCATTTTATAGAAAATGAAGTAATTATATGGATGAACACTAATTTTATTGATCCCTGTACACTTTTTACATACCTATGTACTTCATGCAAATAAAAAAAGGCAATACGGCATAGGATGGCTTCAATTTGCACATACATAGAAAACATGGTTAAATATGATCAGGCTAAAAAAGTAAACAAACGGATGTCTGACCCTTCTTGTGAAAAATGACATTGTCACAGGAAAGTGTTAGAATGAATTTGGGTTTGCTTTACAGGTGGCCTATGTCTAATTACATGTAGAAAAGAGGTTGGTCTCATGAGTCTGGTGCCAATGGTTATAGAACAAACCAATCGAGGCGAGCGGTCTTACGATATATATTCACGTTTGCTGAAAGATCGCATTATCTTTCTAACCAGTGCGATTGATGACGATGTAGCCAATCTTGTCATAGCACAGCTTTTGTTTTTGGCAGCCGACGATCCTGAGAAGGATATCAGCTTGTACATTAACTCACCTGGTGGTTCTGTCACCGCAGGGATGGGTATATACGATACGATGCAATTTATCAAGCCGGATGTATCTACCATTTGCGTTGGGATGGCAGCAAGCATGGGCTCGTTATTGCTGACAGCCGGTGCACCTGGCAAGAGATATGCGCTGACAAATAGCGAAGTAATGATTCATCAGCCGCTTGGCGGCATTCAAGGACAGGCTGCGGATATTAAGATACACGCAGAATGGATTATTAAAACACGTCAGAAACTGAATCAAATATACGTCGATCGTACGGGTCAGTCTCTTGAGAAAATTGAGCGGGATACAGACCGTGACTTCTTCATGAGCGCTGAAGAGGCTAAGACGTACGGCATTATTGACCAGGTGCTCAGTAGACCGATCAATTCCTAAAGGGGTGGTTTCATGTTTAAATTTAACGATGAGAAAGGGCAACTGAAATGCTCTTTTTGCGGTAAATCTCAGGAGCAGGTGCGTAAGCTGGTCGCTGGACCAGGCGTGTACATTTGTGATGAATGTATCGAACTTTGCACCGAAATCGTTGAGGAAGAACTCGGTCATGACGAAGAAGTAGACCTCAAAGATATTCCAAAACCAAAAGAAATTCGTAATATCCTGGATCAATATGTTATTGGACAGGAACAAGCGAAGAAGTCATTGTCTGTTGCGGTGTATAATCACTACAAACGGATCAACACACAAAGCAAAATTGAAGACGTTGAACTGTCAAAGAGTAACATTTTGCTGTTAGGACCTACGGGTTCTGGTAAAACGTTGCTTGCGCAAACGATGGCAAAAATTTTGAATGTTCCTTTTGCTATTGCGGATGCTACTTCATTAACAGAAGCGGGTTATGTAGGTGAGGATGTGGAGAACATCCTGCTCAAACTGATTCAAGCTGCTGATTATGATGTGGAAAAAGCAGAGCGTGGCATTATTTATATCGATGAGATTGATAAAGTAGCGCGTAAATCCGAAAACCCATCCATTACTCGTGATGTATCGGGCGAAGGTGTGCAACAGGCTCTCTTGAAAATTCTTGAGGGAACTGTGGCTTCTGTACCACCACAAGGTGGTCGTAAACACCCTCATCAAGAATTCATTCAGATCGATACAACGAATATCCTGTTCATTTGCGGCGGTGCCTTTGATGGTCTGGAGCAAATGATCAAACGCCGGATCGGTAAAAAAGTCATTGGCTTTAATACCGTTTCTGAGCAAAAAGATCTGAAACCAGGTGAATACCTGGGTATGGTATTGCCGGAAGATTTGCTGAAATTTGGTCTGATTCCGGAATTTGTAGGCCGTCTGCCAGTCATCTCCACTTTGGAGCCGCTGGATGAAGATACGTTGGTACGGATTCTTTCGGAACCAAAAAACGCGCTTACCAAACAGTACCAAAAATTGCTTGAGCTGGATAATGTGAATCTGGTATTTGAACCAGCTGCATTGCTTGCGATTGCAAAAGAAGCAATTAAACGTAACACAGGTGCACGTGGATTACGTGCCATCATTGAAGGTATCATGCTTGAAATCATGTATGAAGTGCCTTCACGTGATGATGTTACGAACTGTGTCATTACTGAAGAAGTTGTTGAGAAAAGAGTCGTGCCTGAACTAAGCCAATCGAAGGACGATAAGCAGGAAGAGAGCGCCTAATAAAGGCCTGAATCCCGTTGAACTCTGAAATATAGACTTGTCAGTTCTCCACTTTGGCAGAAGGCGAATTCATGTCTCTGTCAGGGTGGAGCTTTGACGTTGTGGGGAGAGAAATCACTCATGTATTTAAGACAGGATACACGTCCCGTGAAAGTGGGAAACGTAACGATCGGTGGCAGTAACGAAGTCATTATCCAAAGTATGTGTACAACCAAAACGGCAGACGTTGAAGCAACGGTTGCAGAGATTCTGCGACTGGAAGAAGCGGGCTGCCAAGTGGTACGTGTAACGGTGAATAATGAGGAAGCTGCCGCAGCCATCAAGGAAATCAAGAAACGCATTCATATACCGCTCGTAGCGGACATTCATTTCAACTATAAGCTGGCTTTGCTTGCGATTGAGAACGGCATCGATAAAGTTCGGATTAATCCAGGTAACATCGGTAAACGTGCGAAAGTGGAAGAAGTGGTTAAGGCTTGTAAAGACCGCGGCATTCCGATTCGGATTGGAGTAAATGCGGGGTCTTTGGAAAACCATCTCCTTGAGAAGTATGGGTATCCTACGGCAGATGCTATGGTAGAAAGTGCTTTGTATCACATTGGTATTTTGGAAGAGCTTGATTTCCATGATATCATCGTGTCGCTCAAAGCATCGGATGTGCCGATGGCGATTGAGGCATATACCAAAGCAGCTCAAATCATTCCGTATCCGTTGCATCTCGGGATTACCGAAGCAGGTACACTGTTCTCCGGTACGATCAAAAGCTCCGCAGGTATGGGAGCCTTATTGTCCATGGGTATTGGTTCTACGATGCGGATCTCACTGAGTGCGGACCCGGTAGAAGAAATTAAGGTCGCTCGTGATCTGCTCAAAACATTTGGACTCATTACAAATGCAGCTACATTGATCTCCTGCCCAACGTGTGGACGATTGGATATCGACCTGTTCTCCATTGCCAACGAAGTGGAAGAGTATATCTCCAAACTGAAGGTGCCGATTAAAGTATCAGTGTTGGGTTGTGCGGTTAATGGTCCAGGTGAGGCCAAAGAAGCGGATATCGGAATTGCAGGTGCTCGTGGAGAAGGTCTCTTGTTCCGTCACGGCAAGATGATTCGTAAAGTACCTGAAGAAATCATGGTTGAGGAATTAAAAAAAGAGATCGACAAAATCGTCGAAGCCTACGAAGAGACAGGGGTTATTCCTGGTCGTTCGCACTGATTGATTCATATCTTGTTACAACAAAAGCTCGCCAGCGATGGCGGGCTTTTTATTTTCTCGCATACAAATTCTGCATCGCCCGTTTACGTCGCGTTGAAAAGGCTATACTACCAAGTATTAGCATGATCTCATATGAGAATAGCGACAAAATAGGAGGATGTGAAGACATGGAATTTGGTATGGTCATCATGTTGATTCAGTTATTTTTTGGAGTGGTGATTGGTTTGTATTTCTGGAACCTGCTGCGTGGCCAGAAAACGAACCGCAGTGCCGTTGAGCGTGAATCTCGCAAGGAACTGGAGAAGCTGCGCAAGCTGCGTTCGATCTCACTCACCAAGCCGCTGTCGGAGAAGACGCGTCCAGCCACCATTAATGATATTGTTGGGCAAAAAGATGGGTTGCGTGCCCTTAAAGCTGCATTATGCAGTGCGAATCCGCAACATGTTATCATTTATGGCCCTCCCGGAGTCGGGAAGACAGCTGCCGCAAGGGTTGTGTTGGAAGAGGCCAAGAAGAATCCATCTTCTCCTTTCAAGCCAGATGCGAAATTCACGGAGCTGGATGCAACAACAGCCCGTTTTGATGAACGTGGTATAGCGGACCCCTTAATTGGTTCGGTTCATGATCCGATATATCAGGGAGCAGGAGCTATGGGCGTTGCTGGTATTCCCCAACCCAAACCGGGCGCTGTGACGAAAGCGCATGGGGGAATGCTTTTTATTGATGAAATAGGTGAATTACATTCGATTCAGATGAATAAGCTGTTGAAAGTATTGGAGGATCGCAAGGTGTTTTTGGAGAGTGCGTACTATAACTCGGAAGACACGCATACTCCTGCTTATATCCACGATATTTTTCAAAATGGCCTTCCGGCCGATTTCCGCCTTGTTGGAGCAACGACTCGTTCGCCTCATGAACTGCCACCAGCTTTGCGTTCACGCTGCATGGAAGTTTATTTCCGTCCTTTGTTGCCTGAGGAGATTGGGCGAATTGCAGAGGATGCTGTTCAGAAAATAGGGTTCAGTCCATGTCCGGATGCCGTTGATGTGGTCAAGCGATATGCAACCAATGGACGCGAAGCGGTTAACATCATCCAGCTGGCTGCTGGGCTTGCGCTGACAGAGAAGCGTGAGACGCTTCAGGCGTCTGATGTGGAGTGGGTGGCGGGTAGCAGCCAGATTCAGCCACGGCCTGATCGGAAGGTCCCTACACACCCACAGGTGGGGTTTGTTAACGGCTTGGCGGTATACGGACCGAATATGGGAACCATTTTGGAGATCGAAGTGTCTGCTGTTCCGGCTCTTAAAGATCAAGGCCGAATCAACATTACAGGCGTTGTGGATGAAGAAGAGATTGGAGGCGGTTCGCGTACACTCCGGCGAAAAAGTATGGCAAAAGGCTCGGTTGAAAATGTGTTAACCGTATTAAAAGCCATGGGTATTCGTCCGAATGATTACGATTTACACGTGAATTTCCCAGGTGGGACGCCTATTGATGGTCCATCCGCCGGGATTGCCATGGCGACTGCCATTACATCAGCGATTCAGGGACGCCCTGTGGATCATGAGACAGCGATGACTGGCGAGATCAGTATTCATGGTCGGGTTAAGCCTATTGGTGGCGTGCTGGCCAAGGTGGAGGCTGCCTTTCAGGCAGGAGCGAAGACCGTTATTATTCCCGCGGAGAACTGGCAGTCCATTTTTGAGAATCTGGATGGCTTGCGCGTTATCCCGGTAGATACCGTAGAGGATGTATTCCGTGAAGTGTTCGCCTGGGTTCCGGAATCACAACAGATGGAACAAACGAAGCTTGCAGAGGAGACAGTTGCACCTGCAACGGAGATTTTTCCACCGGCATCCGCTTCCTATTTGCGTGCGGACGTGCCTCGCCCAGGACAGGTTACAGATTCGGGAAGCTGCTAAGCGCTTCCCTTCATTGGTTTTTTATGTGAACATTTGATAGAATAATGAATGACTACAACCTGAGAGCCATTGGAGGTGCGAAAGCGATGGGACCGAGCAAAGCGAAAGGTCGTCGTTTTCCTTTACTGCCTTTAAGAGGACTTCTCGTCTACCCGAGTATGGTACTGCATCTCGATGTGGGCCGGGAGAAATCGGTCAAGGCTTTAGAAAAAGCGATGGTAGAAGAACATCTGATTCTCCTATGTTCCCAAGCCGAAGTAAATATTGAAGAACCAACACAAGAGGACATTTTCAGAATCGGAACCGTGGCCAAGGTCAGACAGATGCTGAAGCTTCCAAACGGTACGATTCGTGTACTCGTAGAAGGCTTGGAACGGGCTGAAATTATTGAATATACGGACAACGAGGAATATTATGAAGTACTGGCTAAAGAGCTGCCTGAAGAGGAGAACACCCATCCGGAGACGGATGCCTTGATGCGTACCGTTCTGAACCAGTTCGAGAATTATATTAATCTGTCCAAAAAAGTGACACCAGAGACACTCGCAGCGGTGTCTGACATCGAAGAACCAGGGCGGCTGGCCGATGTCATCACGAGTCACCTGTCCTTGAAGATCAAGGATAAACAGGAAATTCTGGAGACCATCGACGTTCGGGAACGTCTGGAGAAATTGCTGGATATCCTGAACAATGAGCGCGAGGTGCTGGAGCTTGAACGCAAGATCAGCCAACGTGTGAAGAAACAGATGGAGAAAACGCAGAAGGAATATTATTTGCGCGAGCAGATGAAAGCGATCCAGAAAGAACTGGGTGAAAAAGAAGGCCGTGCGGGTGAGGTCGAGGAACTTCGCACACAGATGGAAGAACTCGGCTTGCCGGACAAGGTGAAAGAAAAGGTCGAGAAAGAAATTGATCGACTGGAGAAAATGCCTGCAAGTTCAGCTGAGGGTGGAGTCATTCGCAACTACGTGGATTGGCTGCTTGGCCTTCCTTGGAGTCAGATGACAGCGGATGATCTGGATATCCAAAAAGCCGAAGATGTGCTGAATGCAGATCATTACGGATTGGAAAAGCCCAAAGAGCGTGTGCTTGAATATCTGGCTGTCCAGAAACTCGTCAAGAAGCTCAAAGGGCCCATTCTCTGTCTGGTTGGACCTCCAGGGGTTGGTAAAACATCACTTGCCCGTTCGATCGCCAGATCGCTGGGTCGGGAGTTTGTAAGAATATCTCTGGGCGGCGTGCGTGATGAAGCCGAGATTCGTGGTCACCGACGCACCTATGTAGGCGCCATGCCTGGACGTATCATCCAGGGGATGAAAACGGCAGGTTCACTGAATCCGGTATTCCTGCTGGACGAGATTGATAAGATGGCTTCAGACTTCCGCGGAGATCCTTCCGCAGCGTTACTTGAGGTACTTGATCCAGAACAGAATAATACGTTTAGTGATCATTTTGTAGAATTGCCGTTTGACTTATCCAACGTTATGTTTATAACAACTGCCAACACGGTACACAATATTCCGCGTCCATTGCTGGATCGGATGGAAATGCTCAATATCCCTGGTTACACGGAGCTGGAGAAGCTGCAAATTGCGAAAAACTATTTGTTGCCCAAACAGAAGCAGGACCATGGTCTGGAAGAAGAGCAATTGGAAATCCCGGATGACGCGTTGTTGCGTGTAATTCGTGAATATACACGGGAGTCAGGTGTGCGTAATCTGGAACAGCAGATGGCTTCGTTGTGCCGGAAGGCTGCCAAGAACGTCGTATCTGGCGTGGAAGGTCAGATTAACATCTCATCAGATAAGATCAAAGACTACCTTGGACCTGGCAAGTTCCGTTATGGTATGGCCGAACTGGAAGATCAGATTGGTACCGTAACGGGTCTGGCGTGGACTGAAGTGGGTGGAGATACCCTTATCATTGAAGTGACTGTTGTGCCTGGAACAGGTAAATTGACTCTCACAGGTAAACTGGGGGATGTCATGAAGGAATCGGCACAAGCCGCATTCAGTTATACCCGCTCCAAAGCTACACAGCTTGGAATTTCGCCTGACTTCCATGAGAAGAACGATATCCATATCCACGTTCCGGAAGGAGCGATTCCGAAGGATGGTCCATCTGCCGGGATTACGATGGCAACAGCGTTAATCTCAGCCTTGACAAACAAACATGTGTCCAAGGATATCGCGATGACTGGTGAAATAACACTGCGTGGACGTGTACTGCCGATTGGTGGTCTGAAAGAGAAATCACTGGCAGCCCATCGTGCCGGTTATAAAAAAATATTATTGCCTAAGGATAACGAACGGGACCTGCGTGACATTCCAGACAGCATCAAGGAAGATGTGGAGTTTGTACCTGTAGCCCATATGGATCAGGTATTGCAGCATGCACTTGTGGAGCAGACAGGCATTAACCTGTAATCCACACATCCGAAAGGTTCGTATGAAGAGTAGACCGTTCTGCGGAGGCTTCGGCGTCCGCTGGAACGGTTTTTTTGGTATGATAGAACAATCCATGGCATAATACCTTCAACAGGTGATGCATAGCACAGGCGTTCAAGAGAGGAAAGATACAATATGAAAGTAAATCAATCTGAATTTATTATCAGTGCCGTTCGGCCTGAACAATACCCCGATGACGGTCTGCCAGAGATTGCTTTGGCGGGACGCTCCAATGTGGGGAAATCTTCCCTGATCAACCGTTTGATCAATCGTAAAAATTTGGCTCGGACGAGCTCAACACCGGGTAAGACACAGCAACTCAACTATTATAAAATTAATCAGGATCTCTACTTCGTCGATTTTCCGGGATATGGCTACGCTAAAGTTTCCAAAGAGCAACGCTTTGCCTGGGGTAAAATGATGGAGAAATACTTGTTGGGACGCGAAGAATTGAAACTGGTTATGCAGATGGTGGATATGAGACATGAACCGTCCAAAGAGGACAAGATGATGAACGAATGGCTTCGTCATAATGGACTGCCTTTGGTTGTTGTAGCAACCAAGATGGACAAGATTCCAAAAACACGCAGAGCCAAATATATCAAAGTCATTAAGGAATCACTGGGTCTTCGTTCAGGGGATTTGTTTGTGCCGTTTTCATCCGAAGAGGGATTGGGGAAAGAAGAGTTATGGGACATCATTACCCGCCATGCCCGCATAGATAAGTATGCACCAGTGCTGGATGCAGAGGGTGCTTCTGATGAGGAAGAAACCAACGGAATTAACGGATAACCGAGATAGTATACCGTTTTAGTGCAGGAAAGTGAGCATGCTAAGTGAATCTTTGATGAGATCCAGATTAATCCGGTTTTTTATGGGATTTCGTGAGAATTCATCATCTGGCTCTGGAGAAATATAACGTTAGGGTAGTGTATAATGGGCATAGGTGCATATTGCCAACAGTACCAAACATACCGGCTTAGCCGGCCTGAAGAATTTTGAGATGACTGCTACATGTGCAGGAAGACAAAACAATCGGGAAAGAATTGAGGGATTTGTATGGCTCAGCGGTTAGCCACAGAGTATGTTAAGGCCACTATGAAATTGTCAGAACCCCAGATGCATCAGTTTTTGCGCATGACAGAAGACGGCAGGCTTCATCATCGGGTTAAGGTGTTGGACAATGGTTGTCAGGAGGTTGTGCTGGGGGATGTGAGTGGAGAAGAAGTGCATTTCCCTTTTGACCGCATAGAAGGATTCTATATCTGTGAGTTATCTTGCCGCCTGGTGAATCTGCATCTGACCAACGTTGTCAGGAAGCTCTTTGTGACTTTTAAAGGTGACGGGGTCGTTCATCGGATCTATAAAGGGTTCACCATGACGTATGTTTATGCTCAAGGCACTGTCCACAAAATTGTGGAGAAGACCGGGGAGAACACCCGAGTGATCTATGAATACAAAAATACGTTGCTTGAATTGCAACATCTGTTCCAGGCCAGAGATGTAGAACGCGAAATCAACCGTGTTTATGCAGAGATCGATTCACTGCTGGACAATAGAAAAGATGCGACTGCTGATCAGCTCCATCAGATTGATGAGACCCTTGCTCGTCATCAAAAACGGTTGTTTGAGCTTGAAGCTTATTAGCTTAAAATTGTATGTTTATAAACGTATGTGTATATGATGAATTCCCTTGTATCTTCCGTGCAGTGGCACTCGCCAATGTGGAGGTTTCAGGGGGATTTTTTGATGTGAGATCAATTATTCCGAATTGAACATATTTATTTTACAATCTTCTGGAAAAGGGTTGATTTCACTCTGATTCAATGTTATTTTTAATCTCGTTGAAAACAATATAGGAACCAGGATTCACTCAGGACATTATATGTTGCGAGAGATTTTTCCCTCGGGAAGTGAATGACGTAGGTCCTAGCGGATGAAATTTTTCAAACATTTTATTCCTAGGAAGGGGGAACCGAAGGATGGAATATTCAACTTTCGGAAGACACGTTGCTGTTGATACTTGGGGTGTCGACTTTAATCTACTGAACAATGCAGAGTATCTGCAAGCCCAAATGGTTGAAGCAGCGGAGGCATGTGGCGCGACAGTAATGTCCGTGCAGTCCAAGCAGTTTGACCCACAGGGAGCGACCGTACTTGTACTATTGTCTGAGAGCCATCTCTCCATTCATACGTATCCTGAGAGAGGTTTTGCAGCGATTGATTGTTACACTTGTGGGGAGACCGTAGATCCACAGCTTGCTATTGACTACCTGGTATCCGTATTAAAGCCTGAAAAAACGTATGCAAAGAAGTTGGTACGTGGATTGGGCGAATTGCAAGTTGAAACACCAGAGATGAACAACCAGACGGAACGGGTTTAAATAAAAAGTATATTGCATACACAATGTTCACATATCGGGATGGACACATAACCTCCCAAACTCTAATAGTCATGGAATAATTCCATGGCTATTTGTTTTAATATGCGTATCGATATGAATATTCATAATCGACACTTTTTAACGCATAACGGTGAACTTTGGTGAGACACTACAATAAATGACAGTGCATAGGATGATGAACATGGTGATTTCATAAACATTTCATAAAAATGACCCGGTCACGGCTATGATGTGTGATATAATTAACCATGTCAATCATAAATGGATAGACATATGCAGTAAGCACTTTGATTGGAAATTTATTAGGCAGGTGAACTTGCAATGCACATCGTTGTCGTTGGTTTGAATTATCGCACGGCGCCTGTAGAGGTTAGGGAACGATTCACATTTGCAGAAAAGGACTTGTCTGAAGCGCTGCAGCAGCTCAAGCTGACCAAGAGTGTATTGGAAGGTGTAATCGTAGCCACATGTAACCGTACCGAGTTGTATGTTGTGGTGGACCGTCTTCACATGTGTGGTTATTTTATTCGAACATTTATGGAACAATGGTTTAATGTACCACGGGAAGAATTTACGCAACACTTATATATATATGAAGATGATCAAGCTATGCGCCATTTGTTCCGTGTCATCTGCGGACTAGATTCTATGGTTATTGGTGAGACTCAGATTCTTGGACAGGTGAAACAGGCTTTTCTTAAAGCGCAGGAAGAGAAATCAACAGGTACCTGGTTTAATAAGTTATTTAAACAGGCCGTTACGCTGGGTAAACGGGCACATTCGGAGACTTCCATCGGGGAGAGCGCCGTATCTGTCAGTTATGCTGCTGTTGAACTCGGTAAGAGGATTTTTGGCATGTTCACAGACAAGAAGGTGCTCATTTTGGGTGCTGGCAAGATGAGTGAATTAACCGTGAAACATCTCTATGCCAACGGGGCATCCGAGGTCATCGTGGCGAATCGTACGCTCGCAAGAGCTGAAGAATTGGCAGCCAAGTTCCGGGGCACACCTTGTACCATGGAACAGGCGTTAGATCGACTTAATGAAGTTGATATTGTGATTAGTTCCACTGGAGCTGAACGTTATGTCATGGATGCAGCAGTGGTACGGGAGAGCATGAAGCGTCGTCAATCTCGCCCATTGTTCCTGATTGATATTGCGGTTCCACGGGATATTGACCCAGCGATTGGTGAATTATCCAACGTATTTCTCTATGACATTGATGATCTGGAAGGAATCGTGGAGAGCAACCTCGAGATGCGTAAGGTGGAAGCTGCCAAGATTGAGAGAATGATTGAGCTTGAGATGGAGGATTATTACCATTGGCTCAAAACGTTGGGTGTTCGTCCCGTTATTCGCGCTTTGCAGGAAAAAGGTGTTTCCATTCATGAAGAAACGATGGATAGCCTGTTTAATAAACTGCCTGAGCTCGATGAACATCAACGTAAAGTCATTCGTCGTTTGACCAAGAGTATTGTAAACCAAATGACGACAGATCCGATTAATCGGATTAAGGAAATGGCAGGCACGAAGCAAGGTGATGAAGCTCTGCGCATGTTTACTCAGATTTTCGCTCTGGAAGATTCAGTAGAGATGGCCGCTGAAAAAGTGAGTCAGAGTGATGCCACAGCTCTTGCGAAACCAGCCGCTCACCTTAACGAAAACCGGCAAGACCCCGTGCCGGCTTATGCTCCGGCAGGCGTATAAGGCGGGTGGGCAGCTTGACCCTTGCTGAACAAGTTTATGAAGCTCTAATCTATATGTATGCCCTGAGCCTACTGTTCTATTTCTCGGACTGCATTCGACGCAATGCGGGGGCGAAGCGGACAGGCACAGGGTTTCTTGTCGTTGTTTGGGGACTGCAGGTGACACATGTCATATTGCGCATGTGGACTGAAGGCCATTTCCCCATCTACACCACCTTTGATTTTTTGTTTATATTTTCATTCAGTATTGTGCTGATGTCTCTCGTCATGACTCGCATCCAGCGTTCTGAATTTGTCATTTTGTTGCTAAATGTTGTAGGTTTTTCCGTTACGGTATTAAACCGACTGTGGTTTACGGCCGGAGAGATATCACTGCATAACTGGCAAACGGTACATGGATTACTCATTATGCATATTACCTTGGCGAATCTTGGTTTTGCGGCGTTAACCGTTGCTACAGTATTTGCCTTGTTATATCTGTTCTTGCACCGTAAGTTGAAGAAAAAAAAGTGGAATGATACGATGCGACGGTTGCCAAGCCTGGAAGTGATCGGGAAGTATATGGATGGTGCTACGTTGATAGGAACACCGTTACTTGGTGTTTCTGTGATGCTTGCCGTATTATCCATTGTGGCGGAAAGACGCTGGATTCTACTCTTGGATCTCAAAGTTATCTCGACAGGTCTTGCTATAGCCATCTATGTCGGTTACTTCGTATCCAAGAGAAGGAAACAGTTCTCTACGATTATCATGGCAAGATGGACACTGATCGGGTACGGATTTGTCATTATAAGTTTTTTATCCAATGCATATTCAGCGTTTCATCGTTGGACGGGAGAGTGAAGGGGATGGACCGTTACACGCCGATATTTGTGAATACTTCAGGCAAGAAGTGCTGCGTGGTTGGTGGTGGACGTGTTGCCGAGCGTAAAATTAAGGGATTGCTGCATGCCGAGGCACAGATTACGGTCATTAGTCCGGAGCTTACTCCCGTGTTACAACAACTGCATCATGAATCCCGAATTCAATGGATAGACCGGTCCTACCGCAATGGAGATTTGCGGGGGGCCTTTCTCGTATATGCAGCGACTGACCATTCAGAGGTCAATTCAACTGTGGTTAGGGATGCTGAGGCTGTGGGCATATTGGTGAATGACGCAATGTCTTCGGAGCACAGCAGCTTTATTACGCCAAGCGTGGTCAGGCGTGGGAGATTAAGCATAGCGATATCCACAGCAGGAGCGGGACCGGCAGCAGCTGCGGAGATACGTGCCACACTCGAACGACAGTTCGGTGATGAGTATGAGACGTACCTTGAGTTTTTGCACCAGATGAGGACCGAGGTGAAGTCACGCGTGTCATCTTCAAGTCTCAGAAGTACGTTGCTTCGGCAGTTAACTGAAATGCACATATTAGAAGATATTCGTACAGGCCATTTTCGGTGGTGGACCGAAGAAGAAATCGGGGACTGGATATCCCGTAATCAGGAGGAAGTGTAGATATGCGTACAATTAAAGTTGGAAGTAGACAGAGCGCGCTTGCGCTAACCCAGACAGGCCATGTCATTCAGGATTTACGCGATATTTGTGAGCGGGAAGGATTAGCTTTTGACTTTGAAGTACATAAGATTGTTACCAAAGGAGATCTCATTCTGGATGTAACGTTGTCAAAAGTGGGAGGCAAAGGTTTGTTTGTCAAAGAGATTGAACAGGCGATGATTGATCGTACGATTGATATGGCTGTTCATAGTATGAAAGATATGCCTTCCGAGTTACCCGAAGGATTAACGAATGGGGCTATACCTCGTCGTGCAGATCCACGGGATGCGCTGATCTCCAATGGTGGGCTTACTCTGGATCAACTGCCAGAAGGAGCTAGAGTCGGAACAAGCAGTCTGCGCCGGTCGAGCCAATTAAAGGCCTATCGTCCAGATTTGCAATTGGAATCGATACGCGGCAATATTGATTCCCGCCTGCGGAAGCTGGAGACCGAAGGGTTCGATGCGATTATTCTGGCGGCTGCAGGATTGTACCGTATGGGATGGGAAGACCGAATCACGGAGTACCTGACGGAAACAGCTTGCCTTCCGGCAGTAGGTCAAGGCGCGCTTGGTATCGAATGTCGTGAAGACGATGAGGAACTGTTGCACTTGCTGCAGCTGTATAATGATCCGGAGACAGCATTTCCTGTACAGGCGGAACGCCGTTTTCTCAGTGTATTAAATGGGGGCTGCCAGGTTCCGATTGGTGCTCATGCGGTATGGGTACCTCAGCAAGATGCAGATTCCCTGAATGGTGAAAACACGTTACAATTAACAGGTATGGTCGGCACGCCGGATGGTGGACTGATTCTTAAGGAAGCTCTGATCGGCAAGGACCCGGTTCGTCTGGGTGAAGAAGTGGCTTGGAGATTGATCGAACGGGGAGCAGAGCAGATACTGGCAGAAGTTAGGGGATGAAGACATGGTGGGAAAGGTCTTTTTGGTAGGGGCAGGTCCTGGGGATGCAAAGCTGATTACGGTAAAAGGGTGGGAATCCATCGGTAAAGCCGATGCTGTAGTCTACGATCGTTTGGCAAGTCCGAGATTGTTGAAACAAATGAAACCCGGCGCAGTCAAGATTTACGTGGGCAAGCGCCCGGATCGGCATACGATGAAACAGGAAGAGATCAATCAACTGTTGGTGGATCTGGCGCTTGAGGGCAAGGTTGTAGTTCGACTTAAGGGTGGCGACCCGACGATCTTTGGACGTGTAGGCGAAGAGGCGGGTTTGCTGCACAAAAACGGAATTCCGTTTGAGATTGTACCTGGGGTTACCGCTGCAATAAGTGTACCTGCGTATGCCGGAATTCCCGTCACTCACCGTGACTATGCATCTTCCATCTCTATTATTACGGGGCATGAGAGTCCGGACAAGCTTGATCGCAGTATCCATTGGGATAAAGTGACGAATGCAACGGGCACACTTGTATTTATGATGGGGGTTGCCAAAATTGGATATATCAGCGAACAATTGATTCGTCATGGTCGTCCAGCGCAAACACCGGTAGCTCTGATTCGTTGGGGAACACGAGCGGAACAGGATACCCTTATAGGTACCCTTGAAGATATAGAAGCGAAAGTGATCGCAGCCAATTTCCAACCGCCAGCTGTTATTGTGGTGGGGGATGTCGTCAATCAAAGGGAACAATTGAAATGGGCAGAAGCTCTTCCGCTGTTTGGCAAACGAATTCTGGTAACCCGTGCTCGCAGTCAGGCGAGTGAACTGGTGAATCGCATTGAGGAACTCGGCGGCGAACCGTATGAGTTTCCGGTTATTGAGACGGTCATGCCGTCCAGTGAATCTGCGCAGCAAAGTGTCGAAGACGCCTTCAGTGCTTTAAATACCTATGACTGGGTGTTTTTCACAAGTGTGAACGGCGTGGAGTTTTTCTTCCGCCACCTGGAACAGGAAGGCAAGGATATTCGCTCGATTCATCAAGCAAGAATTGCTGCCGTAGGACCTTCCACAGCAGACGCTTTACGCAAACATGGCATCGTTGCAGAGGTTGTCAAAGGTCCTTTCCAGGCCGAAGGCATGCTTGAGACTTTTGAAAGTGAACTGAAGGAAGGTCAGAGAGTACTGCTTCCGCACGGTGATCTTGCACGTACGTGGTTGCGTGACCAGTTGAGAGAACGAGGGCTTCAGGTCACCGAAGCCATCATCTACGATACGATCCTCGCTGGTGAGGATGATGACGAATTGCTTAAGTTACTTGAAGAAGGTGGTATTCATGCGGTGACCTTTACAAGTTCATCGACGGTTACCAACTTCATGAGTATGTTGAAACGTATGGGGTTGCAAGATCCATTGCCTTTAATGAAAGATGTAGAGGTTGCGTGTATCGGACCTGTTACAGCGAAGACGGCAGAGGCCGCTGGACTAAAGGTTACACTGATGGCAGAGGAAGCAACGATGGATAGCTTGATCACAGTGCTATGCGACTGGAAACGGACTGGCACCAAAGAAGGCGCTCTTCGAAATTAATACACATGTAATCATGTCAACATATGAAGCGTGCTGAATTCGATAGGATACCAGCGCGCTTCCCTTTTTGCTCTATTTAACTTTCAGGGAGGTTTTACTCGTATGAGTTTTCCAATTGTACGGCATCGCCGTTTACGCCAATCCACAGGTATTCGCAATTTGGTCAGAGAGACCCATCTAACCGTGGACGACTTTATTCAACCAATCTATGTGACGTATGGAGAAAATGTAAAATCTGAAATTAAATCCATGCCTGGCGTATTCCGCTTTTCGCTGGATCGGCTTCAGGAGGAAGTAACGGAAATTGCCGAGCTGGGAATTCCAGCCGTGTTATTGTTCGGTATTCCGGAGACGAAGGACAGTGTGGGTTCATCTGGCTTCGCTGAAGATGGCATTGTGCAGGAAGCGACGAGATTGATCAAATCCTGGTACCCGGAATTGCTGGTTGTTGCGGATACTTGTCTGTGTGAATTCACGGATCACGGTCACTGCGGTATGGTACACACCGTGGAGATTGACGGCCACATCTGCGGAGATGTGTTAAATGATGAATCACTGGATCTACTCGTGCAAACGGCAGTGTCTCAAGCCAAAGCAGGAGCGGACATTATTGCACCATCCAACATGATGGATGGATTTGTACAAGCGATCCGCGCCGGGCTGGATGAGAATGGATTCAGTCACATTCCGATCATGTCCTACTCTGTTAAATATGCATCCGCATTTTATGGTCCATTCCGTGAAGCAGCAGATTCCACACCACAATTCGGAGACCGTAAGTCCTATCAGATGGACCCGGCGAACGCGCGTGAAGCCTTGCGTGAAGCAGAGACGGATGTGCTCGAAGGAGCGGACATGTTGATGGTAAAACCATCCCTTTCCTATCTAGATGTTATGCGCACCATCAAGGATCAATTTGATCTTCCGCTTGTTGCCTATAATGTAAGTGGCGAGTATGCCATGGTAAAGGCGGCGGCGATTCAAGGCTGGATCGATGAGAAAAAAGTTGCCATGGAAATCCTGCTCAGCATGAAACGCGCAGGTGCAGATATGATCATTACCTACTACGGAAAAGACGCTTCACGCTGGTTGGCTGAGAAATAAAATAAATTATATTAAGGAGGATATTCATGACTGCACAACAAGGTAATCGACGCAATGATGAGCGCTCACGCAGCGCGTTTGAGGAAGCGAAGCAGTACATACCCGGGGGTGTGAACAGCCCTGTACGCGCATTCAAATCGGTGGGACTTACTCCGATCTATGCAGAACGCGGCGAAGGGTCCAAAATCTACGATATTGATGGCAATGTTTTTATTGACTATGTGGGATCGTGGGGCCCACTAATTATGGGACATGCACACCCTGACGTTGTAGAAGCTTTGCGTGAGACAGCCCTCAAAGGAACAAGCTTTGGTGCGCCTACCTTGCTGGAGACCGAGATGGCTAAACTGGTCTGTGAGCGTGTACCTTCTATCGATATCGTGCGGATGGTTAATTCCGGCACGGAAGCAACCATGAGTGCCATTCGACTGGCACGCGGGGTAACCGGACGCAGTAAAATTCTGAAGTTTGAAGGATCATATCATGGACATGCGGACAGCTTGCTGATCAAGGCGGGTTCAGGTGTCGCAACACTGGGTCTACCGGATAGTCCAGGTGTACCTGAAGGTGTAGCTGTGAATACAATTACGGTACCTTACAACGATCTGGAGTCCGTTAAGCTTGCTTTTGAACGTTATGGTGAAGAACTGGCCGCTGTTATTGTGGAGCCTGTAGCAGGTAACATGGGGGTTGTTCCTCCGGCTTCCGGTTTCCTTGAAGGCCTGCGCAGTTTAACGACCCAATATGGCAGCCTGCTTATTTTTGACGAAGTCATGACCGGTTTCCGCGTAGGGTTGAACTGTGCTCAGGGACGGTATGGGGTTACACCTGACCTGACTTGTCTGGGTAAAGTTATCGGTGGCGGACTCCCGGTTGGTGCTTATGGTGGCCGTCGGGATCTGATGGAACAGATTGCTCCTACCGGACCGATCTATCAGGCAGGTACACTTAGTGGGAATCCGCTGGCTATGGCAGCAGGATATACCACGCTCAAATTGTTAACACCAGAGGTCTATGACCGTCTGGAGACATTGTCTGCACGTCTGCAAGCCGGATTCGAGAAAAATGCAGCTGAGACGGGTATTGCGATAACCATTAACCGTGTGGGTTCCATGGTTTGTCCATTCTTTAGTGCCGTTCCCGTAACCAATTATGACATTGCCAAAGAAAGCAATCTGGATCAATTCCGTCGTTATTTTGCGGCCATGATTGATCAAGGTGTGAGTGTTGCGCCTTCGCAATACGAAGGCATGTTTGTCTCTGGTGTGCACACAGAGCAGGATATTGACGATACGATCGAGGCGAATCGTAAAGCTCTTCAATCGTTATGACCATCAAGAGTTGGAAACGCCGCGGGGAATGGCTTGAGCTAATGCCAGGAAAAGCCGTAACAGGCAGTTCGGACAAACCGATGGCTGCAGAGCAATGGTTATTGTCTGAACTTCAGTTTCCGGAGAAACTGCTTCGTCAGCTGAAAGCAAACCGAGGAATACAACTTGCAGGGGACCGGCTTCGGCTGGCCCTTTTTGCGTCCCAGCCAATCGATGTTGAGCCACGCTGGGCTGATGTGGATGTATTGTATGAGGATGATTTCTGTCTGGTTATGCACAAACCGGCAGGCATGAAACTGCATCCGGATGGAAGCCGTTCCGATCAGGCCATCACGCTGGATCACGTGGTTGCCTCCTATTATGAAATGAACGGAATACAGGCGAACGTACGCCATGTTCATCGACTGGATGAGGATACAACCGGACCTGTTCTGTATGCCAAAAATGCTTTTGCCCTCGCCAAACTGGATGAAGCGATGCGACGCAAAGAGATTGGCCGCCATTATGTAGCCATTGCAGGTGGACAAATCCCCCTTGAACTCCACAAAATTGATGCTCCGATTGGCAAGGACAGACATCACAAACAGCGCAGGCGTGTCTCCGAAGGTGGACAGGAAGCGGTTACTCATGTGGAGATCGTCGAAGTATGGGAACGAGCAACCCTTGTACGATTAAAGCTGGATACAGGACGTACACACCAAATTCGTGTACACCTGAGCTACGCGGGACACCCGCTTATTGGTGATGCGTTGTATGGAGGTAGAGCGGATGTCATTGGGCGACAAGCACTTCACGGAGAGATGCTTAAGTTTAGTCATCCTTTAACCGGAGCTATGATTGAAGTGAATGATCCTTGGCCGCCCGATTTCACACAATTGGCAGAGCGTGAGCGTCAAAATTATTAATACACTATATAAGTTCGACTAACTGGTTACACGAGAACGGAGAGGACAGAAATAACGTAAAAAAGCGGAATGTTCGCCTAAAAGCTTTCTGAAAGAAAGCTGCTTCGGAAGCATAAGCTATCCCCGGATTTTCCCTTTATAAAAAGGAATGAAAAAAATCTGGGGATAACAGCGATCGGAAGGTTGTTCTGTCATCGAAGTGGCTAGGTGCAACATTCTCTATTTCGCTTAATATAACAAGGTTTTTCAAAAGGTGGCATGCTCCCCTCATTCAAGGCATATAGATGGGGTAACGAAGGATTTGGACCATGGATCAGTCCCATGAGAAGGATCATGGTGAACATATGCCGAAAGGAGGACGCCACCTTTGTTGAATCAACCTTATGGTTTGCGGTTCGATATTTATGAGCGCGTTCATTTGTCTGAGGGAGTCCCTGCGATTGAGGAATTGGAGGAGATTGAACTATACCCGCGCATTCAAGTCATAGGGCAGGATGATCATGCCACGTTAAGAGGGCATCTTTTACTTACAGGTGCGTACAGAGGAGAAAATGAGGCTTCAGAGGAGCTCAAACATTTCATTCCCGTGGAGATCACAGTGCCGCTGAACCGGGTCAGATCGATTGAGGATATTTCTATCGAGATCGAAAATTTTGACGTGGATCTGTTATCCAATCGCAGTCTGAACATTACAGGCGTATTGTCGCTGCGAGGCATCGAAGGTTTTCCTGTTGAAGAGCCACAAGTGTGGTCAGCAGATGAGTTTACAGTTGTTCATTCGCCTGATGCTCAGCAAACCAACCGTTCCGATGAAGCAGCACAGACAGGTAGCGACCCCAACATATTTGCACAGGAGTACCTGCTCCAGCGGAGTGAGGAAGAGAGACTTGCGAATGCAGCAGAACTTGCATATGGTGCTCCTGAATTCGCTGACCTGTCCACAAGGGAAGAGACGTTGGGGAATAGCGAAGAATCGCAGCAGGAATATGCGAATTCGTCATTGGCCGAGCCACTTCAATCCGAGGAGCAAAGTGCGGAGTACGCTAACGAAAACAGACAACCTGATGCAAACGAAGATCCCGCATCTCTAACGGCGAATACAGATGAATTGGCATCTAATGAGCAATATAGCGAACCTTCTCCGATCTCGTCTTTTATGGCTGAGACCGCTGATCGGTTAGCTTCTTACCCTGAGTCGGAACCATTGCTGCCTCTGGAAGACGAGTCTTCGGGTTGGTCCGAGCCTTCCGCGGATGTATTGCCTGCCAACTCGAGAAGTGCAGATCAAGCAGTCTCAGAGCCTACTGCTCAATCATCTAATGAGTTGGCAGCACGGGATGTACCGGACGCACCAGAGGTATGGCACTTCGAATCAGCGAGATCTGTACCTCAGCAGGAGAATCAGGCAGTTGCCGATGTCCCGGGCGAATCACAGGCGGAGAACTGGCAAGGTGTATTTGCTTCGTCCGAACCAGACAACGCGGAGGAAGACCGACCGTCTTTTGAAGCGACTGGGGTAGACGAGTTCGTACAGAACGAAGCATTTGTTCCTGAACCTGTGGCTGAGACGGAAGACAAGCCGGAGCTGAAGGTTGCTTTTGGCAGCAAAAAAGAATCCGCACCCCGGCAAGAAGAGGGCGTAGGTATCTCTTCCTTGTTATCCTCTGGCAGAGCTGCACGCGATGCTGAAGTGGAGCGAGGTGATGAGGTTCCTGCGGGTGTGGTACAGGAAGAAACGTATCCAGCTGATGATGTGGAATGGAAGAACCTGTTCCTGGGAACAATCGTGGACCAGACCCCATTCCGCAAGGTGAAACTGTGCATTGTTCAGCGAGAAGATACACTGGATGCCATTGCAGATCGTTATCAATTGAGCACGAGGGAACTTCAGTTGTATAACCGATTATCTGAGCAGGTTGTGGAAGAAGGTCAGATATTGTACATCCCTTAATCCGCAGTTAAAGCCTTCGTTACGACCCGTGATCCCCTTGAGGATTGCGGGTTTTTGCATGATTCGTCCTAAACCTGCATTCCAGCGCTCTTTATCCGCTGTTGTCAGGTTGACTATCGCGCACGAGCAAGGTATGATGTGTGTAGGTTTTTTGAAGAACAACGTGGAACGGGAGTAGTAGACAGTATGACCTTTCAGAGAGTGGAATTGCAACGCTGTGAGATTCCGCAGGAACCAACTGATCGAAGTCGCCCGGGAGTTGCCTGTTTGAATACAAGGGATGAATGAGATCTATCGTCATTTGTTTCTGAGGTAGGATGGGCCGGTAGCAGCCGTTATCTGCTTGAAGTGTCACGTCATGTACAGAGGGTGAAGTCTATCTTGCTGTCGGCGTGAAACAAAGGTGGTACCGCGAAAGCTAACCTTTCGTCCTTTGATGGATGAAAGGTTTTTTTTGTTTTTTTTGGCGAAGATGATGAAGTAACGGAGGAATGACACATGTCTGAGGAAAAAAAATCAGCTGCAACAGAAATGCCGACCACTTACGATCCTAAGGCGGCAGAGGATAAATGGTACTCCACCTGGATGGAGCGTGGATATTTCAAAGCCGGTCAACGTAAAGATGCCGAGCCGTATACGATTGTAATTCCACCCCCGAATGTGACCGGGATGCTACACATTGGGCATGCGCTCGATTTTACACTGCAGGATATTCTGATCCGCACCAAACGGATGCAAGGTTATGATGCACTGTGGCTTCCGGGTTCCGACCATGCAGGTATTGCTACCCAAACCAAAGTGGAGCAGAAGCTGCGTGAAGAAGGTCTGACTCGTTATGATCTGGGACGTGAGAAGTTCCTGGAGAAAGTATGGGACTGGAAAGATCAATATGCCACTACCATTCGTCAGCAATGGGGCAAAATGGGATTGTCGCTTGACTACTCACGTGAACGTTTTACGCTGGATGAAGGTCTGTCCCAAGCGGTTCGCAAAGTATTTGTTCAACTGTATGAAAAAGGCCTTATTTACCGAGGCAAACGTATCATTAACTGGGACCCGGTGAACCGGACAGCTCTGTCCGACATTGAGGTTGAATATAAAGAGGTTCAGGGTCACTTGTACCATCTGCGTTACCCGCTCAAAGACGGAAGTGGCTACGTTACCGTGGCAACAACGCGTCCTGAAACGATGCTGGGTGATACAGCGGTTGCTGTTCATCCGAAGGATGAGCGTTATGCAGATATGATTGGTAAAGTACTTGTACTGCCAATCATTGGACGCGAAATTCCAATTATCGCTGATGATTATGTGGATAAAGAGTTCGGAAGTGGTGCAGTTAAAATCACGCCTGCACATGATCCGAATGACTTTGAAGTAGGTCTTCGTCATGATCTGCCTCAAATTACTGTAATGGATGAGAGCGGAACAATGAATGCTGAGGCTGGCAAGTATCAGGGACTGGATCGCAGTGACTGCCGCAAGCAGATTGTTGCTGACTTGAAAGAGCAGGGCGTATTGATCAATATTGAGGATCACACGCATCAGGTTGGACACAGTGAACGTACCGGAGCTGTTGTTGAGCCGTATCTTTCTACACAGTGGTTCGTTGAGATGAAGCCACTTGCAGAGAGAGCGATCAAGAAACAACAGAGCGGCGAAGGGGTTAATTTTGTTCCAGACCGTTTTGAGAAAACCTATCTGAACTGGATCGAAAACGTTCGGGACTGGTGTATTTCCCGTCAACTGTGGTGGGGACATCGCATACCTGCTTGGTATGATGAAGAAACAGGTGAAATCATCGTATCTGCTGAAGATCCAACAACGCTGCCAGAGTATGCTGGACGCAAGCTCAGACAGGACGAAGACGTACTCGATACTTGGTTTAGCTCCGGCTTATGGCCATTCTCCACACTAGGCTGGCCGGAAGATACGGAAGATCTGCAACGTTATTATCCAACAAGTGTACTTGTGACAGGGTATGACATCATATATTTCTGGGTTGCACGTATGATTTTCACTGCATTGGAATTCACGGATGAGATTCCGTTCAAGGATGTGCTGATGCATGGTCTTGTTCGTGATGCAGATGGACGTAAAATGTCCAAATCACTGGGCAACGGTGTAGATCCGCTGGATGTGATTGAGAAATACGGCGCAGATGCAATGCGTTACATGATCTCAACCAGCAGCACGCCAGGTCAGGATCTGCGTTTCCGTTGGGAACGGGTGGAGCAGGCTCGTAACTTTGCCAACAAAATCTGGAATGCTTCGCGCTTTGCATTGATGAATCTGGAAGGATTCACTTATGAGGAACGTGACATTAGCGGAGAGCTTGGTACAGCGGATTATTGGATTTTGCACCGTCTGAACGAAACTTCCCGCGATATTACGCGTCTAATCGAAGCGTATGAATTTGGGGAAACGGGTCGTGTGTTGTATAACTTTATCTGGGATGACCTGTGTGACTGGTACATTGAGTTTGCTAAGCTGTCCTTCTATGGGGAAGATCCGGTTGCCAAGAAGAAAACACAATCCGTGCTTGCTTATGTGCTTGATCAGACCATGCGCCTGATTCATCCGTTTATGCCATACATCTCCGAAGAGATCTGGCAGCATCTGCCGCATGAAGGTGAGACCATTACGCTGGCATCATGGCCAGTATATGATCCTGCTCTGGAGAACCCAGAGGCTGTTGCCGAGATGAACCTGCTGATGGATACCATTCGTGCAGTGCGAAACATTCGTGCAGAAGTGAACGTGCCGATGAGCAAAAAGATCGAGTTGATGGTCAAAGCAAACAGTCCTGAGACGTCCAGCATCATTGAGCGTAACAGTCACTACATCAAACGTTTCTGTAATACGTCCGAGTTCGATAGTGGGCTGGATTTAAACTCACCGGATAAGGCAATGACTGCGATCATTACGGGGGCAGAACTATACTTGCCGCTCGCAGGTCTTATTGATATCGAGCAGGAAGTGGCTCGTTTGGAGAAAGAGTTGGAGAACCTTGAGGGCGAAGTTCTCCGTGTAGAGAAAAAGCTGGCGAATGAAGGCTTTGTAGCCAAAGCTCCTGCCAAAGTTATTGAGGAAGAGCGCGCCAAGCAAGCCGATTATTCCGATAAACGGGATAAAGTGATTGCACGAATCAAGGAACTGAAAGGTTAATATATTTGGGTCGGATGGAGAGCCATTATGCCATCCGGCCGCTTTTTTCACTCAAACTCGGGACCGAAGGTGAATCAGATGACGGAATTAGACGGGACAGATGCAGCAGCTCCTTTACTTACGTATAACGAGGCCGTGGACTGGATCAATGGCCTTATTCCTTTTGGCATCCGACCTGGATTGGAACGAATCGAGAGTCTGATGTCCATGTTAGGCAACCCACACCAACGTCTCAAATTTATTCATGTCGCGGGAACGAACGGCAAAGGTTCGACTTGCGCTTTTTTGACGTCAGTGCTTCTTCAGGCTGGATATGATGTGGGTACTTTTACGTCGCCTTATATCACCAAGTTTACAAACCGTTTTCAATACAACGGTGAGGATATTCCTGAAGAAATCCTGCTTAAGCTCTCGAATCGATTACATCCACTGGTCATGGAAATGGCCTCCACTCCGCTTGGATCACCCACGATGTTTGAGGTATCCACGGCTCTCGCGCTTCTGTACTATGCAGAGGAGTGTTACCCTGACGTTGTGGTATGGGAGACGGGGCTAGGGGGAAGGATGGACGTAACGAATATTGTCGCACCTGTTGTGTCCGTCATCACCAACATTGGTATGGATCATACGGATGTGCTTGGAGATACGATTGAGCAGATTGCTGGAGAAAAGGCAGGTATTATCAAGCCGGGAGTACCCGTTGTGACTTGCGCGACTCAACCCGAAGCTGTGAAGGTGATTCAGGAGAAAGCACAGCAGCTTCAATCAAGCGTGTATTTGGCTGGAGATCAATTCTCTTATCATAGACTGGACAGCAATGAGAACGGACAATCTTTTCATTTTACAGGCCCGTTTCGTGACCTGGACGTTCGCATACGCATGCAGGGCTCACATCAATGTGACAATGCAGCGGCCGCACTTATGGTGCTTGAATTGCTTAGACAATACATGGCATTTATGCTGGATGACAACGATATTGCACTTGGACTGGAGAATGCTTTCTGGGCAGGAAGATTCGAAAAAGTCGTCGATGAACCCCGAATTGTGCTTGATGGAGCACATAATCCGGAAGGGGCAGAGTCACTGGCCAAGAGCATTACGGATGTCTATCCACACAACAAGTTAATTTTGATGATGGGTATGTTGGCAAATAAGCATCACGAAGCGTATTTGCAGCATATACTGCCACTAGTGGATACGCTGATCCTGACCGAGCCAGATTTCCGACGCAAAATGGATGCAGCCGAATTGCTGCAGATTGTCGAACGGGTACGTCCCGCCATTGCGAAGCAGGAACTGGAAATCATCGTCGAGCCCGAATGGGCAAAGGCACTTGATCTATTGAAGTCACGGACGGAAGCGGAAGATCTGGGGGTGGTCTCCGGCACACTGTACCTGATTGCGGATGTGCGGGCAGCCCTTTTGCATCAAACCGATTCTGAAAAAGGTTGGTGAAAGTTTTGTTAAATACATCGGAACACGTTCATTTTATAGGGATTGGCGGATATGGCATGAGTGCCATCGCAAGAGTTATGTTGGAAATGGGATACACCGTTACCGGATCGGATGTCGCTTCACAGGAGTTGACCGAGAAGTTGGCAGCCAAGGGGGCGAAAATATATATCGGACATACGGCAGAGCACGTCACTGGAGCAGACCTTGTTGTCTACTCTACGGCAGCGCCTGCTGATAATGTGGAACGGGTAGCAGCTGCAGAGCTGAACATTCCGATTCTGCATCGTTCCCAGATGCTTGCACGTTTGTTGAACGAACGTAAAGGTGTGGCTGTTGCTGGAGCTCACGGTAAAACAACCACCTCATCCATGATTGCACTTGTTATGGATAAATGTGATACGGACCCGACATATATCATTGGCGGAGAGATCATGAATGTGGGCACCAACGCCAAGGCAGGCCAGGGCGACTGGGTAGTTGCTGAGGCGGACGAGAGCGACGGTTCATTTTTGCAGTACCATCCATGGCTCGGTATTGTAACCAATATTGAAGCAGATCATCTGGAGAATTACAACAGTGATTTTGAGGAGCTCAAAAAGGCTTATGTGCAGTTCTTGAGCCAGATTCGTCCGGAAGGAACAGCAATTGTGTGTTCTGACGACGAGAATGTTCAAGCGATTTTGCCAGAACTCAAGTCACGGATTACAACCTATGGTATTGATCGTGCTGCAGATTATACGGCAACGGATATTGTACTGGGCGATCGACGTATCTCCTTTACGATGAATCATCAGGGTACTGCTATGGGCACGGTGGAATTATCAGTGCCGGGTAAGCATAACGTTTATAATGCGATGGCTACTGTGATTACCTGTCTGGAAGCAGGCATTCCATTTGAGAAGATTGTGGCAGCTATCATCCAGTTCCACGGAGCCAAACGCAGATTCCAGGTATTGGGCGAGGCGCGTGATATGCTGATCATTGATGATTATGCTCATCACCCGACTGAGATCGAAGCTACCATTAGTGCAGCCAAAGCAACGGGCAAACGTATTATTGCGGTATTCCAGCCACAGCGTTATACGCGGACGTTCTTCCTGCTTGATGCATTCAGTCGTGCTTTTGCGGAAGCGGATGAGGTGCTTATTACGGATATCTATTCTCCTGCGGGCGAAAAACAGATCGAAGGGGTAACCTCAGCCAGACTGGTTGAACTGATCGTTCAAAACAGTAATGCTTCTGCACGTTACCTCCCTACAAAAGAAGAAGTTGTAGCTGATCTGCAACATCGTCTGCAGCCAGGAGATCTTGTGATTACGATGGGTGCAGGGGATATTTGGAAAGTCGGCGATACACTTGCCAAAGGTTTGAAATAAATCAATTGAGAAATCGCCTGTCTTCGATACGAAGCAGGCGTTTTTTTTTGCGTTATATGGAATGTAACCTCCAGTCTCTGCATATAGCTGTTATAAATGGGACAAAGGAGAGGGTACGGGTGAGCAATGCTAGAATGACGTTTCGCTTCGGAGATCATGAGTCGGACAAGCCTGAGAACAAGAGGATATCCGCGTCCAGTCCATTGGTGACGTTAAGTGAAGAATTACCGCATAATCAACCGCTAACACCTAAGCAGATAAATACAACCCCATCATGGACGCCTGAGGATATCCCCGGAGACTGGGGAGAGACGGTGCTGACAAGCTCTACTGTACCTGAACCTGACGAGCGGGTGAGTCATGATTCGAACTTGAACTTGGATGAGACCCATTATTTTGGGAACCGTTCCGGTTCCGGTTATGTTAATCACACCGATAATCCGGAGGAAGAGCGTCGTGATCTGTCCAATACACATGATGATCAGGGCCACGACTGGCTTGCAGATTCGGAGAACTATTCCTATAAACGCAATCGCCCTCCAAGGGGATGGAAAATGATTGGTTCTGTCACTGGGGCACTTGTTACCGGAGCACTTTTTGGCATGGTTATTCTTTCATTTTTTAATAAAGAAGGAGCCGTCAAGCCAGGCGATCTTCTTCCCGTCAATCAGGCAGTTTCCACTGTGACGGGTCAGGAGGGAACTGCAGGTACAGAGCAGCAGCTTCAGACAGCGGCGACTGGCAGCACGTATTATGCACTTCAATACGGCGTGTTCAGTTCTCCTGAACGAGCTGAGCAGGCGAAGCTTGAACTGGCGCAGGCAGGTATAGCCGCAGGTTCTGATCCTGAAGATGGCAATCGAGTATATGCAGGCATTTCGGCTGATCGTGAAGAGGCCAAGCTACTTAGCTCCAGGCTAAAAGCCCAGGGAGTCGAACTGTACGTCAAGGAGATCGTGAACCCTGAGATCAATCCGGCTATATTCGGTGGCAAGCAAGAGGATGTGCAGCTTTTCTTCACAAACAGTTCTGCACTGGTGGAACAATTATCTACCTTGTCCATTCAGCAGCTGGGTCAGTCTGCTCCGGCAGCAGTCTCTACAGAAACGATGACCGCGATTCAAAATAAGCACCAGTCATGGCTGACCGGATTGAATAGTCTTACACCTGGCCTGACCGCGGATGTACAACCTATTATTGGCGGAATGGAGAAATCAATGAACAGTGCAATTACGGCTATCGCAGAGTACAACAAAAACCCGGATGATGTGCACATGTGGTCCGTGCAGTCCGATCTGATGGAATATGTACTGCAGCAGAAAAAATGGCTTGAAGCGATAAAGCAGTAACATGCTCTTTCCCATAACAACGCTTGGAAATACCCATCCGGCAAGGAACTGGAAATAGTTCCCCTTGCCGGATTTGTGTTTGTATTGACGTACAAAACCCCGTATAATAATGTGGGTGTCAAAAAATGGCGAGGGAAGATTACCGATGAAAAAAAACTTCGGCATGTTATTGCTGTTTCTGCTGCTCGGCTGGATGGCCGGAGCGTGGATCGCCAAGGCACTGCAGCCTGTTAAGGCAGTAGCCTTTCTTACGAAAGCCACGACCATACGTTGGTCGCCGCAGGCTGATCTGGATATTATCAGTTATGATATTTCACTTCAATTTCAAATGAGCCTTCTGAGTCTGATCGGTATGATTGCCGCTGTGTGGCTGTATCGCAGACTGTAGGAGAATGACGAGTTATGACGAAAAAAATTAAACCAGTGACATCTATTATCGTGATCCGGACAGGATGTTGCCGTGGCATAAGGAGCCGTTCATTTTGGATAACACACAACAGCGCCCTATTATTCTGGCCTCCACATCGCCTCGGCGCAAAGAACTGATCGCATCACTCCACCTAGCGTTTGATGTAATACCAAGTCATGCCAATGAAGACACACCACCAGAGTGGACACCTGAACAGACGGTGCAGGAGCTTGCTTTGCGCAAGGCACTTGCCGTGTATCGCGGGCTTGAAGGCCACGAGCAGGAAGGCATTATTGTTGGTAGTGACACCGTTGTTGTTCTGGATGGTGAGATTCTAGGCAAACCTGTAGACGAAGCAGATGCTGAACGTATGTTATCCCGGCTGCAGGGCCGCGTACATCGGGTGTTTACGGGCGTCGCTTGTATTGATGCGGGCAATGGACAGTCGTTAGTTCATTACCGCCAGACCGATGTAACGATGAAAGAGCTGTCTGATGCAACCATCCGTGCTTATGTGCAGACAGGTGAGCCTTCAGACAAGGCAGGATCATATGCCATTCAGGGCATTGGTGCTTCAATGATCGATCGTATCGAAGGATGTTATTTTAATGTGGTTGGCTTGCCGCTATCTTTGCTAAGTGATATGTTGGATGGGTTCGGCGTACATGTGTTGCCACGAACATGAATGAAGCCAAATGTTGTGAAATGAAAAGAGGGAACTTATGGAGTCGCCTCAATACATGATGCGCGACATCCCCCAGGAAGAACGCCCGAGAGAACGCATGATGGAATACGGGGCGGGCGCCTTAAGCCATGCTGAATTGCTGGCAATTTTACTTCGAACAGGCACAAGACAGGAATCCGCGGTGCATATGGCACAGCGGATTCTGGCCGAAGCGGGTGGCATTCGCTCGTTGATGGATTTGAGTCTGGAAGAACTGACCACGATGAAAGGGATCGGTAATGCCAAGGCTGTGCAATTGAAAGCTGGCATTGAGCTGGGTCATCGGATTGCCAAGAGCAGACTCACACAGTCGACCTCAATACGTACACCGCGTGATGCAGCTGATATCCTGATCGAACAATTGCGTTACTTGCAAAAAGAACATTTTGTGTGTCTTTTTCTGAATAGCAAAAATCATATTATTGCCCAGGAAACACTCTCCATGGGCAGCCTTAACGCTTCGATTGTACATCCACGTGAAGTGTTCCGGGCTGCCATCAAATGCAGCAGCGCATCGATTGTGTGCGCACACAACCATCCCAGTGGTGATCCTACGCCCAGTCCAGAGGATATCCAAATAACCAAGAGACTGATTGAAGCAGGCGGTATTGTTGGCATTGACGTGCTTGATCATATTATTATCGGAGATGGAACGTACGTAAGTTTGAAGGAGAAGGGCTTAGTATAATATAATGGTTGGCGTTGATGTTTTCCTATGAATGTTAACGGCGTTGTCCGTAAAAGATAGGTTCACTTTACAAATGCAAAAAAACAAATGCGAATATTAGCTCCACGTATTGCGTGGGAATAAAATTATTACGCTCTGGATCAGAATGGAGCGGCTATATGAGGCAGAAAAGGAGATTATGTTATGTTTGGTGGTTTTACGAAAGATTTGGGTATTGACTTGGGGACAGCAAATACGTTGGTTTATGTACGAGGAAAAGGAATTGTGGTGCGCGAACCTTCGGTTGTCGCTATACGGACAGATACAAATAGCATCGAGGCAGTAGGTGAAGCCGCTAAAAAAATGATTGGACGTACACCAGGTAACATTCGTGCCATTCGTCCAATGAAAGATGGCGTTATTGCCGATTTCGATACAACGGCAACGATGATCAAATATTTCATCCGTGAAGCGCAGAAACAACGCTCTATGTTCCAGCGTCATCCAAACGTGATGGTATGTGTACCATCCGGGATCACGGCAGTAGAACAACGTGCGGTTGAAGATGCAACCAAACAGGCTGGAGCACGTGAAGCCTATACAATTGAAGAGCCTTTTGCAGCTGCAATCGGTGCAGATCTGCCTGTATGGGAACCAACGGGTAGTATGGTTGTAGATATCGGTGGCGGCACAACGGAAGTGGCTGTTATCTCACTTGGTGGTATTGTTACGAGCCGTTCAGTTCGTGTAGCAGGTGACGAGATGGATGAATCCGTTATCCAGTACATCAAACGCCAATACAATCTGATGATCGGTGAGCGTACATCAGAGCAATTGAAGATGGATATTGGATCAGCTATGCCATTGGAACAAGTAGAAACGATGGAAATTCGTGGACGTGACCTTGTAACAGGTCTGCCGAAGACTATTACGATTACTTCGGACGAGATCAGTGAAGCGCTGGCTGATACGGTGAATGCAATTGTTGAAGCAGTAAAAGTAACACTGGAAAAATGCCCGCCAGAACTTGCTGCCGATATCATGGATCGGGGTATCGTTCTTACAGGTGGTGGGGCATTGCTTCGTAACCTGGACAAGCTTCTCGCTGGTGAGACAGGAATGCCTGTCATTGTGGCTGAGAATCCGCTGGATTGTGTAGCAATCGGAACAGGTAAAGCGCTAGAGAATATTCATTTGTTCAAAAGCAGAAGCAGTTCGGCAGTTCGTTCCAAACGTTAATTGGTATTTGCCTAACTTGGCATAGCGACCAAGTGGCAAGATATCTTTATAGAGGACCCGGTTAACCCCGGGGATGAGCTATTACCCGCTTAACAGGGGAGGATCGGCTGATATTCTCGCAGGGACTACAGGTCTGACAGTCTCCCCGCCGGGCATGGCTCGGAAGAGAATATGGATGTTAGAGGGTGTTCGAACTGTTTAAACTGCTAGGCAACAAAAGACTTTTTGTTTTGCTGGTGGGCCTTGTTACATTTATCGCGTTAATGGGCTTTACGCTCAGTCCGCGAACCACTCTATCCTGGCCGGAGAAATTCCTGAAGGATTCAGTTGGATTTGTACAATACGTATTTTACAAGCCCGCTTCCTATGTAGCGGGCTTTTTCAAAGATGTAGCGAACATGCGTACGGTATATGATGAGAATGAAGAGCTTCGCATCGCGATGGGTCACTATACCCGGGATCGGCTGAAATACAATGATATGGAGCAAGTGAATGAGCAACTTCAGAAAGCGCTCAATTTCACAGAAGAACAGAAGAATCGCTATAATTACGGTTCACGAATTGCTCAGGTTATCAGTGCCAATTCGGATCCAAATAGCAGAACCATTAACATTGATATCGGTGAAAATGCGGGAATCAAGCCGGGGATGGCCGTTACCTCCCAGGAAGGGCTGGTCGGCGTGATCAGTCATGTCAGCTCATATACATCAACGGTTAATCTGTTAACGTCCATGGACGCCAACGATCCGACATCTAATGCCATTGCAGCAACGGCGGTGGGTAAAGATAAAGTGTTTGGTATGATAGAGAGTTATGATCCGAAGACGGGCATGCTCAAAATGACCAAAATCTCAGAAGATTCTAATATCCAAAAGGATGATGAGATTATCTCCTCCGGAATTATTAACAATTTTCCGAAGTACATGCGGATTGGTAAAGTGAAGAGTGTCGAGAAAAGTGAGTATGGTTTAACCAAAACAGCTACAATTGAGCCATATGCCAGCTTCCTTGACTGGAAAGAGCTGATTGTCATTATCCCGCCTGAGGTAAAAGAATAATGGTAACGCGCAAGCAAGTTTTGTTCCTGTTACTATTCGTTTTGTTCATTGCGGAAGGCACAATTTTGCCGCTGCTTATCCCTTCTGGCTGGCACATGCGTATTTCTGCCAATCTGGTCTATATCGTAATTTTGTTTATCGCTGTATATCATCATCGTCATACGGCACTAGTACTCGGTATATTTTTTGGACTATTGCATGACGTTGTATTCTACGGCGAGATGATTGGACCTTATGGATTCTCGATGGGATTATCGGCATACATGATGGGACTCATTTTTCAAGCACCTCGTGCACCCTTGCCGGTTATGGTATCGGTTGTCATTTTGGGAAGTCTGCTTAATGACACCATGCTATTTTTCCTGTACAAGCTCTTCCAACTTAACCACGTGACCTTTGACTGGGCGTTGATTGAATACATGATTCCTAATTTGTTCATTCATTTTGTGTTTGCCTTGATCATATATGTCCCGCTTCGGAAACAACTGGAGCGGATCGGCAAGAGACGGAGCAAGACAGAAGAAGCTTCCTAAATACATTTATGGAGCGCAAAGCAGGAACTTGGGGCCCCGGGCACGAAATGTAATGAGATGGGAGGGACAGGCTTATGACGGTAAAATCGAATCACGTAACGATTAAAGGCATCCGAGACGGCCTGGTTTTCCTGTTGGACGATCAATGTGAATTCGAGGAATTGCTCTATGAGCTCCGCTATAAGCTGGAACACAGCCATCAAAATATTTTGACCGGACCGATTGTTCATGTGGATATCAAGTTGGGTGCCCGCGAAGTGACAGAGGACCAGAAAGAAGCAATCCTCGATATATTGAAGCAAAAAGGGAATTTGCTTATTCGATCCATCGACTCACCTGCACTCCAACCGGAGGTTAAAGGACCGCCGCCGATTGTAACCATGTGTGGTATGGTGCGTTCAGGTCAGGTGCTTCATCATGAAGGAAATCTCCTGTTTCTTGGGGATATCAATCCGGGGGGCACAGTGACGTGTACCGGAGATATATATGTGTTGGGTTCACTCAGAGGTATGGCTCATGCCGGAATTGGCGGGGACGAGGAAGCGATCATTGCCGCTTCGGTATTTGCACCGACGCAGCTACGGATTGCGGATATCATCAGTCGTCCTCCCGATGAATGGGAGAGCCGAGAGACCGGAATGGAATTTGCTTACTTACAGGACAATCAGATGCAGATAGACAAAATGAGCAATATCGTTCGGTTACGCCGAGATTTTAATGTGTTTAAAGGAGTGTAGCTCATGGGAGAGGCGATCGTGATCACTTCGGGTAAAGGCGGCGTGGGTAAAACAACCACCTCGGCAAACATCGGGACAGCGCTGGCGCTGCTCGGCAAAAAGGTTTGTCTGGTAGATACCGATATCGGCCTTCGTAATTTGGATGTCGTCATGGGACTCGAAAACCGTATTATTTACGATCTGTGCGACGTTGCGGACGGCCGCTGCCGTCTGAATCAGGCTTTGGTCAAAGACAAGCGTTTCGAAGAATTATATATGTTGCCTGCTGCGCAGACGAGAGACAAAAACTCAGTGTCGCCAGAACAGGTCAAGGATATTATCCTTGAATTGAAAAAAGATTTTGAGTACGTCATTATTGATTGCCCAGCTGGCATAGAGCAGGGTTTCAAAAATGCGGTAGCAGGAGCAGATCAGGCCATCGTGGTCACTACACCGGAAAATGCTGCAGTACGTGATGCGGATCGTGTCATCGGCCTGCTGGAGAGTTCGCACATTCAATCACCAAAGTTGGTGGTGAATCGAATTCGCAATAATATGGTTAAATCGGGTGACATGTTAGATATCGATGGTATTTTACAAGTACTTAATATTGACCTGATTGGCATTGTGCCTGATGATGAACTGGTCATCAAAGCTGCCAATTCAGGAGAACCTACGGTCATGAATCCGGATTCACTTGCGGCGATTGCGTATCGAAATATCGCACGACGCATTCTGGGAGATACGGTCCCATTAATGCAGCTGGAGCAGAAAAAGGGAGCTTTCACTCGTTTCAAAAAGTTCTTCGGAATGGGTTAACTCGTTAAACGAACTTATTCATAAAGCAATTACATGACAGCCGTGGCTTATAGCCCGGCTTTTTTTTGTTACCTGCGGGTAGGCTTGTTCATATTATCAAGCACCTCTTCATAGGATGTAGTAAACAAGCCTCGGCGGGAGGACATTCCATGAACACGAAACTCAGAATCAAGCAGAGACGAGAGGAACGCATTCGGCGACTGATGGATGGTGCCACTGTGGAGGTCTTACAGGAGCAGAAATTAGGTTCACTGTTGGACAAGAATGAGATCATACACCCAAAACCATTTACGCCTAGTGAAGGGATACAGGAAAGAGATCCGGAATGGTTGTGGAAAAAAGAGAATGGTCATTTTGTTCCAGGGGGGCATTCGAGATTCAACCTGTTCAAGTCACTTCTCAAACGGACGGTCATTAGCGCTTTGATATTTGGCGGAGTATGGGGTCTGTTTCAGTTGGATACATCGTGGACGACCTCACCCAAAACAGTAATTGCGGATGCACTCCATCGGGATATGGATTTTGCCTCAGCAGCGGCTTGGTATGAACGGCATTTTGGAGGAACGCCTTCATTTCTTCCGGTCCTCGGTCATACGACGGATGCTGTCAATGGTTCAGGTATTCGGCAGTTACTGGGCAAACCGATCTCAGGCACAGTGGTTCAGCCATTCGCGCTGAGCATGAAGGGAATTGAGATCGTTCCGGATGCCGCAGGTGCAGAACTTATACAGGTCGCAAGTTCTGATGCGGGGCGTGTCATGGAGGTTATCGGCGATGCAGTTAGTGGATTCACAGTTGTCATCCAGCATACAGGCAATTTCACGGCAATATACGGTCGTCTGAACGAAAGTGAAGTGAGCGTGAATGATTGGGTGGAAGCGGGGAATCCGGTGGGGAGTCTCAAGGCTACGGGTGGTGAGCAACCGGCCACGCTCTATTTTGCAGTCAAAGAGGGGGAGGAGTACGTAGACCCGGCGGAAGTTGTTGCTCTTGATTAGGGTGTGGGGAGTCCGCATTACGTTTCATCCGTTTTTTGTAATTATTATGATGGCCTCCCTTCTGACTGGACATTTCATTGAACTTATTACGTTGTTTGCCATCGTATTCATTCATGAATGTGGACATGCTGCGGCTGCTGCCCTTCTGGGCTATCGTGTCTTGTCGATCCAGATGCTCCCTTTTGGAGGAGTAGCGGTTATCGAAGATGGAGGTACGATTACGGCCTACCGGGAAATCATGATTGCTCTGGCTGGTCCATTACAAAACATCCTGATGGTTGGCGTGGTTATGCTGTTGCAGTATGGCAATCTGGGCGATCCGGTATTTCTCAACTATATCATTCAGGGGAACCTGCTCATTGCCCTCTTTAATCTGCTGCCTGTACTTCCTCTGGATGGAGGTAAAATTGTTCAGGCACTTGTCAGTCTGTGGGCACCCTACTATACAACATTAATGTGGACTTACAGAATTAGCATTCTGTGTAGCGTAGGGCTTATTTTATATGCTATCAGCCGATGGTTTACTGGCGACTACGGCCTACCGCTCAACATTCTGTTAATCGGCCTTTTTTTGTTCTATTCCAACGTAACGGATTACCGAAATGTGCCCTATCGCTTCATCCGTTTTCTCATGAATCGAGAGGGTGCGTTCGCTCGTCACGCGGCTACTGGCAGTTTGGCGCAGCCAATAATCTCATTTCCGGCGAAACCTTTGGACACTATTTTGCGTCTATTAAAGAGAGAAAGATACCATATGGTATACGTGATGAACAGACAGGGGCGAATTATGGCCGTCTTGCCTGAGCAACGGATAATCGGTTCCTATTTTCAACAAAATAGTGATAAATTGTAGTGTTCTGGTGGACCTGTTCTGAAATGGGTTAATATATGTACAATGAGAATTGAAAAGATACTGAAATGGATGTGGATGATTTGAATTGTCTTCTAGAGGTGAAGCCATGAAACAAATGATAGTACATAATGAACATAACCTCATGCAAATGGCGCTTCTGGAAGAAGGCAAAGCTGTGGAATTTACGGCAGAGCGTACACGTGATCGTGGACTGCTGGGTTCCTTTTTCAAGGGACGGGTCGTGAATGTGTTACCAGGTATGCAAGCTGCTTTTGTGGATATTGGTCAGAAAAAGAATGCGTTCCTCTATGTGGACGATGTGTTGCATCCCCATCTGGAGAAACAGCCCAAGGTGAAGCCTTCCATCTCGGAGTTGCTTCGCCCGGGTCAGGAAGTCATTGTTCAGGTTCTGAAAGAACCGGTAGGAGGCAAGGGAGCCCGGGTGACGACTCATTATTCACTCCCGGGCCGTTGGCTTGTCTACATGCCTGTTGCTGACTATGTAGCGGTATCCAAGAAAATTGCCCGTGAAGGGGATCGTTCCCGTCTTAAGGCACTTGGGGAGCAACTGAGGCGGGATGAAGAAGGACTTATTATTCGGACCGTATCTGGAGAAGAGCAGCATGAAGCCATTAAGTCGGACTTGGAAACATTACGCGCGCAGTGGTATCTGATTCGTGAAAAAGCGGACAGTTTGCCTTCACCAAGCCTCTTGCATCGGGATCATAGCATGGTACAGCGAATCATCAGAGATGTGTATACGCCAGGGAGTGACGAAGTCATCACTGATAGTGAAGGGCAAGCCCGTGAGGTAAAAGCATTGCTGGAAGAGATTAGTCCTGGTCATCAACCCAAAGTACAGGTGTATCGGGGAACAGAATCCATCTTTGCTGCCTATGGTGTGCAGGAACAGTTGAATAAGGATTTTGCCCGGAAAGTGTGGTTGCCCGGAGGCGGATACATTGTTATTGATCATACCGAGGCTCTGACAGTTGTGGATGTGAACACGGGGAAGTATACGGGAGCTGGCGGTGACAGTCTGGAAGAGACCGTGACTGAGACCAACATACAGGCAGCAGTGGAGATTGCCCGTCTAATGCGCCTACGAGATATCGGTGGCATGATTATTGTCGACTTCATTGATATGGAGGAAGCCTCGAATCGGCATGAAGTCGCGGCAACCTTGGAGGGTGAGCTCAAGAAGGATCGGACCAAAGCGTTTGTAATGGGTTGGACCAAGCTGGGGTTGCTCGAACTTACCCGTAAGAAAGTGCGAGAAGAAAGTACGTTACCCTATGTGGAGCCGTGTTCTTCCTGCCATGGTACGGGAAAAAGATATATTTCACCTTTGCATTGATTTTTGATATATTGCGTGATATAATCTTCAAGTATGTGTTTAGCCTAATGGTCTTGCACATGCTGTAACCGCACTGGCCGGGTATAAGAACAGTTCCGCAAGGATACTGTCACCTGAGAACGGGCGAGTCTGAGACATGAGGAGGTGCAAGGCAAATGTACGCAATTATTGAAACAGGCGGCAAACAGTACAAAGTCCAAGAGGGCGATGTTCTGTTCATCGAGAAATTGACTGCGAACGATGGCGAAAGCGTAACGTTCGACCGTGTCCTGGCTGTATCTAACGATCAAGGTTTGACAGCAGGTACACCATTGATTTCCGGAGCTACTGTAACGGCTAAAGTGGAGAAACATGGCAAAGGACAAAAGGTTATCGTATACAAATACAAACCTAAAAAGAACTACCATGTGAAGCAAGGTCACCGTCAACCGTACACTAAAGTAACTATCGAAACAATCAAAGCGTAAAGAAGGTGCGATAAGTGATTATCGTTCAAATCTTTCGTGATGAGGACGGGAACATCGAACGTTTTTCCATTGAAGGGCATGCTAATTTTGCCAAGCGGGGAGAAGACATCGTATGTGCCGGGGTATCCGCTGTTACAGTGGGTACGGTGAACTCGATTGAAACATTGACCGGTGTCGAAATGGATGCCAAGATGAAGAATGGCTTTTTAAGCGGTTCTTTACCTATGTTAGAGAGAGGGGAAACCTGGTCCCAGGTACAATTGTTACTCGAATCCATGGTGGTTATGCTCTCTAATATTGCAGAGTCATACGGGAAGTATATTAAAATACAGCAATTCAAATAAGCAAAGAAGGAGGACAACCAATCATGTTGAAATTAAATCTTCAGTTATTCGCATCGAAAAAAGGTGTAGGTTCCACGAAGAACGGACGTGACAGTAATGCTCAACGTCTGGGTGTTAAACGTGCTGATGGTCAAACTGTAACTGGTGGTAGCATTCTCGTTCGCCAACGCGGAACGAAAATTCACCCAGGAACTAACGTTGGCATCGGTAAAGATGACACTTTGTTCGCGAAAATCGACGGCGTTGTAAAATTCGAACGTTGGGGACGCGATCGCAAAAAAGTAAGCATCTATCCTGTTAATGTTGCTCCTGTAGCAGCTGCAGTAGAAGCGTAATATCGGCATTCCGCCTAAGGAGCCTTCGGCATTTTTGCCGAAGGTTTTTTGTATTCAACGGTTATTCGATAATGAACTGGCAGAAAAGACATGTTATACTTGGTTACGGTGGGTGTATACCAACCGAGTTTTGTAGAACGGGGAGAAGCCATGAAATCTTGGAAAAGAGTGCCGTGGATTGCGGCATGTTCACTTCTGATTCCTTTGGTTTTCGTTATGTTGTATCCGGCGATGATCTCAAGCGTCGTGTGCGCATTGTGGTCCGTCGCAGTATTGCTCATTTCTGTGAATGCGATGAAGAAACAGGCGGAGGCGGAACGCAGAGCCATCATACAATCCATGGAAAAAACAGCAATTGCTTCATTAAATCATCATCGACACGACTGGATGAACGACCTTCAGGTGTTATATGGATATCTTCGGCTGGGCAAACTTGATAAATCCTTGCAATGTGTGGAAAGAATAAAAGAGCGGGTTACAGAAGAAAGCCGAATCTCCAGATTAGGTATTCCTTCCCTCGTATTTTATCTTCAGTCTTTTCGCGCCAGTGGAATCGCGCTGGACTTGCATGTGGAAATAGAAGATGAGTTGCAGCTTAGTGCTCTGGTCTCTCCCGAGGATGGCGAGTCACTTACCGGGGCGATTGCGGATGCAATCAGGGCCTATCAATATGGCGGCGGCCGGTCTTCTTGGGGAGAGGTTCGCAAACTGACCTTGAACTTCGGACAGGATCATGGAGATGTGGTTGTCCGACTGGACGGGGATCAAACACCCGATCCGGAAACACTGCGGCAGCTTACTGCCGTACTCAAAGGAAAAAAAGTCAGAACGGAGCAGTTTCCGTCTGAGGATACGTTTATACAATTCAGAATGCCGTGTGGAATATAGGAAGAAGGGGTTAACCAATGTTTGTAGATAAAGCGAAGATTTATGTAAAAGCCGGAGACGGAGGGGACGGAATTATTTCTTTCCGTCGTGAGAAGTATGTACCAAACGGCGGACCTGCCGGGGGCGATGGAGGCAGAGGAGCTGACATCATTTTCCGCGTGGATGAAGGTTTGCGTACGTTGATGGATTTCCGTTACCAGCGTCACTTCAAGGCCCCACGTGGTGAGAAGGGACGTAATAAAAGTCAGCATGGTGCAAACGCGGAGAATATGATTGTGCGCATTCCACCAGGAACGATCATCTTGGATGAAGACAGTGGAGAAGTACTGGCGGATATGACACGTCACGGTCAACAGGTTGTTATTGCTCGTGGTGGTCGGGGCGGACGGGGTAACATCCGATTTGCTACACCGAACAATCCCGCACCTGAACTTGCTGAGAACGGTGAAGAAGGACAAGAGCGTTACATCGTACTCGAACTGAAAGTTATGGCAGATGTTGGTCTGGTTGGTTTCCCGAGTGTCGGGAAATCCACATTGCTTTCTGTCGTTTCGTCAGCCAAGCCAAAGATCGGTGCATACCATTTCACAACCATTACACCGAATCTGGGTGTAGTCGGTGTAGGAGAAGGCCGAAGCTTTGTCATGGCCGATCTGCCTGGATTGATTGAAGGTGCGCATGAAGGGGTCGGACTGGGACATGAGTTCCTGCGTCACGTCGAGCGTACTCGTATTATTGTTCATGTCGTAGATATGTCGGGTTCAGAAGGACGCGATCCTTTTGAAGACTGGCAGAAAATCAATGACGAATTGAAGTTGTACAATCCACTTCTCGCCGAGAGAACGCAAATTGTAGCAGCTAACAAGATGGATATGCCAGACTCTGAAGCGAACCTGGAGCAATTTTTACAGCAAGTTCGTGAAGTTCAACCGGATATTGAAGTGATGCCAATTTCATCCTTGACCCGGAAAGGGATTCAAGAACTTCTGTATCGTGCAGCTGATCTGCTGGATCAGGTTCCAGACGAGCGTGTGGTTGAAGAGGTAGCAGATGTATCTGAACGTAAAGTATACAGTCTGGACAAAAAAGAAGACGATGGTTTCAAAATTGTGCGTGAGAACGAAATGTTCGTTGTCGAAAGTGCCAAGATTGACCGCATGATGAAACGGATGCAACTGAACTCACATGAAGCTATACTGAAACTCGCACGTACACTGCGTTATATGGGTGTGGACGCTGAGTTACGTAAGCGCGGAGCTGTAGAAGGCACCATCGTGCGTATTGGAGACTTTGAATTCGAATTCGTGGAAGGCAGCAGTTACTACTAAGTAGCTGTCTTCCGTGGAGAGACAGATCGATATAGGAACGCAGAGAAGTGGGAAGTTGACCCGCAACTCTGCGTTTTTTTTTGTTTTTTCCTGACATAGGAGAGGGATAAACTTGTATACTGTGAGGAACGTATTTCAAAAAATAGGCGTGTCATGTATTGCCCTTTTGTCATAGATCCTATATAATGTCCACTATATGAATACATGAGTCTTTGAGGAGAGGACGTTCTGTGAACGAACGCTATTATTTAGTACGGGAAGATATTTTACCAGAGGCAGTGGTGAAGACCATGCAGGTAAAAGAACTACTGGCTTCTGGTGATGTTAAAACAGTGCATGAGGCGGTTGAACAGGTCGGATTAAGCCGGAGTGCCTTTTACAAGTACAAGGATGGGATTCATCTGATCAACCAGCTTGAGCGCGAGAGAATTGTAACGATCTCCATTGATCTGGAGCATCAGTCAGGGATCTTGTCTCGTGTGCTTGGACATGTAGCTGGTTATGGAGCTAATGTACTCACGATTAATCAGAGTATCCCGCTTCAGGGAAGAGCCAATGTTGTCATTTCGGTGGAAACAACACATCTTCATGGCGAAATTGGTGAAATGCTGGATCGAATGCAAGATATGCCTGGAGTAAGACGCACACGTATTGTAGGCCAAGGGTAATTAGGCTTTAACATACAGGACTGACGGACAAGAATAGACATTAGGGGGTAGATCGTTAGTGAAACCAGTAAAAGTCGGATTGTTGGGTCTGGGAACTGTCGGAACGGGAGTCGTTCGCATTGTGGAAGGGAATCAGGAGGATCTGAGCAGTCAGGTTGGATCGCCGATTGTCATCGAGAAGATCGCAGTGAAAAATACAGAGAAAGAACGTGTTATTGCTGTAGACCGTGCCAAGCTTACGGAAGATCCTTGGGAAGTCATTCGTCATCCGGATATTGATGTCATCGTTGAAGTCATGGGCGGCATTGATCAGACGAAGGAGTATATTCTTGAAGCGTTGGAACGTGGGAAGCATATCGTAACAGCAAACAAAGATCTCATGGCACTTCATGGTACAGAGATTTTGGCGAAGGCACAGGAAAAACAATGTGACGTGTTCTATGAGGCGAGTGTTGCTGGAGGGATTCCGATCATTCGTACGCTGATTGAAGGTTTCTCTTCTGACCGGATTACCCGCATTATGGGGATTGTGAACGGAACAACGAACTTTATTCTGACCAAAATGAGTCAGGAGGGTGCATCCTATGAAGAAGTGCTGGCTGAAGCACAGGCTCTGGGATATGCCGAATCGGATCCAACTTCCGATGTGGAGGGACTTGACGCAGCTCGCAAAATGGCGATCTTGAGTACACTCGGTTTCCGCACCAATGTGGAGTTGAAGGATGTGACCGTTAAAGGAATATCCTCCGTAACTCGTGAAGACATTATGTATGCCAAAAGATTGGGCTATGAGATGAAGTTACTTGGTATTGCGGACCGTATTGGCGATGAGATCACGATCAGCGTTCAGCCGACAATGGTTAGACAGAATCACCCGATTGCTTCAGTCAACGGTGTGTTCAACGCAGTATATGTACACGGTGAAGCTGTAGGGGAGACGATGTTCTACGGTGCGGGTGCGGGAGAACTCCCAACGGCAACTTCGGTTGTAGCTGACATTGTGGCGGTTACCAAAAACCTTAAACTTGGCGTGAACGGTCTCAAAGCAATTGTGCCTTATAAGATTAAGCGACTACAAAGCGACGAGCAGATCGTGTCGAAAAACTTTATTTTACTACACGTAGACGACAAAGCCGGTGTATTGGCACAAATTACACAAATTTTCGCAGAATATGATGTCAGTCTGGCGTCGGTTGTTCAACAGCCGAATGAGCACAACCCGGATGCCGAGATCATTATCGTTACACATAATGCAAGTAAGGCAAGCATGGATAAAGTGTTAAAACATTTTGAATCACTCAGCGTCATTCGCCGCATTAAGAGTGTCTACCGGGTCGAAGGATAATTGTCCTTATCCCATACGGCATCTCAATTATTTCAGTTATAACGTACAAGTTAATCATATCCGGTTCAACAGGTCATCATTTCAGATTATTAAAACATAAAGGAGTTTACCCACAATGAGATATCAAGGACTTTTGCAAACGTACAGAGAGCACCTTCCAGTTAATGAAAATACACCCCTGCTTACGCTTCAGGAAGGAAATACACCGTTGATTCATGCAGAGAATCTGTCTGAGGAACTCGGTTTGAATGTTTACTTCAAATACGAAGGTTTGAACCCTACGGGATCTTTCAAAGACCGCGGTATGGTTATGGCTGTTGCCAAAGCTATGGAAGAGGGCAGCCGTACGATCATGTGTGCATCCACAGGTAATACGTCAGCAGCTGCAGCGGCCTACGCCGCACGTGGTGGCCTCAATTGTATCGTACTGATCCCGAATAACAACATTGCACTGGGTAAACTGGCCCAAGCCATGATCTATGGAGCTAAGGTGATCGCGATTAATGGTAACTTTGACCGTGCACTGGAGATTGTGCGTGAGATCACAGCCAAACATCCGATCACGCTTGTAAACTCTGTGAATCCGTTCCGGATTGAAGGACAGAAGACAGCAGCGTTTGAAGTCATTGAACAACTTGGCGAAGCGCCTGACGTTCTGGCTATTCCAGTCGGTAATGCGGGTAATATCTCGGCTTATTGGAAAGGTTTCAAAGAATATAAAGAGGCAGGCAAGTCCAGCACGCTTCCACGTATGGTTGGTTTCGAAGCAGAAGGTGCGATGGCCATTGTCAAAGGTGAGCCGATCCTTGAACCTGAAACGGTAGCAACAGCAATTCGAATCGGTAATCCGGCGAGCTGGAAAACGGCGGTAGCTGCAGCTGAGGAATCTGGTGGACAGATCAACTATGTAACGGATGAACAAATCCTGACAGCGTATCGAACACTTGCTTCTCGGGAAGGAATTTTTGCTGAACCTGCTTCTGCGGCTTCCCTTGCCGGTGTATACAAACTGAAGAGTGAAGGGTACTTTAAAGGCGGAGAGACTGTAGTTTGTGTACTGACAGGTAATGGCCTGAAAGATCCTAATATTGCGATCAAAACAGTAGCGACTGAGCCACTTGTTGTTGAAGATACGGAAGAAGCGGTAATGGCGGCCATTGCACAACTGGAGCAGCAATCTGTATGAGTTTGCGTGAAAAGGTAACCGTAAAAATACCTGCAAGCACAGCCAATCTCGGTCCGGGGTTTGATACCCTGGGCATGGCATTGTCTTTGTATGCCTGGTTGGAAATGAAACCTGCCGAGCAGACAACATTTCATCTTCACGGCAATCATTTGACAGGCCTGCCAACAGATAAATCGAATTTGATTTACGAAGTGGCACAGATGGTATTCAATGAAGCTGGGGTATCCGTCCCTGAATTGGAGATTTCCATGTATTCGGATATTCCGCTTACGCGGGGACTCGGGAGCAGTGCATCAGCCATCGTTGGTGCATTGGCAGCAGCGAATGCATTAATTGGTGCTCCTTTATCCGATGCGAAGCTTCTGGATATGGCCACATCCCTCGAGAAGCATCCTGATAATGTTGGAGCATCTCTGTATGGCGGTATTATTACGGCTGCATGGAATGGTCAACAGGTAGATCATATACGTATTGAACCACACCAGGATCTGCAGGCTTTGGTTATTGTACCTGAATTCCAGCTGTCTACTTCAAAAGCAAGGAATGTAATTCCAGAGCAATTTGGCATGTCTGATGTGGTGCATAACATTAGCAGATCCTCACTGCTCGTTGCCGCTTTGGCGAGTGGACGACTGGATATGATTCAAAAGGCGATGTCAGATCGAATTCACCAACCATATCGGGCATCATTGGTGCCAGGCATGGCTGAGATATTGGAACATGCTGTTGATCATGGAGCGTTGGGAGCTGCCCTGAGCGGAGCTGGACCGACTGTATTGACTTTGGTAGATCGTCATGACACCCGAAAAGCGGGATTGGAACAATATTTGCTGGACACTATGGAGCGGGAGGGCATATCTGCTTCTGCACTGTGGCTCGATCCGGATTTGGACGGTGTAACCGTGCTGCCTGATCAAGACGAACGTCCTTTTCTGGACAGAATCAAAGGGGAAGTTAATGCATGAAACGAATTGCAGTATTACCTGAAGGCTCAGTCTCTCATGAGGCAATTGATTTCCTTTTCAACGGAGAACCATTAGATTTGCTTCATTCCAAGCTGATTTCGGATGTGTTTAGAGCAACGGATAGCGGGATTGCGCAATACAGTGTCATTCCGATTGAAAATACCATTGAAGGCTCCGTTAGTCTTCATATGGACTGGCTTGTGAATGAAGTAGATATTCCGATGCAAGCAGAGTGGGTATACCCATCCATCCAGAATGTTATTGGACATGGCTCGGAATTTAAGGCAGAGAGTGGCGAGTATGATTTCGGTAGAATTACCAAGATCATGTCTCACCCTGTGGCTATTCCGCAGTGTCAGAATTTTATTCGGCTGCATTCGCCTGGGGCGGACCTTGAAGGTGTGAACAGTACAGCCGAAGCTGTAGAAATTGTGAAAAAAAATCCGGGTAAGGGCTGGGTGGCGATCGGTACCAAGCTTGCTGCTCAGAAGCATGGTCTGGATATTATGGCTGAAAAGGTTACAGATCATGACAACAACTACACCCGTTTTGTGCTCATCGGCCATGAACCTGTGAACATTCCACGTGAACCGGATCATGTAAAAACCAGCTTGCTGGTGACATTGCCAGAAGATGCACCGGGTGCGTTGCATCAGGTATTATCAGCTTTTGCATGGCGGAAGCTGAACTTGACCCGTCTCGAATCTCGTCCAACGAAGAAACGATTGGGCAGTTACTATTTTTACATTGATGTTGTGGAAACAGTCGATTCGGTATTGCTTACCGCAGCCATGGCAGAGATTGAAGCATTGAATTGTCAGGTGCGCGTTCTGGGTAGCTATCCTTGTTATACATATCCTTCGAGATAATTGACCTGATGGTGGTTGTGATTGTTGGAAGGTTGTCATAATTCTGGGTAGGTGGACAAGTAAGGGTTTGTCATTTTGGTGTACAATGGACGGGTTAATAACGTTTCGGAGTACAGTGAATGGATATTTTATGGAGGTGCAGTCATCGGTGGCAGAACAATGGATCTATTTGGATGGTCAGTATGTGACCAAGGAGAACGCAACCGTTTCGGTATATGATCATGGATTTTTGTATGGAGACGGGATTTTCGAAGGTATTCGGATCTATAATGGAAATATTTTCAGATGTAAGGCCCACTTGGATCGTTTGTATGATTCGGCGAAATCCATCAGTTTGAACATTCCGCTGTCCATTGATGAGATGCTGGAAGTCATGGCTGAAACGGTGCGCCGCAATGATATGCGTAATGGTTATATTCGTCTTATTGTATCGCGCGGCCCTGGTAATCTGGGGTTGGACCCGTTACGTTGCCCTAAGGCATCCGTAATCATCATCGTGGAGCAATTGGCGATCTATCCCGAGGAAGCGTATCTTACTGGATTGAAAGCCGTGTCGGTATCCCAACGCCGGAACATCCCGGACGCATTGAATCCGAAAATTAAATCGTTGAACTATCTGAATAACATCCTGGTTAAAATCCAGTCTAACTATTCAGGTGCTGGTGAAGCAATCATGCTGAACTCCCAAGGTTACGTTACTGAGGGTTCAAGTGATAACATCTTCATCATCAAAAATGGTGTAGTGTACACGCCGCCTTGTTATCTCGGAGCACTTGAAGGGATTACACGTCAAGCGATTATCGATCTATGTGGCGAACTGGAGCTTGAATTAAAAGAAGTGCCATTCACCCTGCATGATGTGTATATCGCAGACGAAGTCTTTTTCACCGGGACAGCTGCAGAAGTTATCGCTGCATATGAAGTGGATGGAAGAACGATTGGCACGGGGGTAGCAGGTCCGGTAACGCTGAGACTGCTGGAAGCATTCCGTCAGATTGTTGACAAAGATGGATATAAAGTTTGGGAATCTTAAGTTAGAATTGCATAACATATGGAACAGGAATCCTCCTTGTCCGATAAAATTCTGCATACTGGTGTATGGGGATTTTGGAGACAGGAGGATTTTTTTTGTTTAGTTGATGTCATTAGCCCGGTTTCTGCATAGGATGTAGTAACGGTATGGGCGAATGTACTGCCCAAGTATGACGTCTAGGAGGTTAGTTCCCTGTGAAAATACACATGGTGAAAAAAGGCGACACATTATATCTGCTGTCCCAAAAATACAATGTAGCGCTGGACAAATTGATCGCGGCTAATCCGCAAATCACAAATCCCGACAAGCTGGATATTGGCATGAAGGTCAAAATCCCTGCAGAGCCAGTAACACCGAAGCCGGAGGGTGTGCTCCACAGTCACAAGGTGCAGCAAGGTGATTCGTTATGGAAGTTGGCACAAGCCTGGGGAGTTCCTTTAAAAGATATGATCAATGCCAATCCGCAGTTGAAAAATCCGAATGCTCTGCTGGTGGGGGAGACAGTTTATATTCCATCTATGCACGCACAAGGAAACAGCACTTCTAATTCGGGTGCCGGCAACATTGCTGCTCATGAAAAGTTATCATCTGAAGGTAAGGAATATACGGGAGTCAAAGAACCGGAGCCCCCGGCTCCAGTTACGCCAACTCCCCCTGCTCCGGTAGCAGAGGTGCCTGTTCCGGTCCCGGCGCCTGCTCCACCACCTGCCAATCCGGTAATGCCGAATGTAATGCCGGAACTGGAGGTACTGCCGCAGTTACCAGAGCTTCCTGAAGTGAAGCCGGAAAAGGAAACGCACAAAAAAGAAGAGGTTAAACCCGAAGTTCATGTAAAACCGGTAGCAGAATCCAAGAAATACACAATGCCTAATCTTTCGCCTGAAATTATGCCTTTGCCTGTAATGCCTAATACAAAGTCTCCAACTGAGGTTGCACCAGCAACGAAAAAGCCTTGTGGTTGTGGTAATAAGTTGCATCATGCGCCAGCCGAACACCCTTATGTTCAAATCCCGGTTCCTGCACAAGAGGTGTATGGTGCGCAGCAAGACATGTACACGGCAGGAGCGAGTAACAATACGTCGTTTCCAGGGATTCCGGAAGTTAGTCCTTATGGTAGCAGTGATCTGCCAAACAGTCCGTGGACTAGCGCGGAACAGGGTTATAACCACAATAACGTTATGCCGAATCTTTCCGCAGCAATGCAAAACAACTCATTTCCGATTGCGCCAGCTGGCGCAGTGAATAGTCCATTCCCGACGTATGCAGCACCTGGTCATATGAATCATCAGCCGCCTTTCATATCTCCATACTCAATGCTTCCGTACCCTCCATGCGGATGTGGCTCACATACACATATGCCTCAGTATACTTATCCTTCTCATGGTTATCAGGATCCGGCTTGGAATATGTATGGTCCTTCGTACGGTATGCCACCTGAAATGTCCACATCAACGATGCCAAACCAGCCTATTGAGTATGCTTATCAGAATCCGTACCCTACTCAGAACATGGTTCCGCCGTCTCCGCTTGGAGCATTTGGTGAAATGTATCCTCCTCATGAGCAAGGAAAGGGTGGTAAAAAAGGGGGGCGTGAAGACGCTAACTTAAGTCAGGTAGCAATTGAAGAGGTTGGATCAGATTCGGAAGGGAAGTCCAAGCAAGCAGGGAATAAGCCGGCCGCTGCAAAACGCAGAACAACCAAGGCTCCTCTGAAGAATAAATCCAAGGTATCCGTGTCCGGGAAAACATCCAGAGAGGGTGCAGCTCCTTCCAACCAACGGAAATCTGATAAAAAGCGTCGTAATCCATGGATACAAAACTAACCTAGCGCGGATTGCGATTGATGAAAAAGTCAGGTGCATGTTTTATTTAGTGGGAAGTCTGCTCTGTAATGGAGAGAGGCTTCCCGCTTTTCTTAATAAACATTGAGTTTTGCATTACGGAGATATAGTTGTTCTGGTAATGATAAAGAGCATTTTATTGAGAAGTTGTTGTAAACCCTTTCATAAATGTGTTAAAATATTTGTACCCTATGAGCGTAACCTATTATGATAGGACAAGATAGGGAACGGATATGGTAGCTTTAGCTAATGCAAAACTACTAAAGAAAAGAAATGAAAAAACTGTTGCATTACATTCAGCCGTATGATATATTATTTAAGTCGCCGCTGAAACACACGGTTGACACAGGAAACACAAGGAATAACAAAAATAAGTTTGATCTTTGAAAACTGAACAACGAGTGAGTAAACATTCTGCTTGCAGAATGAACGCAAAAGTTGAGACAAGCCTTGGCTTGGATCGACTGGAGCACAAATGAGATTTTTAATCTCGTCAGATTCAAAATGAGCTTATCGCTCTTTTCAATACTTTATTGGAGAGTTTGATCCTGGCTCAGGACGAACGCTGGCGGCATGCCTAATACATGCAAGTCGAGCGGACTTGAAGAGAAGCTTGCTTCTCTGATGGTTAGCGGCGGACGGGTGAGTAACACGTAGGCAACCTGCCCTCAAGTTTGGGACAACTACCGGAAACGGTAGCTAATACCGAATAATTGTTTTCTTCGCCTGAAGGAAACTGGAAAGACGGAGCAATCTGTCACTTGGGGATGGGCCTGCGGCGCATTAGCTAGTTGGTGGGGTAACGGCTCACCAAGGCGACGATGCGTAGCCGACCTGAGAGGGTGATCGGCCACACTGGGACTGAGACACGGCCCAGACTCCTACGGGAGGCAGCAGTAGGGAATCTTCCGCAATGGGCGAAAGCCTGACGGAGCAATGCCGCGTGAGTGATGAAGGTTTTCGGATCGTAAAGCTCTGTTGCCAGGGAAGAACGCTTGGGAGAGTAACTGCTCTCAAGGTGACGGTACCTGAGAAGAAAGCCCCGGCTAACTACGTGCCAGCAGCCGCGGTAATACGTAGGGGGCAAGCGTTGTCCGGAATTATTGGGCGTAAAGCGCGCGCAGGCGGTCATTTAAGTCTGGTGTTTAATCCCGGGGCTCAACCCCGGATCGCACTGGAAACTGGGTGACTTGAGTGCAGAAGAGGAGAGTGGAATTCCACGTGTAGCGGTGAAATGCGTAGATATGTGGAGGAACACCAGTGGCGAAGGCGACTCTCTGGGCTGTAACTGACGCTGAGGCGCGAAAGCGTGGGGAGCAAACAGGATTAGATACCCTGGTAGTCCACGCCGTAAACGATGAGTGCTAGGTGTTAGGGGTTTCGATACCCTTGGTGCCGAAGTTAACACATTAAGCACTCCGCCTGGGGAGTACGGTCGCAAGACTGAAACTCAAAGGAATTGACGGGGACCCGCACAAGCAGTGGAGTATGTGGTTTAATTCGAAGCAACGCGAAGAACCTTACCAGGTCTTGACATCCCTCTGACCGGTACAGAGATGTACCTTTCCTTCGGGACAGAGGAGACAGGTGGTGCATGGTTGTCGTCAGCTCGTGTCGTGAGATGTTGGGTTAAGTCCCGCAACGAGCGCAACCCTTATATTTAGTTGCCAGCACTTCGGGTGGGCACTCTAGATAGACTGCCGGTGACAAACCGGAGGAAGGTGGGGATGACGTCAAATCATCATGCCCCTTATGACCTGGGCTACACACGTACTACAATGGCCGGTACAACGGGCTGCGAAATCGCGAGATGGAGCCAATCCCAACAAAGCCGGTCTCAGTTCGGATTGCAGGCTGCAACTCGCCTGCATGAAGTCGGAATTGCTAGTAATCGCGGATCAGCATGCCGCGGTGAATACGTTCCCGGGTCTTGTACACACCGCCCGTCACACCACGAGAGTTTATAACACCCGAAGTCGGTGGGGTAACCGCAAGGAGCCAGCCGCCGAAGGTGGGATAGATGATTGGGGTGAAGTCGTAACAAGGTAGCCGTATCGGAAGGTGCGGCTGGATCACCTCCTTTCTATGGAGAATCGTTTCCCGAGTGGAAACATTCAAATATGCAGCTTAGCTGCAAAACACTCACTCGTTGCTCAGTTTTGAGAGCTCAAACTCTCAAACAGCTTGCTTTTGCATGGAGCTTGTTCTTTGAAAACTAGATATCGAAACGAAACAAACGCGAATTAGAACATTCCTTTAAGCTAAACTTGTGCAAACAAGTCAAGTGTATAAAGGTAGTTAAATTGCTTTTGTGATGGTATCGGGTGAGAGCGACTTTTGGCTTTGCGCAAGCAAAACAAGGGAAGCGAACGACCGAAACCGGAACAAAATGGTTAAGCTACTAAGAGCACACGGAGGATGCCTAGGCGCTAGGAGCCGATGAAGGACGTGGCGAACAACGAAACTGCCTCGGGGAGCTGTAAGCAAGCTTTGATCCGGGGGTGTCCGAATGGGGAAACCCAGCTGGGGTAATTTCCAGTTACACCTAACTGAATACATAGGTTAGTGTGAGGCATACCAGGGGAACTGAAACATCTAAGTACCCTGAGGAAGAGAAAACAATAGTGATTCCGTCAGTAGCGGCGAGCGAACGCGGAGAAGCCCAAACCAGAGAGCTTGCTCTTTGGGGTTGTGGGACGTCTCACATGGAGTTACAAAGGAACCGGTTAAGCGAAGAGGTCTGGAAAGGCCCGCCAAAGAAGGTAAAAGCCCTGTAGTTGAAAGTCTGTTCCCTCCGAGACGGATCCCGAGTAGTGCGGGGCACGTGAAACCCCGTATGAATCCGGCAGGACCATCTGCCAAGGCTAAATACTTCCTAGCGACCGATAGTGAAGCAGTACCGTGAGGGAAAGGTGAAAAGCACCCCGGAAGGGGAGTGAAATAGAACCTGAAACCGTGTGCTTACAAAAAGTCAGAGCCCGTTTTAGGGGTGATGGCGTGCCTTTTGTAGAATGAACCGGCGAGTTACGTTCCCGTGCAAGGTTAAGGTGAAGAGCCGGAGCCGCAGCGAAAGCGAGTCTGAATAGGGCGATGTAGTACGTGGACGTAGACCCGAAACCGGGTGATCTACCCCTGTCCAGGGTGAAGGTGCGGTAACACGCACTGGAGGCCCGAACCCACGCATGTTGAAAAATGCGGGGATGAGGTGGGGGTAGCGGAGAAATTCCAATCGAACTCGGAGATAGCTGGTTCTCCCCGAAATAGCTTTAGGGCTAGCCTCGGAAAACAGAGTCGTGGAGGTAGAGCACTGATTGGGTGCGGGGCCCGCAAGGGTTACCAAGCTCAGTCAAACTCCGAATGCCATAGACTTACTTCCGGGAGTCAGACAGTGAGTGCTAAGATCCATTGTCAAAAGGGAAACAGCCCAGACCATCAGCTAAGGTCCCCAAGTGTGTGTTAAGTGGGAAAGGATGTGGAGTTGCACAGACAACCAGGATGTTGGCTTAGAAGCAGCCACCATTGAAAGAGTGCGTAATAGCTCACTGGTCGAGTGACTCTGCGCCGAAAATGTAACGGGGCTAAACACACCACCGAAGCTATGGCTTGATGCTTTGCATCAGGGGTAGGGGAGCGTTGTATAAGGGTTGAAGGTGTACCGTAAGGAGCGCTGGACATTATACAAGTGAGAATGCCGGTATGAGTAACGAAAAGATCAGTGAGAATCTGATCCGCCGAAAGCCTAAGGGTTCCTGAGGAAGGCTCGTCCGCTCAGGGTAAGTCGGGACCTAAGGCGAGGCCGAAAGGCGTAGTCGAAGGACAACAGGTCGAAATTCCTGTACCACCGTAAGCCGTTATGAGCAATGGGGGGACGCAGTAGGGTAGTGACGCGGACTGATGGATGTCCGTCTAAGCAGTAAGGCTGATGTGTAGGCAAATCCGCACATTGTAAGGCTGAGCTGTGATGGGGAGCGAAAATTATAGTAGCGAAGGTCATGATCTCACACTGCCAAGAAAAGCCTCTAGCCAGGTGATGGTGCCCGTACCGCAAACCGACACAGGTAGGCGAGAAGAGTATTCTAAGGCGCGCGGAAGAACTCTCGTTAAGGAACTCGGCAAAATGACCCCGTAACTTCGGGAGAAGGGGTGCCCCGGTAGTGTGAATAGCACGAGGGGGCCGCAGTGAAAAGGCCCAAGCGACTGTTTAGCAAAAACACAGGTCTGTGCGAAGCCGTAAGGCGAAGTATACGGGCTGACGCCTGCCCGGTGCTGGAAGGTTAAGGGGAGTGGTTAGGGAGTAATCCCGAAGCTGTGAACCGAAGCCCCAGTAAACGGCGGCCGTAACTATAACGGTCCTAAGGTAGCGAAATTCCTTGTCAGGTAAATTCTGACCCGCACGAATGGCGTAACGACTTGGGCGCTGTCTCAACGAGAGATCCGGTGAAATTTTAATACCTGTGAAGATGCAGGTTACCCGCGACAAGACGGAAAGACCCCATGGAGCTTTACTGCAGCTTGATATTGAATTTGGGTACGATCTGTACAGGATAGGTGGGAGCCTTTGAAGCATGAGCGCCAGCTTGTGTGGAGGCAACGTTGGGATACCACCCTGATCGTATCTAGGTTCTAACCTGGTACCGTAATCCGGTGCGGGGACAGTGTCAGGTGGGCAGTTTGACTGGGGCGGTCGCCTCCTAAAGAGTAACGGAGGCGCCCAAAGGTTCCCTCAGAATGGTTGGAAATCATTCGAAGAGTGCAAAGGCATAAGGGAGCTTGACTGCGAGACCTACAAGTCGAGCAGGGACGAAAGTCGGGCTTAGTGATCCGGTGGTACCGCATGGAAGGGCCATCGCTCAACGGATAAAAGCTACCCTGGGGATAACAGGCTTATCTCCCCCAAGAGTCCACATCGACGGGGAGGTTTGGCACCTCGATGTCGGCTCATCGCATCCTGGGGCTGAAGTAGGTCCCAAGGGTTGGGCTGTTCGCCCATTAAAGCGGTACGCGAGCTGGGTTCAGAACGTCGTGAGACAGTTCGGTCCCTATCTGTCGTGGGCGTAGGAAATTTGAGAGGAGCTGTCCTTAGTACGAGAGGACCGGGATGGACGTACCGCTGGTGTACCAGTTGTTCCGCCAGGAGCACCGCTGGGTAGCTATGTACGGACGGGATAAACGCTGAAAGCATCTAAGCGTGAAGCCCCCCTCAAGATGAGATTTCCCAGTATGTAAGACCCCTTGAAGACGACGAGGTAGATAGGCTGGGGGTGGAAGTGCAGCAATGCATGGAGCTGACCAGTACTAATCGGTCGAGGGCTTATCCAATAGCAAGTGATAATTCGCATGTTTCGTTTCGAATCTAGTTTTCAGAGAACAACACTCTGAAATGTAAGCTACGCGTTTGGTGGCGATGGCGGAGGGGTTCCACACGTACCCATCCCGAACACGACCGTTAAGCCCTCTAGCGCCGATGGTACTTGGACCGCAGGGTCCTGGGAGAGTAGGACGCCGCCAAGCGAACTCTTTCATCATACATAGAAAACAGGCTCTGCATGTTGATGTTGTACGATGAATTGCATTTGCACTGCAAATGCATATATTCCCTGATAGCTCAGTTGGTAGAGCACTCGACTGTTAATCGAGTTGTCACAGGTTCGAGCCCTGTTCGGGGAGCCATTAAGGCCCGTTGGTCAAGGGGTTAAGACACCTCCCTTTCACGGAGGTAACAGGGGTTCGAATCCCCTACGGGTCATAATATGGAGGCTTAGCTCAGCTGGGAGAGCATCTGCCTTACAAGCAGAGGGTCGGGGGTTCGATCCCCTCAGCCTCCACCATATAAACTTTATAACGACGCGGGGTGGAGCAGCCCGGTAGCTCGTCGGGCTCATAACCCGAAGGCCGCAGGTTCAAATCCTGCCCCCGCAATTATACTTTCCTTTGAGAAAGTGATCTGGAACCGTGGTGTAGTTGGCCTAACATGCCTGCCTGTCACGCAGGAGATCGCGGGTTCGAATCCCGTCGGTTCCGCCATTTTTATATTAATAATACCGTGTGCGGAAGTGGCTCAGCGGTAGAGCATCGCCTTGCCAAGGCGAGGGTCGCGGGTTCGATTCCCGTCTTCCGCTCCAATATTTGCGCCCTTAGCTCAGCTGGATAGAGCGTTTGACTACGAATCAAAAGGCCGGGAGTTCGAATCTCTCAGGGCGCGCCATTATAACTTCAAATTTGCCGGCGTGGCGGAATGGCAGACGCGCTCGACTCAAAATCGAGTGGGAAACCGTGGAGGTTCGAGTCCTCTCGCCGGTATATATAACGGGATGTAGCTCAGCTTGGTAGAGCACCTGGTTTGGGACCAGGGGGTCGCATGTTCAAATCGTGTCATCCCGATCTCTAAAAACACTATCTATAATTAGATAGTGTTTTTTTATATTTATCTATATAAGATTCTATAAATGCAGGTTCGATATTCACTATGACAAATTCTCTAACCTAACACATGTGTGTTCCTTCTTCAGACTACAAGTTAATTGTGCATAAAGCCTCAATCTTTAGGTCACAATAGGTTTAAAAAGTGATAGAAGGGGTTCATGTGAACACGTTTAACTTCAGAAAACAATTCAAGAGACGCTGGAGACGGTGGAAACGAACAGTATGGATGACGGCGGCTCTGCTTGCAGTTACGATATTGGCTTACAGCGGGTTGTCTATCTCATCGGCGATAGAGCGTTTGCTGACAACTAATTTTAGTGAGGCAACCAGTGTGATGGGCCCTGTTACGCAGGAAACAAGATCTGAACAGGAGATTCAGGCGTTAGTAGAGCAACTTGATTCTGATCCGGATCATTTAACAAGTGTGGTTTTGGAAACACAGTACATCTGCGGAGTGGAGACAGAGCAGTTAGGCAAGATGGCTAGACTGCAGTTGAAGATGTTACTAGCTCAACATCCGGAATGGGATGCTACCGTTGGAACATCAGATGAGTTGCATTTGAAGCAACGTGTAGATGACCTTTCACCGCTTTGTAAACAGCAGGCTTATATCAGCATAGATGCTGTAGGGAACCTTAATTTGTACGAGGGTAAGCCTGCAGAAGAGAAGGTTATTCGTACGTTCTTTCAATTGGATGTTGGGACATTGGAGAGTTCTTTGCCTGAAGGGGTGCTGGAGCAATTGCAACAGGGTATTCGGATTCAGGACAAGGATGAGTATGATAGCGTGATCTCTACGTTCAGTGACTATGCGGTAGATGAAGATCATCATTTAATCCGTAATGGCGGGTAATCCAAACGTCCTCACCTACAGTATTAAGATTGTTACGTACTGAAACGATGATGGCAATAGCAATAACATGGGTGGTTTAGGGAACCAAGCGATAGACCCAAAAATATGTGGAATATGATGAAGGACATCGAAGAGATGTCCTTTTTGTCGTTTGAACTGAAATACATGAAAATACGTATAAACATGTAAAAAATTCACGAATAAAGACGAGTAATCAGTTAGACAAAGTTTTTCCTGCCGCAGGGTCTATCTTTTGTTATAATGAAATGAACGATACATATGTTCGCTTTTGTGAGGGAGAGATGGTTTTGCGTTTTTTGGGAATTGACCCGGGGATTGCGATTGTTGGTTTTGGTTTTGTGGATAAAATCGGCAGTAAGGTGGTACCCGTACAATACGGATGTATTCAGACGGAAGCTCATACCCCTGAAGAGGAACGGTTGCTTCATGTATATGAAGGTATGGTGCAATTGATTGATAAATACAAACCGGACGCAGTAGCGCTGGAGAAACTTTTTTTCAATCGGAACGTTACAACAGCGATGTCTGTCAGTCAGGCTAGAGGCGTCATGGTTCTTGCTGCCGCACAGAAGGGTTTGCCTATTGCAGAGTATACGCCAATGCAGATTAAGCAGGCTGTTGTCGGGTACGGTAAAGCGGAGAAGAAGCAAGTACAGGAGATGGTCAAAATGTTTTTGCGTCTTCAGGTCGTTCCTAAGCCGGATGACGTAGCGGATGCATTGGCTGTAGCCGTGTGCCATGCACACTCTTATACATTAAATTCCAAGTTGAATGAGGTATTGCGAAAATGATTGATTTTCTAAGAGGACAGTTCATTCATGTAGAGAATGATTATATTGTGCTGGATGTTCATGGTGTGGGGTATCGCGTTTTCTGTCCAAATCCATTTGCGTTTGCGAAGCAAGAAGGCGAAATTACCGTGTACACTCACCATCATGTGCGTGAGGATGCGATGTTGCTGTTTGGATTTGTGACACGGGATGAGCAACGTTTGTTCCGTAAACTGATTGAAGTATCCGGTATCGGTCCAAAAGTAGCTCTGGGCATACTCGCTGGAGGTACACCAGAACATGTGGTTACGGCGATTTACCAGGAGAATCTTACGTTCTTGACCAAATTGCCAGGCATCGGCAAGAAGACTGCACAACGCATGATTCTGGATCTCAAGGATAAGCTGGATAGTTTTGGCGCGGCAGCGTATGCAACAGGGTTGTTCGCTCCTCCATCGGAAGAGTCGGGAAGTGGTTCAGCCTGGGATGAGGCACGTGAAGGTCTCAAGGCACTTGGGTATACTGACAGTGAGCTTGATAAAGTATGGCTCAAATTGAAAAAGGATGTTACTACAGCAGATTCCGTTGATGTGTTGATGAAAAAGGCGCTGCAAATGCTGTTTACGGGATAATACAAATTGCATATTATAATATAGCTGTAGCCTGCAAAAAAAGGTAGGGATGAACATGGATGATCGGATTATTTCCGCGAACCTGATGATGGAGGACCAAAATGTTGAGTTGAGTCTTCGTCCCCGGTATTTGAATGAATATATCGGGCAGAATCAGGTGAAGGAAAATTTAAAGATATATATTGAAGCTGCCAAATTTCGTAATGAGGCATTGGATCACGTTTTGTTATATGGACCACCTGGACTGGGTAAAACAACACTTGCCAACATTATTGCCAACGAATTGGGTGTTAATTTACGAACTACGTCAGGCCCGGCTATTGAACGCCCGGGTGATCTTGCAGCATTGTTAACCAATCTGCAGGAAGGTGATGTTCTGTTTATTGATGAGATTCATCGTTTGCATCGTACGGTTGAAGAAGTCATGTACCCCGCTATGGAAGATTCGGCATTGGATATTATGATTGGTAAAGGTCCAAGTGCACGTTCCGTTCGGCTGGATCTGCCGCCATTCACTCTGATTGGGGCTACAACGCGTGCTGGCTTGCTGTCTGCTCCACTTCGAGACCGATTTGGTGTTATCAGTCGCTTGGAATTCTATACGGTTGACGAGCTGGCTTATATCGTCTCACGCTCTACTGAAATTTTGGGTGTGGAGATTGTGGGAGATGCTGCGCAAGAGATTGCATTGCGCTCACGTGGGACACCGAGGATCGCCAACCGTTTGTTAAAACGAGTACGCGACTTTGCACAGGTGCGTGGTGATGGGATTATTACGCAGACACTGGCGGAAGAAGCACTGCAACGTCTCCAGATTGATCCGCGTGGTCTGGATGAGATTGATCACAAGATGCTCAAATCGATGATCAACAGCTTCCGGGGAGGTCCGGTAGGGTTGGATACCATTGCTGCTACGATTGGTGAAGAAAGTCAGACGATAGAGGATGTCTATGAACCGTATCTGCTTCAGATTGGTATGATTCAGCGTACACCAAGGGGCAGGATCGTAACAGATCTCGCCTATCATCATTTGGGTCTGCCTGTTCCACCAAGAGACGGTAAATAATCGAATCTATTAAACATTTATCATAAACATTGAAATAATCACGTGTTAACCCGATATAAAGTGAAGAAAATGCATGGAGAGGAGTCTGATTGTGGGAAAAGCAATACGAACGAAGAAGTGGAGTCGTCGATTGAAGGTACTGGCGGCAGCTCTTTTGACAGTAGGTTGTCTTCAAGTGCCTGCATATGCAGCAGGAAATGATGGACAGACGATCCGTGTAGCCATGTTTGCGAATCTGGGCAGTACGTATAAATCAACTACACCACTCATTACGCTTGAATCTACAGGACAATGGAGCATCCAATCGGAGAGCGGCGCAAATGTAAGCCTTCCTGCAGGGCAGGTCCGTTTCAGCGCAGACGGATTTCGAGTGAAAGTGTTGGAGACAGCGGATTTCAAGACAGCATCTGCAGCAGCAAAACTGTTGCAGGCAACCGCGGATAAACCGTTGCTGTTCACAACGTCTGTGAATGGAAATACCATTTACCAGCTCTACACAGGCAACTATGCAACGGAGGCACTGGCTGGACAAGCAGTTACACGAGTACAAAAGGTAGCAGCAGCTCAATTGGCTGGTCAAAAGCCAGCTGTAACGGGAAGTAAACGCCTGTCTGCTGGAACCTATGGTTCGATTCAGGAAGCAGAGGCAGCACAAGCCAACCTTTTATCAGCAGGAGTTAGTAGTGTCTATCCAGTCCTTCAACTGAGTGGAGGAAGCCAAGCCTATGCGGTATGGGTGGGTGAAGCTTCAACGGATGCGGAATTAACCGCATTGAAGAACAGTGTGGAAGCCAAAGCTCCAGGGGTGAGCCTTTCACCTGTCAACAATAGTGCAGGGCTCATCATCCGTCAGGATGCGGGATTAAGTACGGATGCACTGAAAACAGCTCCGCATTACACCATTGCAGGTACTGAATCCAAAGCATTGGTACAAGGGAATGGCAATGGGATCAAAGTAGTGGAACGTTCCCAGCGAACGTATCGTGGAGATATGGAAATCAGCATCGTAAGTGGTGATCTGGCGTTGGTTAACGTCGTTCCACTGGAGCAATACCTGTACTCTGTCGTAGGGGCAGAGGTGTATTCATCCTGGCCTGCTGAAGCTCTGAAAGTTCAAGCCGTAGCGGCTCGGTCCTACGCGCTTCAACAGGGTGATCGTTTCAAAATTGCAAATGTCGTGGATACAACACTCAGCCAAGCCTATAACGGGATTGGTTCGGAGAACGATAAAGTAACCAGCGCAGTGGATGCGACGGCTGGAGAAGTGGTCAAGAGCGGTGGGAAAATCATCGAAGCTGTGTTCTCCTCCAATGCGGGTGGCCAGACGGCTCATCCTTCTGAGGTATGGAACGGTGGAGCAGGTGTTTTCACCAATGTAGTTAGCTCGGGGGATACATCAGCCCAGGCAGGATTACATACGTGGTACCATGTGCTGCTCAGTTCAGGCGTTAGCGGGTACATACGTGAGGACAACATCAAAGAATTAACGACCAAGACCAATGCAGGACTGGCAAAAGTGACGGTAACGGCTCAGAATACCAATGTGCGTGCCATTCCGTTAATTCAATCCACCGTTGAACCTGTAGCCAAAATGAATCCAGGTAACGAAGCTGTTGTGCTGGCAAAAGTGGCTCAATCCAATGATTATGCTTGGGTGAGAGGACCTTTCACGTCTGCCCAGTTGGTTAAATCTCTTCAGGGTAAAACGACAGCATCGGTTCCTGCTTCAATCTCAACCTTGGAAGTGACCAAGCGTGGACCTTCCGGAAGAGCACTTGAAGTCACTGCCAACGGACAGGCTATGACGGTGAAATATGCCGATACATACCGCTCTGCGCTCGGTGGATTACCAAGCACTTTATTTGATATTGCAGGGACCGGAAGTTATACTGTATTAGGCGCTGACGGCAAAACAGCCAGTAAAACTGGCTCAAATGGTGCCTCTGTATTGTCTTCTTCTGGCGCAGGAACATCGTCCGGTAATGCACTTGTGGTTATGAGTGGTGATGGTCAAGCGAGAGCGGTAACGCAGGGTCAGACCTTCATGATTATCGGTCAGGGCAATGGCCACGGTTTGGGCTTGTCCCAATGGGGAGCCAAAGGCATGGCAGATGAAGGGTATGATTACCAGGCAATATTGAAACACTATTATCAAAATGCGACTATTGTTAAGGAATGAAACTAAATGAATGTGAACTTATATGATTTTGAATTACCAGAGCAGTTGATAGCACAGACGCCGTTGCTTGATCGCACGGCATCCCGTTTGCTTACCTTGAACAAAGATAGCGGTGAGATTAATCATCAAACGTTTCCTGATATCATCGATTTTCTGAATCCGGGCGATACATTGATTCTGAATGATACACGTGTTCTACCAGCCCGTCTGTTCGGTACAAAAGAAGATACCGGAGCAAAAGCGGAAGTGTTATTGCTCAAAAATGTGGAAGGTGACAAGTGGGAAGCACTGGTTAAGCCGGGTAAAAAGCTGAAAGCCGGTTCAGTCATCGTATTTGGTGAGGAACTCAAGGCAATCATTGAAGAAGAGGGCGAGATGGGGGCACGTACACTTACGTTTACGTATGATGGAATCTTCCAGGAGATTCTGGATCGTCTGGGCGAGATGCCGTTGCCACCTTATATCAAGGAGACATTGGATGACCGCGAACGGTATCAGACCGTGTATGCCAAGCATGAAGGATCGGCGGCTGCACCAACAGCAGGATTACATTTTACGGATGAGTTGTTGGATCAGATTCGTGCGAAAGGTGTTAATGTGGCCTTCATTACGCTTCATGTAGGACTGGGAACATTCAGACCGATGTCGGTTGACGTTGTTGAAGATCATGTCATGCATGAGGAGTATTACTCTTTGTCACAAGAAACGGCAGATCTGATTAACCAGACCAAAGAGAATGGACACCGTGTTTTTGCGGTTGGGACAACGAGCTGCCGGACTTTGGAAACGGTAGGCAGCAAATTTGAAAATGGCATACTGCAAGCGAGCAGCGGATGGACCAGCATTTTCATCTACCCAGGCTATTCCTTCAAAGTGATCGATGGGATGCTTACGAATTTTCATCTCCCGAAATCCACGTTGGTTATGTTGGTTAGTGCACTAGCAGGCAGGGAACATATTATGCAGGCATATGAGGAAGCCATCGAAGAGCAATACCGGTTCTTCAGCTTCGGCGATGCCATGTTGATATATTAATATAACGGTATAACGATTAACTTTTAGAGGATGATTAAAACCAATGGCAGCAATTACGTATGAACATATCAAAACTTGCAAACAATCTGGTGCACGTCTGGGACGTGTACATACACCTCACGGTATTATTGAGACACCAACCTTTATGCCTGTAGGTACACAGGCGACTGTCAAAACAATGAGCCCTGAAGAGTTGAAAGAAATGGATGCTCAGATTATTTTGAGTAATACCTATCACCTGTTTCTGAGACCAGGACATGAAATCATCCGTGAAGCTGGCGGATTGCACAAATTCATGAACTGGGATCGTCCAATTCTGACGGACAGCGGCGGATTCCAAGTGTTTTCCCTCAGCGAGATGCGCAAGATTACGGAAGAAGGCGTTAACTTCCGTTCTCATCTGAATGGAGACAAAAAGTTCCTTTCTCCTGAAGTAGCGATGGAAATCCAGAATGCACTTGGCTCCGATATTATGATGGCGTTTGACGAATGCCCACCGTATCCAGCTGAATATGAATATGTCAAAAAATCACTCGAAAGAACAAGCCGCTGGGCAGAACGTTGTCTCGAAAGTCACGCTCGTCCGCATGACCAAGGTCTGTTTGCCATCGTACAGGGAGGCATGCATGAAGATCTTCGCCGTCAGAGCGCCGCAGATTTGACTTCCATGGATTTCCCGGGGTATGCTATTGGTGGACTGAGTGTTGGAGAACCGAAACATTTGATGTATGGTGTATTGGATTATACGTTACCTTTGTTGCCGTCCAATAAACCACGTTATTTGATGGGGGTAGGTTCGCCCGATGCGTTGATTGAGGGATCTATTCGTGGAGTGGACATGTTCGATTGTGTTCTGCCTACTCGGATTGCCCGTAACGGAACAACGATGACCAGTCAAGGACGTCTGGTAATTCGTAATGCCAAGTTTGCAACCGATTTTGGACCATTAGATCCTGAATGTGATTGCTACACTTGTCGCAACTATTCCAGAGCTTATCTGCGTCATTTGATCAAAGCAGATGAAACATTTGGCCTGCGTTTGACAACGATCCATAATCTTCATTTCTTGCAGAATTTGATGCGTAATGTACGTAAAGCCATTATGGAAGATCGTTTGCTTGATTTCCGGGATGAATTTTTCGATCAATATGGTCTTCATGACAATGACAAAGGTTTCTGATTGAGTTTTTGAGGAAACCGGCGTAACAAGCAATATCTGAACGTATAGTCGATAAGGGGGAGTTTTGAATGTTTCAGGGAATGCCTTTAACAGGAGCGGGAGCAGGCGGTGGAATTGTATCTTTGATCGTACCTTTGGTACTCATGGTTGCGATTTTCTACTTCTTGATGATTCGTCCACAGAACAAAAAGCAAAAGCAACGGAATTCCATGCTGAGCCAATTGAAAAAAGGCGATAAAATTGTAACGATTGGTGGCCTTCACGGTACGATCGCCGAGATTACGGATGATGTGGTTGTATTGCGTGTAAACGATGTAACTAAGCTTACATTTGACCGTAATGCAATCAGCACGGCTGTAGCTCGTGATACGGCTGTTGAATAGTTACTGTAACATAGAATAACGAGGGTGCGTTTGTGGCGTATTCCCTAGTAGAGAACCGGATCTCCTTGGAGACCCGGTTCTCTTTTTTGATTTATGAGGGAAGGTCGATGTTCTTTACCAGTCAGTTAGGAGCGATGCGTATTAACACCGAACATGCCACCGAGAGCTGAAATGAAGAACGCGCTAAGCAGTTGTAAACTATCTTTCCAATTAAACGAAGCATCCAGCGCGAGAAAACCGATCAATAGCACAAGGAGTCCATATACAATTCCGGTAATCCCTCCGTAGTACCATCCTTTTTCACCAGAGCGTTTGCCTGCGACAAAACCACCGACCAATAATGACAAGCCATGAACAACATAGGTATACAACGAGAGGTCCTGTTCCCGCATTCCGCTCATCCAGAGAAACAAGGAGAGAATTAATGCCCCGATAAACATCCATACAAAAGCCTGACAGAGGCCTGACAGAATCGGATTGGACACTCGAAACGAAACCAAGCGGCGGATCAATTGCATGAAGCAACCCCCTTGTACAAGTTATAAGTTAATACAGTGTATGGTCAAGCCTTTGGACTTATGAACTGTTTTCCATTAAATGAACGGATTATTTCTGCATGAGCATGTAAGGTTCAGGTCAAAATAGGGATTGCACTATCCAGCTAACTGTTAAAAACTCAGTTTCGAAGGAGGACCCCTGTTGTGAACTTCCCAGATGTCGGATCACATATCTTTCGAACCATTCTCATGTACTTTCTGGTGTACTGTGCAATGAGGGTTATGGGTAAACGTGAGATAGGTAAGCTATCCATGTTTGATCTTGTCGTGTCCATTATGCTTGCTGAAATGGCTGCTTTTGTCATTGAAGATATTGATAAACCGCTCTCTCACGGGATTGCCCCCATGCTTACTTTGATCATTGTACAGATCGGAATGGCCTTTATAGGTCTTAAAAGTCGGCGTCTTCGCCTGATAATTGATGGCAAACCTACTGTTTTGATCTCCAAAGGCGTTCTTCACCGGGATGAGATGCGGAAGCAACGATATAATCTGGATGATCTATTGCAACAACTCCGTGAACAGAATGTAGACAGTATTGGTGAGGTTGATTTCGCTATTTTGGAGACCACAGGCAAGCTGACCGTGTTTCCCAAGGATGAGAATACTTCTAAGGACAGCAATTCTTCCGGTTCTGACTCAGAAGATTCTTCTTCCAGTAAATCCAAAACGGGAAAAAACCAGATTGACGGATCTCCAAATATCAAATTTCCAAATATTAAATATGAAGGTCTGCCACTACCCTTAATTATGGACGGAAAGGTCCAGGATCAGAATCTGGAGATCATTCAGAAAACGAGATTTTGGCTGAAAAATCAAATTCAACAGAACGGAATTATGGATTTCAAAGATGTATTTATATGCTCCATTGACCACAATGGGAAGATATATGTCAGTCCAAAAGATGATAAAAAATGAAAATCATTTGCCTGAGCGGCGCTTGAACCATGAACCAATCAAAGGAGCACGGGACAGATCATGAAAGTCAATCATTTTGGTCCAGCCCATGACGATGAAATACACGATAAGCCCGACAAAAGGAGCGAGAAGCATCCTCACCCAAAAAGGCAATATCATGGCAGTCTCTTCGTATACGAGTAGGGTCGCTGCTCCCATGATAAACATTCCTGCACCCGTCTTGACCCAATCCATCATTTTGAAGCGGAACTGTAGCAGGCTACGTACGCTTTGGGCATGTAACAGGGTAACTACCGTAGAATTCACACAGATGGCGATGACTGCACCGAAGATGCCATATTCAGGCCGGGACGCAAGCGTTAGAATCAACGTAATTTTGATAACAGCACCGATAAACGTATTTAGCAATGCTTTACCTGGACGGTCAAGAGCTTGTAACGCAGCTTGAAGAGGAGCTTGAATATAAATGAACAAAGCAAAAGGAGCCATTAGCTTCAGCATGCTTCCGATCGATGCATCATTATACAGAACAAGACACATCGGTTCGGCAAGCACATACATAAATACAGAAAATGGAGCACCTGTCACAAGTGCCAAGCGTAATGCCTGATGCATTCGTTTGTGAATGAGTGCGCGATCTCCCTGGGCAGAAGCTTCGGACAGTGAAGGCACAAGTGATGTCGCGAGCGATGAGGTTAGTGCCCCCGGCAACAGCAACAAAGGAATAATCATACCTTGTAATGCACCATATTGTGCTGTAGCAAGTCCCTTGGATATGCCTGCCAGAGCCAGACTCTGGGCAGTAACAATAGTTTCGGCCAGATAGGATAAGGAGCCAACCAATCGGCCTGCTGTAACAGGAATAGAGATTGCAAGCAAACGCCGGATTAATCCCGGCTGTGGAGTACCCGTTTCTTTCGTAACTGAAGGTATTGAATTTAAAGGCTTGGCTGAAGGTTTGGTTGTGAGATTGGGCATGTTCTGATGTTTGGCTAGCGGTAACTCTTTCTTCTGCCTGTTATACTTCCACAAGAGTACAAGCATACCGCCGAATTCTCCAACGAGTGCGCCCAGCATGGCACCAGCAGCAGCTTGGGCAATACCGTGGGGGAGGAGAAGCCAGGCAAACCAAATGACACAGACGATACGAATGATGGTTTCAACAATGGATGAAATGGCAGTAGGCATCATGTTTTGCTTACCTTGGAAATACCCTCTGTAGACAGCAGATACGGCGATAATGGCAATCATGGGGCTCATACTAACGAACGTATGGTACACCCGCTCATCTGTGAGCACGTACTTGGTAACCCAGGGTGCAAATAGGATGCACAAAAACATGAATACAACACCCAGGGTCAACGTAAAGCTTAAGCTTACTTGCAGGATTCGCTGGGGGGAATAACGATTGGCACCGGTATCAGCTTCCGCTACGAGCTTGGCTACAGCGAGCGGAATACCACCCGTAATTAATGTCACCAGTACAATAAAAAAGGGATAGCTCAATTGGTAGATGCCAACACCTTCTGCACCAATGACTCGTGGCAGCGCAATGCGCGGAATGAAACCAAGTATTCGATTAATTATGCCTGCCGCGAGCAGGATCATGGCCCCCTGGATAAATGTCTGTTTCTTCAAGACTACCCCTCTTTCCCGGTTGAAAGTACAGGCTATCAACATAAACGGGACAAAGCCGTTGTTCTTCATCCTATGCCAGTCCTTTATCTTCTCATGACAACTTGGACACGATTAACAAAAAGAACCATAATCAGCAAGAAGGAATATGATCAGGCGAAGTCGAATCATGTAATATTGATGCCGCTTAAAGGCTTGGATGTACGAAGGGAGGCTCCCCGTTGGAAGAAATGAATGATGTGGAGTTGGAACAGTCAATAGAGATGCTCTGCCGTAGCAAAGCGGAGGAATTAAGGCTTGTCGGTTACGAATATGTCACCAGTAAAGATGTCTGGATTTGCGTCAGTCATAAATATGAAAAACAGGGCATTCCACCGCTTCACCAGCTGGTGAACGACATTTTGTCACTGAAAGCAACAAGCTTTATGAACTTTATGACCGTGTCTGCATACCGGGGGTCCTCTTTCTAGACGAAAGGGATCTTTTTTGTTGAAAATTGACTGCTTTTTACGGCATCGCTATAATAGGAATATTGAGAACGAAAGGGGATCTAGGAACGGCATGAAAAGAATTATCAGTTTCATTCTGGTCGTGCTTGTCACCACAGGGGTAATGGTGGGAACAAGCCCGGAACTGCTCAAAAATATACGCTTGGGCCTTGATTTAAAGGGAGGCTACGAGATCTTATATGAAGCAGAGCCGCTCGAAGCAGGTCAACAAGTCACCAAAGCATCTTTGGTGCAAACGGCCAAAAGCCTTGAAAGCCGCGCCAATGCGCTCGGAACAAGCGAACCGGAGGTAACCACTGAAGGAAGCAACCGGATTCGATTGAAGTTGGCAGGGGTTACGGATGAGGCTGAAGTTAGAGCCAAAATGAAAGAACCGGCTGTTCTGACCTTCCGTAGTAAAGCTGAGAACGACAAGGAAGGCGAATACACCAAAATTGAGCTTCGCGGAAATGAATTTGTTGAGAATGCAGCCAAAGTTGTGTTCACTCAATTGAATGAGCCTATGATTGACATTCAAGTGAAAGACAAAGCAAAATTTTCCGAGATTACCAAACGTTTGATCGGACAACCTCTCGCCATTTATTTGGACGATGAGTTGCTCTCTGCTCCAACCGTTAGACAACAGTTAACAGATGGTTCCGCTCAGATTTCGGGTGCTTACACACGTGACGAAGCAAACCAGCTTCGTGACACCATTAACCTGGGTGCATTGCCACTGAAACTTACAGAGAAGTATTCACAAAGTGTTGGTGCAACACTTGGTAAGCTTTCTCTGGATCAGACCATTAAAGCGGGATTGATTGGTTCCGTTATTATTCTAGTGTTCATGATTGGGCTTTATCGCATTCCTGGTATTATCGCGAGTTTTGCCTTGATTACACATACGTGGCTGGTACTTGCAATCTTCTATTTAGGAGAATTTGTGCTTACCCTTCCAGGTATTGCGGCGTTTATCCTGGGTATAGGGATGGCGGTGGATGCCAATATCATCACGTACGAACGGATCAAGGAAGAGATGCGCAGTGGTAAGTCGATCTTGTCATCGGTTAAAGCGGGTGGTAAACATTCCTTCCGTACAATCATTGACTCCAATGTCACAACCATTATTGCAGCCGCTGTTATGTTCTTCCTAGGTACAGGTGCGGTTAAAGGGTTTGCACTCGTGCTGATTTTTGATATTGTCACCAGCATTATCACGAATATTTTCTTCTCCCGCTTCCTGTTGACCCTGCTCGTACGGGCTAACGTGTTGAAGAAGCCTAAGTACTTCGGAGTGAAGGAGAGTGAAATTCGTGCGCTTTAATTGGAATTTTGATTATATTAAAGGAAGTAAAATTGCCTATACATTCTCGATCATTTTGACTGTAGTAGGGATTATCAGTTTGCTCTCACTTGGATTGAACTACGCCGTTGATTTCCGTTCAGGATCAAATGTGGATATCACCGTATCCAAAGCCATCACAGCGGAGCAAATCAATCCAATCGTGAATGAACTGGGTGTTGACACAAAGGAAGTTCAGATCACGACTGGATCTGATCGGGTTAATGTTCGATTCTCGAACGTACTGGATGAAAACCAAGAAAGCAAATTCAAGCAAGAATTTAGCAACCTGGATGAGACGGCTTCCTATGAAGTGAATACCGTTGATCCAGAGATGGCCAAAGAGCTTGAGCGTAATGCGATCTATGCGGTACTGATTGCCAGTATCGGAATCATGATCTATGTTGCGATTCGATTCGAATGGCGATTCGCTTTGGCAGCGGTTGTTTCCATATTCCATGATGCTTTCGTAGTTATAAGTGTATTTTCTATATTCCGTCTTGAAGTGAATCTGACCTTTATTACGGCGGTACTAACCATTGTCGGATTCTCGATTAACGATACCATCGTTATTTTTGACCGGATTCGGGAGAATCTGCGTTTCGCCAAAAAATCAACGAAAGCTGATCTGCGTGAAGTGGTCAACCGGAGTTTAGCCCAAACGATGACGCGCTCGCTGAATACAACATTTACTGTATTTATTGCTTCACTCTGTTTGTTTATTTTTGGCGGAGAGTCTATTCGTATGTTCTCTCTGGCGATGGTGATCGGAACATTCTTTGGTGCCTATTCTTCAATCTATATCGCCGCTCCATTATGGTTCACGCTCAAAGGTAAACAAGTGGATAAGCCAAAAACAGTAGCTAAAGAATCTAACTAAACATCTTATTGTGAAGCCGCGTCTGCCAGGCGCGGTTTTGCAACTTTATGTACAGAATTAAGGGGGAATATTCATGACCAGAGAACATATCCCATCTGCTCAGGCTGCCACATGGAGCGGTATTGCTGGTAATATGGGACTTGCGGTGATCAAAGCGGGAGTCGGTTATATGGCAAACAGCAAATCATTGCTCGCTGACGGCTTGTATTCTGCTTCTGAAGCTGGTTCTGCCCTGGCTGGTCTCTTTCCCTCCAAGTCTGTACGCGATAAGAGCAAGGCTCGCAGGGAACGCTTTAAACAACATTCACGTGTTGCTAGACCCGGAATCTCAGTATTGTTATCTGTGCTGATCCTCATGGGTGGATTACAGCTTGCTATCTCCGCATTGGGTAGTCTCTCCGGAAGTGAACCGGAAGCACCCGGCAAGTCGGTACTTTTGGTGGCTGTTGCAGCTCTGGCTGTGAAAGAAGCGATTTTTCAATTTCAGTACAGATATTTCCGTAAACGAAACCAGTCTCAGGCGCTGGCCTATGCACAGCAACATCGCCGTGCACTCTATTGCTCGCTCACCGTGTTAATTGGCATTATAGGATCCATGGCTGGTGAAGAGACGGGTTTGAGTATGCTGCTCTACCTGGACCCCACGGCTGCGTTGATTGCTTCCTGTTTTGTGCTTCACAAGGGTTACCGAATGATTGTGGACACAGTCTATGGTTCACTCGTTCAGGAACTGGAGCAGGAAGAAGCCTCAGATTTCAAAGAGACCGTACAGCGGGTATATGGCATCATTACCATTGAGCATTTGGTTGCACGTGAACAGGAACATGACGTTACGATTGAGCTGGTCATTAGTGTGAATCCAAGGATCTCGATACTGGAAGCACAGGAGATTGCAAATCGGGCCAAGACACTACTGCTAACCCGTTTCAGTCATGTGAAAGAAGTACAGATTCAAGCGATACCTTATGATCCAGGCTATCCCTATAAATCCAATCATGAACTGCCCGATCACGAAGCGACATTAATTCAGTAGTGAAGCGCGGGTCCAGTAGATCAGGAAAGGAGCGTTATCATTGCTTTATTCGCAATACCGGTGGAATACACCGAATATCGATTTGGAGGCGGCTGCGGGACTCTCGCAGGCGCTTTCCGTTTCCCCCCTTGTTGGACGTTTGCTTGTGAGTCGAGGAGTGCACAATGAGAATGAGGCAGAACGTTTTTTGCATCCTGACCTGAATCAGATGCATGATCCCTATCTGTTACTCGGCATGAATGAAGCTGTGCCACGAATCAAGCTGGCATTGGAGCGGGAAGAACATATTTTGATTTACGGGGATTATGACGCCGATGGCGTATCCAGCACATCGCTCATGATCCATTTGATGCGTCATCTTGGGGCTTCGTACGATATATATATCCCTCATCGCTCGAATGAAGGGTATGGATTGCACAACCATGCGTTGGATTGGGCGCATCAACAAGGCGTTTCATTGATTATTACCGTGGACACCGGAATCAGTGCTGTTGAACAGATTGCCTATGCGGCAACGCTGGGCATCGAAGTCATTGTGACAGATCACCACGAGCCGCCTGAAATTTTGCCCGAAGCCTTTACACTTATTAATCCGAAACTTCCGGGATGTCCGTATCCTTTTAAAGGTTTGGCAGGAGCGGGAGTAGCCTTGAAGCTCGCTCAGGCATTAATCGGGGAAGTGCCCGGTGAATGGATGGAGATTGCCGCCATTGGTACCGTTGCCGATCTGATGCCTTTGGAAGGGGAGAACCGGGTTATTGTCAGTTATGGAATAGAATCGATGCGTGGTTCACGTCTGCCCGGTGTAAGTGCATTGCTGGAAATCAGTGGGGTTGATCAGAGTCAGGTGACTTCGATTAATATTGCCTTTGCCATGGCACCTCGTATTAATGCCAGTGGACGTTTGGATCATGCCGGGAGAGCGGTATCGCTTCTCACCACCGAGAATCTGGATGAAGCTCATACGCTTGCCGGCCAGCTTGATCTATTGAATCGGGAGCGGCAGCAAGTCGTAGAGGGCATATTACAAGAAGCAACGGCACAGTTGGAACAAAAGATACAGCTTCGTTCAGGATCCGTTCCAGATGTAATCGTATTGGCTGGGGAGGGCTGGAACGTCGGAGTGGTTGGTATTGTGGCTTCCAAATTGCTGGAGCGTTATTACCGACCTACACTTATCCTTGGGATCGATCCAGAGACCGGTGTCTGCAAGGGCTCTGCGCGCTCCATTGAGGGGTTGGATATCTATCAGGCGCTCACAGTCAATAAACACACCATGGACCATTACGGGGGGCATCCGGCTGCAGCAGGTATGACCCTGCATCGGGATCAGTTGGAGGAACTTGAGGCAGGTTTGAATGAGTTTGCTGCATCTGTGTTGACCGAAGAAGACTTTGTACCTCAGCGTCTTGCGGATGATGAATGCAGAATCAGTGATGTTCCACTGAAAGTAATTCAGGAGATCGACAGATTGCAGCCTTTCGGGATGAGCAATCCCTCGCCGCGGTTTGTATTGAGAAGTGTGACTGTGAAGGAAACCAGAACGATGGGACGAGAGAAACGCCATCTGAAATTGGTTCTGGAACAGGATGGTCAGCAACTGGAAACCGTTGCTTTTGGTAAGGGAGCGTTAGCAGAGTTCCTTCTCCCAGGTTCCGTTATTGATGTGATGGGAGAACTGTCCATCAATGAATGGAATGGGATGAGAAAACCTCAACTGATGCTTCAGGACATTCATGTTCCTCAGGTTCAAGTGTTTGATTTGCGCGGTAATGCCGAGCCATTAAATGCGATGAAGCATTTCTTGAGCTCACTTGAGGTACATCTGCGATATAAATCAGGTTCTGTTGGTGCTATTGTTCGGAAAGAAACAGATGTTTCCGAGGGAAATTCATTGTATGAACCTTGCCTTTGGGTATATGATAGAAAGGTCGGGTTATTTCCGTGTAATGCTGCTGCACAGCATTATGGACAGGAACAAGTCCGGACGTTATTTGTGTTTGATACGCCGGAAACCCCGGAACAACTTGATGCCATGCTGGCTTTGTTCAGTGGAGCTGAGAATATCATCCTTCTGCACGGATCAGGCAACCGCCGAGATCGCCTTCAGATGCCTTCCAGAGAACTCTTTAAGCGTATTTATATGCAGGTGTTGAAATGGAAAGCTGAACCCGTGGAGGAACAAGAGATTACTCCTGTGCTCAGTCGTCAGTGTGGTTGTTCGCCGCGCATGATTACGATGATGTTGGATGTATTCGAAGAGTTATCCTTCATTACCCGTGATAACGGCAAAATTGCGTTTGTGGATAACCCGCCTAAGCGTGAACTAACCGCTTCACGTCACTATCAGGCGCTCGAAAATATGGCTGAGATAGAACAGGTGATGTTGGATGCAGCCACACCGCAACTGACACAATGGATGATATCCCGGATGAAGGGCGTATCTTAGATGGAAGTTTGTGTATTTATTTTAGGAGGAGATTATTTTGGATTTTAAAGATTATATTCGTGTCATTCCTGACTTTCCACAACCGGGAATCAGCTTTAAGGACATTACAACATTGTTGAAGGATGGAGAAATGTACCGCAATGCGATCAATGAACTGAAAGTGATGGTTTCTGATCTCAAGATTGACGTTATTGCTGGACCTGAAGCACGTGGTTTCGTTGTGGGCGCCCCTCTGGCATATGCTCTTGGTGTCGGTTTTGCTCCGATTCGCAAAAGTGGAAAACTGCCTGGAGAGACGATTGAAGTTGGTTATGATCTCGAGTATGGCAAGGATACACTCGCGATGCACACAGATGCGATTGAAAAAGGTCAAAATGTCCTGATCGCAGATGATCTGCTCGCAACGGGTGGAACGATTGCAACTTCCATCAACTTGATTGAACAATTGGGTGGGAACGTTGTCGGAGCTGCCTTCCTGATCGAACTGTCTGATCTGAATGGTCGTGCTAAATTGCCAGAGAGAATCGATGTATTCACATTGATGAATTACTAAGTTTAAATTCTCCAGTTGGAGTGTTGTGATTAAAACCTGAATTGATTTTCCCTTTTCCCGGGAAATAATATACAGCATTAATGATTATCAAAAAGCCTGTTCTTCCAACCGTAAGGTTAGGGAGAACAGGCTTTTTGATGTGTATATGATGGAAATTAATCAGATGTTTTTTCAGTAATAGGCTGTTTTCTGGAGTCTTCATTCAACCAACCCAGCACTTCAAACAACTTGAACAATAAGCTCATCAGGATTCCAACGATGGTTGCGAGTGCCATCCCTTTCAGATGAACGCCATAGAAGATAACTTCTGTACCACTCAGTCCGATGACCAGTACAAGTGTAGTGAGAATCAGATTGGTTGGTTTGGCAAAGTCAACTTTCTGTTCAACCAGAATACGCAGACCGGAGGCTGCAATTACCCCGAACAGGAGCAGGGATACGCCGCCCATAACGGGTACAGGAATGTTGGCTACAAGCGCCGAAAATGTTCCTGAGAAGGAGAGTACGATTGCAATAACTGCTGCACCACCAATGACATATGTGGAGTAGACACGAGTCAGTGCCATAACACCGATGTTCTCACCATAGGTTGTATTGGGAGTAGATCCTACAAAGCCGGACAATATGGTAGATACGCCGTTTCCAAGCAGGGAACGATGGAGGCCAGGGTCTTTGGATAGATCTTTGCCTACAATGCTGCTCGTTACAAGTAAATGTCCAATATGTTCTACAATAACCACGAGTGCTACAGGTAAAATGGTAAAGACAACAGACCAGTCAAATGTAGGAGTGGTTACGGTTGGTAGTGAGAGGAAATCAGCATTTCCAATAGCCTGTTTATCAACCAGACCCATAGAATAACCAAGGATATAACCCACTACGATACCGATTAGAATATGAATGATTTTGGGGAATCCACGGAATGTTACGGCACCAATGACAGTGATCCCAAGCGTGGCCATGGAGAGTATAATAGGTTTCGCCTGAGGAACCCAGTTGGGATTAGCTAGCGGATCGGAATTAATCAATCCGGCCATACCAGCTGCAACAGGTACAAGCTCCAGACCGATCAAAGCAACGATGGCACCCATAACTGCTGGTGGGAATACCACGTTAATCCAGCCTGTTCCCGCATATTTCACAATGAGAGCTACCAGGCAGAAAACAATACCTGTTATGATAAAGGCGCCAAGAGCCATGGAGTAGCCGTTCTCTGGATGTGTTTTTAACACTGATGTTACAGGAGCAATAAAAGCAAAGCTGGAACCCAAATAGGCGGGGATTTTTCCTTTACACATTAGTATGTACAGCAGGGTTCCAATTCCGTTCATCAGCAATATCATACTAGGGTCGACACCGAACAGGTTCGGTACAAGCACCGTGCTGCCAAACATGGCGAACAAATGCTGAAGGCTAAGCAGTGAACCTGAGCCGAGTGGCATCTTTTGATTAACCTGAATTTCGCGTTGCAATGAATTTCATCTCCTTTTCCGAAACACAAACTTTCAATAGATTACAGAGTTTCTCTTAATTAAGCAATAACATTTTTGACGTAGCAGAGCCATGGAATTTATATTTTCATGAATTTTCCTTCTATTTCAGCAAATAACGGCAATAATACATAAGAAAATAAGAAATACATCCAATCCCCTGTGAGTCATAGGGAAACGGGTTAGAAGTAATTCAGATCACCAATATAAAAATTGGATAAGTGCTCTTATTCGTCAGCAGTTGACGGGAAACGGGCGAAGCGTCATAATTATAGGAAATTACTTTTACGGGGAACCTGTGTTGCAGCACTGTCACGGGTTCCATTTGGTATAGAAAGGACACGGAACAGATCAGAATGGGCATAGAGCAATTACTCGAGAAGGCCGGGGCATATATCAAAGAACCCGATCTGGTGCGCATACGAGAAGCTTACGAATTTGCTGATCAGGCCCACCATGGACAGACGCGAAAATCGGGAGAACCGTATATTCTGCATCCGCTTGCGGTTGCCGACATTGTTGTGAACATGCAGATGGACACCATCTCCATAATAGCAGCGCTTCTTCATGATGTAGTAGAGGATACTACGGTCTCACTTGAAGAGATCCGCAATCATTTCGGCAATACGTGTGCCATGCTTGTTGACGGCTTGACGAAGCTGGAACGTATTCAGTTTCGCTCCAAGGAAGAACAGCAGAACGAGAACTACCGCAAAATGTTCATCGCCATGGCGCAGGACATCCGTGTCATCGTGATTAAATTGGCTGACCGTCTGCATAATATGCGGACACTCAAGTTTCAGTCGGAAGAAAGCCAGCGCCGGATTTCATATGAGACGCTGGAAATTTTCTGTCCGATTGCAAACCGTTTGGGTATCTCTGCAATCAAATGGGAAATGGAGGACATCGCCCTCCGTTATTTGAATCCGCAGCAGTATTACCGAATTGCAAACCTGATGCACAAAAAACGTGCGGAACGGGAGCAATATATTGATACGGTTATGGATGGAATTACGAACAAGCTCGATGAGATGGGAATTCAGGCAGACCTTTCGGGACGTCCGAAACATATCTACAGCGTGTTCAAGAAAATGACCACCAAAAACAAGCAGTTTAACGAAATTTACGATCTGCTTGCCATTCGTATTATTGTGGATAATATCAAGGATTGTTATGCTACCCTGGGAATTATACACACGCTATGGAAACCGATGCCTGGACGCTTCAAAGACTACATTGCGATGCCGAAGGCGAACATGTATCAATCGCTGCATACAACGGTAGTTGGTCCCAATGGCGAACCAACGGAAGTACAGATCCGGACATGGGATATGCACCGGACTGCTGAATTTGGTATTGCTGCCCACTGGGCCTACAAAGAAGGCGCTGCGAACGGAAATCATTTTGAAGATAAGATTACGTTCTTCCGTGAAATTCTTGAACTTCAAAACGAAGCACAGGATGCATCAGAATTCGTAGAGTCACTCAAAATGGATTTCTTCTCGGATCTGGTATTTGTATTTACGCCAAAAGGAGAAGTCATTGAATTGCCGATTGGCTCTGTTCCTTTGGATTTTGCTTATCGAATCCATACAGAGGTTGGTAATCGGACCATTGGCGCCAAAGTAAACGGTCGGATTGTTCCGCTCGATTATCATCTGAAGACAGGTGATATCATCGAAATTTTGACGTCTAAACATTCTTACGGACCGAGCCAGGACTGGATGAAAATTGCGAAATCTTCTCATGCACGAGCGAAGATCAAGCAATGGTTCAAGAAGGAACGCCGTGAAGAAAACGTTGTAAAAGGTCGGGAGAGCTGTGAGCGTGAACTGAAACGCATGGGGCTTGATCCTTCTGCGTGGATGACGGATGACAAGTTGATGGAAGCTGCCAAAAAATATGCGTTTAATGATATTGATGACATGCTTGCGGCTGTTGGATTTGGTGGGATTACTGCTGCACAGATTGTAACCAAAGCAACCGAAAAACTGCGTAAAGAGCAGGAAGAGTCCAGTTTGCTGGAATTAAATTCTGAGATGCGCGAGCTGAAACCTGCACCTGAGCGCAGAAATCGACCAACCAACGGTATTCGTGTCAAAGGCATCGATAATCTGCTTGTTCGATTCGCAAGATGCTGTAATCCTGTACCTGGAGATGACATTATCGGATACGTTACACGCGGACGGGGCGTTTCCGTACACCGTAGTGACTGTCCGAATATCCCGACAAGTGCAGACGGTGAAGAAGCAGCACGTGTTATTGAGGTCGAGTGGGAAGAGAATATCGAAGCAAGTTACAGTGTGGATATTGAAATTACAGGCCATGATCGGAATGGCTTGCTCAACGAGGTACTTCAGGCTGTATCCGAAAGTAAAACCAATATATCTGCCGTTACAGGACGGACGGACAAAAATAAATTAGCATTGGTGCACGTCACAATTCTGATTCGTAATACGGATCATCTGCAATCCGTTGTAGAACGGATCAAACGTGTGAAAGATGTCTATTCGGTGCATCGGATTATGCAGTAAGGAGCCTGTAAGATGAGGGTGCTTGTACAACGTTGTAAAGAGGCTCAGGTGACCGTGGGAGACGAGCTTACAGGTAAGATCGAATCCGGATTAATGCTGCTCGTAGGCATTACCCATGAGGATACCGAGAAGGATGCCCAGTATTTAGCTGACAAAGTGAGTGGGTTGCGGATATTTGAGGATGATCAGGAGAAGATGAATCTTAGCCTGCTTGATGTAGGCGGTGCTGTATTGTCTGTTTCCCAGTTCACCCTGTACGGAGATTGTCGCAAAGGTAAGCGTCCGAGCTTTGCGGCTGCGGCCCGACCTGAGGGGGCAGAACTGTTATATGAAACGTTTAATCAACTACTACGGGATAAAGGTATACAGGTTGAAACCGGGCGTTTCGGAGCGATGATGGATGTAACATTTACCAACTGGGGACCCGTGACTTTAATGCTTGAAAGTCCGGTTCGTCAGGAATCAGGTGCATAATTTCATAGGGTTCAGGCCATAATAAGGGATAATTCGTTGATGACTATTTCATGATCAAAGGAGTACCCATCCAATTATGCGCCAATCTGCGAAAGAAACACGTACCCGTACAGAACCTTTGTTACTCCCTGGCAACCTGTATGAATCATTGCACCTTGCTCGTTCGGCTGCAGAGTATGTTGCAACGATCTGGGCACTCCAGGATTCGGACAAAGGGAAGAAGAGTCATCTTCCGCGATCTTGAATGTTTACACAGGTATATAAATATCCGATATTTGGATTATACAGATTCTAAAAAGTCCTGATTCCTTCCCGAATCAGGACTTTTTGTCGTGAGTTGATTCTTTTAACTATTCGTTTGAGGACTTCGTCACAAAATGAAATTACACCCAATTGTTATAAATTGCTCTGGTGAGGGTAATAACAAAACGAGGCACAACGAAGTGCCAATGTACTGCAAGACCCGATTTTATAAAGAAAGTTCGAACACGGAAAGGAGAACATACGTTATGAGTAAAGTTGCTTTTTTATTGGCGAATGACTTTGAAGATTCGGAGATGCAGGTCCCGTATGACGAAGTAAAAAAAGCTGGACATGAAGTGGAGATTATCGGATTAAAAGCCGGTGAAACCCTTAAAGGTAAAGGAGGAAAGGCCTCCTATACCACAGATAAGGCGATTGGTGATGTATCCGCTTCAGATTATGATGCTGTCGTGATTCCTGGTGGATCATCCCCAGAGAATTTGCGAACGGATGCGCACATCTTGAAGTTCGTCACCGAGATCAACAGTGCGAAGAAACCAATTGCAGCGATCTGCCATGGTCCGCAAATTTTGGCTAGTGCCGGTCTGTTGAAAGGCCGCACCATTACATCCTATCCACCACTTAAGGATGACATGGTAAACGCAGGAGCAGAGTTCAAGGATCATGAGGCCGTTGTGGATGGAAACTATATTACATCCCGAACACCCGAAGATGAGCCAGCGTTTGTACGTGAACTGCTAAAAGTTATATAACTTCGGCCAGTACAACTGACATACATGGATGTATCTTAACTACGTTACATCGTGGGGTTACGAAACTTCACGTTGCATTTCATTCCGAAAAAGGAGGGTTTGACATGACAAAACATATTCAGGCGTATTTTCGAACCGAAGACGAGGCAGAGGGAGCAAGAACTTCACTTCAGACGTTCCGTACAGAACACTTGGAAGTAGGTCAACTTGATAGTGCGATAGGTAGAGACACGCGTGTTATGGTGCCACTGGTGCCTTATAATACAGCAGGTGGCGTAGGTACCAACGGAGCAATGGGTGTAGGTGCAGCCCCTGGTGTTCCAGCCAGCGAAAATGTGATCCCTGTGGTAGCCAATGTGGACCGTGATGCAGAACGGGATTCTCGTGACAGAGTGAATGAGGATGGAGACATGCTGAATGCCGCGGATGTGTCTTCGGCTGATTATGATGATCTGCATTATGTTCTGTCTGCCAAAGTAAGGGATGAGGATTATGACGAGATTGTTCATAAGCTTCGTTCCAACCATGCCTATGTGGAAGAGTTGAATTAACGTGTAGATACTTCTTTGGCCCTTGCACTGCTTGACTACAGAGTCGAGTAATGTGCAGGGGTTTTTAATTATGAATATATTAAAAAATCACATTTATAAAGCGCTATCATTTTTGTAATATTACTGTAATATTAGTTACATAAGCCTTTAACATAGTGGGCTTATAATAACACACATGACCCCCTTTTTTTATATATCCTTTGAGCCTGCACACCGTGTGCAGGCTATTTTTTTTGAGCTGAGAATGTATATGTTTTGGTCGAAGCTTACCCCTTTATTGAATTTTTGCTAGAATAGAGGAATGGGTTTAATTTTCTAAAGCGAATTGGTTTCATAGTTGGGTTACATTGGACGTAAATCAAGCTTCCTGAGATTGGGCTCAGGAGACTCCAATTCTATGACAGTGAGTATGAGGAATTCATCGCCAGAGTGATCGGTCATATTCCAGATGAACATATACTCGCTGAAACGGCCCCGCCCTTAATAAGTACGGGGCAGCCGTTTCTGCTTGATCGATGGAATTTGAAAGTTATATAGAATGCCTCGTTTGAGAAATGACACCTACAATGCTAAAGCAACAGAGTTCTCATGCGAATGGCTAGAGACAGATTTAAGGGGGAATTAGTTTTGAGTAAGGTTGGAAGAAATGATTTATGCCCATGCGGTAGTGGGAAAAAATATAAGAAATGTTGTCTGAACAAGGAGTCCTCTGCTGTAGAATCCATACTGGGGATAATATCAACGGAGCAACCGGTTCGGGAAGCCTCCATTCAGCCTGAGAGCAAACTGACCTTGACCAAGCTGAAAAAGATGGTGGCAAGCGATTTGAAATGGGAGCACCCGGCTCACGAACAGCTGGCCCTGCAGACTATTGAGAACATGAGGAACCAATACGAGCCAGAGGTAATTTTGGAAGCTCTGGTGCTATGGAACGGCTACTCCCGTCAGACCCGCCCTACTGTGAAGAAGACAGGCTCGTTCTCTGCTGCAATTGAGTATTTGCTGTCCGAGGAATACGGCTTCAATGTCTCAAAGGCTGAGCTGGCTGATAAATATGAGGTAACGACAGGCACGATCTCCCGGAAGGTTAAGGAGATGAATAGTTACATCGAAGAATACGGCATGGGCGGTGAAACGGACGAGTTATTGATGCTGAACGGTCCAGGCACATCGAAAGACAAATCACAGGCTCTGCTGTCTAAGGCGAGGGAAGCGAGCTCTTCCAAACGGAGAGTACATCTGGCGGAAACAGCGCTGGAGATGTATCCTGACAGCTCTGATGCGTATCTTATTCTAGCTGAGGAATCGGACAATGAGAATGATGCACGATCTTACCTCAAGGAAGGAATCGCTGCTGGCAAACGTGAACTGGGCGAACTGTTCTTTGAGGAGAACAAAGGGGACTTCTGGGGGCTTCATGAGACTCGTCCCTATATCCGGATATGTAAAAGTTATGCCGAATCCTGCTGGTTTGGTGGAGATACGAAAGAAGCAGCACAGATCCTGGAGCATATGCTAGAGCTTAATACGGAAGACAATACCGGAGCGCGTTACCTGCTCGCTGCTGTGTATTTGTACAGTAACCAATTGGAACAGGCAGAGCAATTGCTGGAGGAGTATGGAAGAGGTGACGCCGCAGCGGCCTTTGCCTATGACAAGATTATTCTGGAGTATAAGAAAAACGGAATCACCTCCCAGCTCAAAATGCTGTACCGTGTGGCGCGGGGTGTGAACAAACATGTGCCTGATTACCTGTTGGGTTTGAAGCGATTGCCGCATAACCTCCCTGACTTTGTCGGAATGGGCGACTCCGACGAAGCGATTGAATATGTCATTATGCATTCCCGTTTATGGGCGAGCGCGCCGGATCTGTTGAAGTGGATGCTGCAACAATAGAGGAATAAAAAGCGAATAGAAGTTGGAATTCATATGATGAATCCAGCTTCTATTAGCCATATTTTCTGTGGACTCCTCATACCATGCTGTGTGTGTGCAAAAATTTCTAGAGCTATCTTTTCGTGTTAACCCTTGACTTTAGCACTGCGGTTCATTACAATCAGAAAATAATACGTTGACTACAGTCAATACAAGTCGATTTTTGAACTATATTACTGATTTGATGACGGGACCAAGTACTCCGTGCCCACATGACCAGAGAGGAATCCCAAGGCTGTAAGGATTCTCTTGATGAGCGGACGAATGACTTCCCCGAGAACAGACGGCGAACACAGCAGATATGATCTGTTGACCAGTAGCTGGCCTGCGCAGGACGTGCGTTACACGTAGAGCGGAATATCTGCTTGATCAGAATGCCTTAGGCAATTCTGAATCACAGAGATCACCTGAACGGCTAAAGTGTCAGGTTTCCGGAATGTGGGTGGTACCACGGGTGAATGTATATTACACAATCTCTCGTCCCTTTGTTTGCTGTATACACAGCGACAGGGCGAGGGATTTTTTTGTTATATAAGTTGATTTAAAAGAAATACACGAAAACGGAGAGGGCAGAAAAAACCTGTAAAAGCGAAGCATTCGCCTAAAAGCTTTCTGAAAGAAAGCTACTTCGGAAGCATATGCTATCACCGGATTTCCACATTATAAAATTAATTCAAAAAATCTGGGGATAACAGCGATTGTAAGGTTGTTCTGTCCGCGCAGTGATCACGTGTAGAATTTTTTAACTTTTAGAGAAAAAAATCAATGCTGGAGGGATCAAGATGGCTTTTCAAAAACCGACTGGAACGCAGGACTTACTGCCTGGAGTTGTCGAGAAATGGCAGTACGTAGAAGAAAAAGCACGAGATCTGTGTCGACGGTTTAATTACCGTGAGATTCGTACACCGATCTTCGAACAGACTTCTTTATTTGTACGCGGTGTAGGAGAGACTACCGATATCGTTGAGAAAGAAATGTATACCTTTGACGACAAAGGCAATCGCAGCATGACTCTTCGTCCGGAGGGAACAGCGGGTGTTGTCCGTGCGTATGTAGAGAATAAAATCTACGGTGAACCGGATGTAAGCAAGCTCTATTACATCGGTCCGATGTTCCGGTACGAGCGTCCGCAGGCAGGCCGTCAGCGTCAGTTCCACCAGTTTGGTGTAGAAGCCATCGGTGCCCTGGACCCGGCAATTGATGCGGAAGTAATCGCACTGGGCTACCAATTGTGTGTAGAGCTCGGCTTGAAGGATGTCAAAGTGGAGATCAACTCTGTTGGTAACTCGACCAGCCGTGCAGAATATCGCGAGACGTTACTTGGATTCCTTAGACCGATGAAAGACAGCCTGTGCAAGGACTGCCAGTCCCGCATGGAGCGAAATCCATTACGTGTGCTCGACTGTAAAGTCGATCAGGACAAATTCGTAGGGGCCCCGTCCATACTGGATAGCCTGGATGAAGAGTCTTTGAATCACTTTGCCAAACTGCAAGCATACCTGGATGATTTCGGTGTAGATTATGCTGTGAACAATCGTCTGGTACGGGGCTTGGATTATTACACACTGACTGCTTTTGAATTAAAAGCCCAAGGGATTGGAGCGATAGATACGGTCGGCGGCGGTGGTCGGTACAATGGTCTGGTTGGAGATATCGGCGGACCTGATCAGCCTGGCATCGGCTTCGGTATTGGTCTGGAGCGTATCCAACTGATTCTGGAACACCAAAATATTGAGGTTACTACATTGGCTCCACTGGATGTATACTTTGTTGCTCTGGGAGAGGCAGCTGATCGTGAAGTGAACCGTCTGTTGTTCAAACTTCGTCAGTCTGGACTGTCTGGTGAACGTGATTATCTGGGCCGCAAGATGAAAGCACAGATGAAATCAGCTGACCGTTTCAAATCCCGCTATACCGCCATCCTTGGTGACGACGAGCTGGAGCGTGGTGAGATCGCCCTCAAGTCGATGGATACGGGTGAGCAACAAACCGTGAAGCTTGATGATCTGGTAGCAGCCATTCGCGAAAGTAAATAAGCACGAACTGTAACATGGAGATTAAAACTTTCGAGTAACATATTGATCCGGCAAAATTATTGAGGTTCGTCGACGTTTCCAACGAATTGGGAGTTGGTGAGCCAGAGGTAACGAGCCTTTTCGAATACATGGTCTACACGTAACCGGACTGTTAAAGAGCAGGTAATAAACTGCCCATACAGAACGGAAATTCACATAATGAGGAGTTTGGTTATGAAAAGAAGTCATCATTGCGGCGCATTAACACCCGCACACATCGGTGAAACAGTAACATTGAACGGTTGGGTTCAGACCCGCCGTGACTTGGGGGGCGTACTCTTCATCGACCTGCGTGATCGCAGCGGGATTGTACAAGTTGTCTTTAACCCGGCTTATTCCGGTGAAGCTCTGCAAATCGCAGATCGCGTACGTAGCGAGTATGTTATCGCTGTAACGGGTAAAGTTGTTAAACGTGATGCAGAAACAGTTAACAAAAACCTGCCTACAGGCGAAATTGAAGTTCAAATTACAGAAATCGAAGTGCTGAACGCGGCAAAAACACCTCCATTCTTCATTGAAGATGGTGTTGAAGTCGACGAATCCCTTCGTTTGAAATATCGTTACCTGGACCTGCGTCGTCCGGAAATGTTCGAAACACTGAAACTGCGTTCCAAAGCATCCAAAGTGTTCCGTGACTACCTGGATGGAGAAGAGTTTGTTGAAGTGGAAACACCAATCCTGACTAAGAGCTCCCCGGAAGGTGCGCGTGATTATCTCGTACCAAGCCGTGTACATGAAGGTGAATTCTTCGCCTTGCCACAATCCCCACAAATCTACAAACAATTGCTGATGGTGGGTGGCGTTGAGCGTTATTATCAGATCGCTCGCTGTTTCCGGGATGAGGATCTGCGTGCAGACCGTCAACCAGAATTCACTCAAGTCGACATCGAGACTTCCTTCCTGCAACAGGATGACCTGCTGCCAATGATGGAAGAACTGATGGCCAAATTGCTGCGTGAAACGAAAGGTATTGAGCTGGAACTGCCTTTCCAACGGATTACGTATGCAGATGCGATGGGTAAATACGGTTCAGACAAACCAGATCTACGCTTCGGTATGGAATTGGTTGAAATGAACGATATCGTAGCCAACAGTGGGGTTAAAGTATTTGCTTCTGTCATCGAAAAAGGTGGAGAAGTGAAAGTGCTGAACGCCAAAGGCTGTGGTACATGGAGCCGTAAAGAGATCGATGATCTCGGACCATTTGCTGCACGTTACGGTGCGAAAGGTCTGGCTTGGATTCAAGTGAAAGACGGCGAATTCAAAGGGCCAATCGTGAAGTTCTTCACGCCTGAAGAAATCGAAGCGGTCAAAGAACGTACAGGTGCTGAAGATGGCGACTTGTTGCTCTTCTCCGCAGACACGAAAAAAGTGGTTGCTGACGTTCTGGGCGCATTGCGTCTGAAAATCGGCCGTCAACTTGGACTGATCGATGACAGCAAATTCAAATTCGCTTGGGTTGTGGACTTCCCACTCCTCGGATATGATGAAGATGCGAAACGTTATGTGGCAGAACACCATCCGTTCACACGTCCAAAAGACGAAGATGTACATCTCTTTGACACTGATCCGGGTGCAATCCGCGCTCAAGCCTATGACCTTGTTCTCAATGGTTATGAAGTAGGTGGCGGTTCCATGCGTATCTACAAACGTGATGTTCAGGAGAAAATGTTTGCTGCCCTTGGACTCTCACCAGAAGTAGCGAATGAGAAATTCGGCTACCTGCTGGAAGCATTCGAATATGGAACTCCACCGCATGGTGGTATTGCCTTTGGTCTGGACCGCCTCGTGATGTTGCTGGCGGGCCGTACGAATCTGCGTGAAACGATTGCCTTCCCGAAAACGGCAAGTGCAACGGATCTGCTCATGAATGCACCTTCCGAAGTGGATGATTCTCAATTGGAACAACTTCACATCCGTGTAGCCCGTAAACCGGTAGCGGAAAAGAAATAAGGAGGCATCGATTCTCAATGCTCCATCAATTTTCAAGAACAGAACTTGCGATCGGACCTGAAGGTCTGGACGCATTGAAGAATAGTACAGTCGCTGTGCTCGGTATTGGCGGCGTAGGTGGAATTGCTGTAGAAGCTCTTGCCCGTAGCGGCGTTGGGCGCATCATTCTGATTGATAAAGACGTTGTGGACATCACCAACATTAACCGCCAGATTCATGCGCTGACCACGACAGTGGGGCAGAAAAAAGCGGATCTGATGGTGGAACGTGTGAAACTGATCAATCCGGAATGTGATGCGATTGCCCTGAATATGTTTTATACGGAAGAAACGTATGAGGAATTGTTCAAATATGAACTGGATTATGTGCTGGATGCATCCGACACAATTATCTACAAAATCCATCTCATTAAAGAGTGCCTCAAACGTAAAATCCCGATGATTTCCAGCATGGGTGCGGCGAATAAAATGGACCCGACGAAATTCCAGGTTGCGGATATTTCGAAAACGACCATGGACCCGATTGCCCGTGTTGTGCGGACGACACTTCGGAAAGACGGCATTAAAAAAGGTGTGAAAGTGGTCTTCTCGACTGAAAAGCCGATGAAACCGCGCGAGGACGTAACACAAAAAATCGTTCCCGAGAATGCTCCGGAAATTCGTAAGGCTAAACAGCCACCTGCGAGTAATTCATTTGTGCCTCCGGTAGCTGGACTGATTATGGTCAGTGTTGCGATTAAGGATTTGTTAGAGATTGCAGAGAACGAGCAGCAGTAACTTGCTGCCAACTGAAGAAGCGTGGATGCTGATAAGGCATCTGCGCTTTTTTGTGTGATCATACTTCGCAAGAGCGGAGCGGGTGGGACGTCAATCGTCTATGATAGCCGAACTGTAACCCAAGATAAATGTCAGAGTTACGTCATGTACTTCAAAGTCAAAACCGTGTATGATATTCACTGCTGCGCGAAATGATGATACATACATAAAGAATTTGCGGCCATATAGGTTCAACTTAACTTTTTACACGAGAACGGAGAGGACAGAAAAAAGCTGGAGAAGCGAAGCGTTCGCCTTTATCACCGGATTTTCCCCTTGGAGAAGGAAATGCAAAAAATCTGGGGATAACAGCGATCGAAAGGTTATTCTGTCATCGGAGTGGCAAGTGTAAACATTCTTTAGTTGAATTTATAAATAGAGAGAGGGGAATAGAACGAAATGAAACACGGATGGATGACCAGACGTCTTGGCATGGAGCCAGGAGACCGGTGGAAGAAGGAAGTTGTGGCGGGAGCCATTTCCTATTTTGCCGTGGTCTATATCGTTATGGTCAATGCTACAATTCTTTCCGATGCCGGGATGCCCTTGCAGGCGGCCATGGTTGGAACATTGCTGACGTCCATTGCAGGCTGTTTGCTCATGGCATTTGGCGGAAAATCACCGATTATCGTGGTACCCGGAATGGGGATTAATGCATTTTTTACGTATACACTCGTACATTCCATGAAATTAAGCTGGCAAGAAGCGCTGGCCGTTGTAACCGTTACAGGTATACTTTTTGCCATTGTTGCGTTTACGTCATTATACAAAATGATCAGCGAAGCAATTCCGAAAAATTTGCAGCATGGGATTACGGTGGGAATTGGTTTGTTTCTGACATTTATCGGTTTGCAAAAAAGTGGAATCGTCATCGCACACCAGACTACGTTTGTTGCGATTGGGCACTTCAATGATCCGAATGTCATTACAGCCTGCGTTACACTGGTGATTGCCTTGATTTTATTTATACGAAATGTACAGGGGGGACTTCTGATCAGTATTCTGGTCGGGACAGGTCTTGCCTATGTACTTGGAGCAGTGAACCCGGGTGAATCCGTATCAGCGATGGATGCGCTGCGTCAATACGGTGGGTTGTTTGGCGAATTGTCTTTGATGAAGCTGGCTGATGTCGCGTTTTGGATCGCGGTATTTTTGCTACTGCTAATTGTGGTGTTCGAAAATATCGGATTAATTACGGCTCAGACACAGATGATTGGTCGTCCAGAGCGGTTCAAAGGTAGTCTGCGTGCTCTATCCATTAGCACCGTGCTGGCAGGTGTATTCGGAAGTAGTCCTCCGGTTGCCGCAGCCGAAACTACAGCTGGAATTGCTGCAGGCGGTCGCACAGGTTTGACTCCGCTCGTTACAGCCGTGTTATTCGGAGCTACTTTTTTCTTCATCCCGCTGCTCGGTTACATTCCGGACAGTGCAATTGCTCCCATTTTAATCATTATTGGTGGCCTGATGGTGCAAGGTGTGAAAGATATGGATTTTGGTGACTTTACAGAGGCATTCCCGGCATTTCTGATCATGGTCATGATTCCATTTACATATAGCATCGTGGACGGTATGGCGTTTGGATTTATTGCCTATCCATTAGCGAAGCTGGCAGCAGGTCAAGGTAAACAGGTGCCTGTGGTCATGTATGGCATTTCCATCCTCTTTTTAGCCAATTTTGTGTTGCATGGAGTTTTGTAATAACAAAAGGCAACGTCATGTAAGTTCATACGTATGATCTCTGGTGAGCAGATGGAGAACGGGAGGAACGGGAATGGAAGAGCAGCAACAAACAGGGCAGAATGAACCGAAGGTAGGAAAAAAGGGATTTAAGGATTTCGTCAAGCTTATCGCTTCCACGAACCCGCCAAAACTGATTTTGATTCTTGCCCTCATCTTGACCTTGATTCAGACAACAGCCGGACTGATCGTGCCATTGATGACCAAAGGTCTGATTGATGGACTAACCACTTCGGCACTGAACAAATCTGTGATTTTATTGTTGCTGGGGGCATTTGTGATTCAGGCGATTGCCTCGGGTATTAGCATTTATATGTTAAATTACGCCGGACAACGCGTGGTCGCAACACTTCGCACCAAGCTGTGGAACAAGGTATTGTCGCTACGAATGCCATATTTCGATCGTAATCGGACAGGCGATACAATGAGCCGGATTACGAATGATACAAGCCAGATCATGACGTTGATCGCGGATTATCTGGTTTCCTTTGTGTCGAACATCGTTGCTGTTGTAGGTGGCGTGGCGTTACTGTTCTATTTGGACTGGGTGATGTCGCTCATTATTCTGAGTCTGGTGCCACTTACGCTGTTGATTCTGTTGCCGGTCGGGAAGAAAATGTACAAGATCTCCAAGAAACAGCAGGATGAGATGGCAGGTCTTACGTCCGTGCTCAGTCAGGTTATTGGCGAGATCCGCTTGGTGAAAGCTTACGGAACGGAGAAACAGGAAGTGGAAGCAGGAGATTCCCGGATTCGTAAAATGTTTGCTTTTGGCTTGCAGGAAGCGCGCATTCTTGCTCTGATCGGTCCTTTGTTTACATTTGTCATGACTGCCGTTCTAGTCGTTATTCTGGGTGTGGGGGGAATGCGCGTAGCGTCTGGACTGTTGTCGCCTGGTGAACTGGTTGCGTTCATTTTACTGTTGTTCCAGGTCATTATGCCAATGGGACAATTCACGACGTTATACTCCCGTTTGCAAAAAGTCGTAGGTGCAACGGAGCGCATACAAGCGATCCTTGCTGATGAGGAAGAGCCACATGACAGCACCAAGGTAGCTCCAAAAGGAAATAAGACGATTGCATTCCATGATGTACACTTTTCCTATGTCACAGGTGAGGAAGTGCTGCACGGGATCAATCTGACGGTACCTACACAAAAAGTGACAGCCATTGTCGGTCCCAGCGGTAGCGGCAAATCAACACTGTTCTCCTTGATGGAGCAGTTTTATATGCCCGATTCAGGCCACATTTCGTATGGGGGACAAGCCATAACGGATTATTCTTTGGCCTCCTGGCGCAGTAAGATCGGGTATGTGTCTCAGGAAAGTCCCCTCATGGCGGGTTCAATCCGAGATAATATGTCCTACGGATTAAACCGGGAAGTGACGATGGATGAGATCAGAACAGCGGCAGAGATGGCGTATTCGGCAGACTTTATCGACAAGCTGCCACAGGGATATGACACGGAAGTGGGCGAGAGGGGAATCAAGTTATCCGGGGGACAACGCCAACGGATTGCTATTGCTCGTGCCTTACTGCGCAGTCCGGATATTCTCATGTTGGATGAAGCGACATCCAGTCTGGACAGTACCTCGGAGTATGAAGTACAACAGGCTTTGTCCAACCTGATGGAAGGCAGAACCACAATTGTGATCGCGCACCGATTGTCCACAGTAGTGGATTCCGATCAGATTGTTGTATTGGAGCATGGACATGTTACCGGAACAGGAACTCATACGGAATTAATTAGCAATCATCCGGTATACCGTGAATTAGCGCAGAAACAGTTTGTGGCACAGGAAGGCAATGCAACTACAGTACAAAACGAAGAGTAATTCTCATTAATGCAGGGTCTCCGTAATACCCATGAGGTATTTCAACGGAGATCCTTTTTCTTTTTCTGAAATTCCTCATATCGACAGTAAGACCAACATACTCTATATTTTAGATACCGACCGTTGGTATGTAAAAGGAGGAACTTATGGCCAGAAATAAATACCCTGAGCAGACACTGGACCTGATTCTGGCAGTCTCAACTCAAATGTTTACTGAAAAGGGATATGAAAAGACCAGTATTCAAGACATTATAGATGAATTAGGTATGTCCAAAGGTGCAATATATCATCATTTCAAATCCAAGGAGGATATCCTTAGTGCAGTGATGGAGAAGGAGCTTGGGCGGGCAGAAGACATGTTTATGGAACTCATCCAGAACACGCATGCTCCGAATGCCAGACAGAAGCTCATCAGTATTTTGGAAAATATTATCGTTGATCCTGGCATCCAGTCTAACTCAATAGATCAGGTGCTTAGCACTCAGATCAAGAATCCGCAGTTTGTACTTGGTGGAATCAGGAAGGGTGTTCTAAAAGATGCACGAAATATTGCCAATATTATGGAGCAAGGCAAGGAAGATGGGTCCATTTCAGTTGAATTTCCTTTGGCATGTGCAGAAATCTTCATGTTGCTCGTCAACATCTGGATTAATCCCTTACTTTTTGGCAGAGATCAGGAACAGACATTGGAAAGGCTTAAGTTTTTGCAACACATGATGAAGCTCTTGGGGGCGGATATCGTAAGCGAACAGCTCATTCAGCGAATTACGAATCGGCATGCTAGCACAGGAGGATATGCGGAGGCGGAATAAACATACACCTGATTGTTTGAAATGGAGAGGGAAAAGATGTTGAAAAGTATTGAGCTTGCCATATGCAAGAGCATAGACATTGATCAATCCATTCATGATATACAGTTAAATTGGTTGTCAGGAGATATCAGAGTTCTTCCGAGTGTGGATGAACTTATCCACGTCATACAATCTGCGGATGCGTGGTTTTCCAAGCGAAGGCTGATGCAAGTTAACATACGAGGGGATACCTTAAGCATTGTGGACGGGAGAAAAAGGAGAGGCCTCGTTGGAATAAATATTGGTAGAACAGCATTGGAGATTCAGCTTCCTGATCGGGTTTTTGATCGTATTTTACTAAACTCCATAGGAGGACACCTCCGGTTGAATCGGCTTCTGGCCACTCGCTGTCAATGTAAGATCACCTCAGGTCGTGTAGACCTATCAGGGAGGATGGATGAGCTTGAACTGTGCGCATTGGCATCCGTAGTGAAAGGGCAGCACCTTAGTGCAGATAAATTCAATCTTCAATCCAGTTCAGCCAAGATAGACATTTCGGGGGAGTTTAGTCACTTGCAAATTACCACAATAGGCAGAAAATTAAATATGGACTGTCTCAAGATGCCGGAGAAATTACATTCCGTATCCACAGGGGCAAAGGCAGTGGTTTCCATCCCAGATAACGAAGGTTTCCAAATTATACTTAAAGAAAGATCAGGAGCATTAAAAAGTGAATTTGATCTGACTCCCCTTCATGGGGACAACAATAATCTAATACACAAAAGTGGGAAAAGTGAATTCCAAATGGATATTCGAGGAGGAGCTTTTCATCTGAAATCCAGGAAATGAGAGGCGGCAGATATAATGGCTGGTTGGATCGTAGGAATTAGCTTTTCCACCATCGTACTGCTAATTGGGATTTACGGCGCATTGAACAGTAGGCGCAGGCAGGCCAGAAACAAGTGGGCCTGGTGGTTTATTTTGTTCGGTTGTTGTGCGCTTGTCAGTGCCATCATTAATTATCAATTCAGATGAGCCTCATATATTACAAAAGTAAGCCTACAAAACGGATGTGGCTTTCAATTGCCCTATGTGATATAGTAAGTATCCTTTTGTATTGCCAGATCTAGGCGATGCAGAGCAAAACATATTCTTAGGAGGTAACTGAAACATGTCAGACAGCTTTCAAAGTGCCTATCAAGAAGAAGAGTACAGGTTAGAGCGAACGATGGAGGAAGTGGATAGTCAGCTGGAACGACTGCAGAACATTCCGGTGTATACCGGCCACGACTTCACAGAACAAGTGCTGGAAGCTGGACGCGAAGAGCGCCGCACTGCCTTGTCCAAGAGCGCGCAGCAACCCTATTTCGGACGCTTGGATTTCGAAGAACAGGGCAGTGGTGCACGGAAACCGCTGTATATTGGCAAAATTGGCGTAGACCGCGAAGAGGTGGGAGAGCATCCGCTCGTCATCGACTGGCGTGCTCCTGTCGCAAGCCTGTTTTACTCATTTACGGGAGGGGAAGCCTCCGCTACGTATGAAGCCCCGGAAGGGCTTATTGAAGGTCTCGTATATCTGAAACGAAACGTTGTCATTCGGCAGCGGATATTGGAACGTGTGGCGGATACATATAACCGTGACAGCGACCAGCCAGCGGTATCTGATGAATTCCTCGTTTATCGTCTGGGAGAGAACAAGGATAACAAACTGCGTGATATCGTATCTACGATTCAAGCGGAGCAGGATCTGATTATTCGTGCGGCGAGAAACACTGCATTGATCATTCAGGGTGTAGCTGGATCCGGAAAAACAACGGTTGCCCTGCATCGGCTGGCCTTTTTGCTGTATCAGTACAAGGAGCAGGTATCTGCGGAGAAAATGGTTATTTTTGCACCCAACCACATGTTCCTGGATTACATCTCAGATGTGCTTCCGGAACTCGGAGTAGGGGACATCCAGCAGCGGACATTCCCGGATTGGGCGATGAACCTGCTGGGGCTGGAGATGCCTTTGGCGAATACGTCGGATACATTGAACACATGGTTTGAAAAACCAGATGCACGGCCTGAATTAAATGATGATGTACCTGGACGTTACAAAGGATCCATCCGTTTCATGGAGCTTATTCGAGAGTGGCTCTCGGGCATGGAAGCGGATTCCGTACCGGATATGGACTTCAGTCCATGGGATGGTAAGGTGCTCAGCAAGACAGAGATTGAGAACTGGTTCGGTGAGGAATACAAACATTATCCGCTGGCCAAACGCAAAGAACGGGTCATGGCGCGGGTTCACCGCTGGATTGAGATGGAACTTAAGAAACCGATGCCAGAAGCTGTACGCAAAGAACGCAAGAAAAAAGCAACAACTCGTGAGAAGGCCTATGCCAAAAAATGGCCTCAATATGAGCCGCTTGCGTTATACAAACAGTTGTTCAAAGCTGCAAAGGGTGGGTCTGTGCCAGCCTCGCTCAGCGGGCTTATTCCAAAACTAGTCATGAAACAAACAGCAACAGATCTGAAACAGGATATCGTCCGTGAAGAGGATCTGCCTGCATTGGTATACATTCATACATTGGTCCATGATATTGAGGGTTCGGAGCGATTCGACCATATTGTGATCGATGAAGCGCAGGACTTTTCACCATTTCATGTGGCGTTATTGGATCGTTTCGTCAAAGGGCATTCCTTCACCATACTGGGTGACTTGTCCCAAGGGATTCATGAGTACCGTGGTGTTCATGCGTGGGAAGAGATGAGTTCTCTATTTCCTGAGGAACAGAATGCATACTTTGCATTGACCCGAAGTTATCGTTCAACGATGGAAATTATCGACTATGCAAACACGATTCTGGAACGTGGCGTCAAGAGCGGGATTACGGCGATCCCTGTTTTCCGTAGTGGTGATCCGGTTCGGACGTTGGCTTATGGAGGGGAAGGGCGGACGGCGAGTCTGGAGCAGGCTTTGAAGGTATTAACCGTCAAAGACTACCGAACGGTCTCCATCCTGACCCGTACACTGCATGAAGCAGAGGAACTTCATCGTGAACTTCAGGACGCAGGCTGGGATCTAAACCTGATCGATGGTGGCAAAAAGCAGTACACGGGTGGACACTCCGTTTTACCGGTCTACTTGTCCAAAGGGTTGGAGTTTGATGCCGTTATTGTGGCAGACGTAGACCAGAAGCATTATTTGCCAAATGCGGGTGATGCAAAGCTGTTGTACGTTGGTTGTACACGGGCCTTGCACGAATTGTGGTTGTTCCATGACGGTGAACTGCCGATCTATGCGGCTGCAACACATAATCCCGATGGCGAGTCCGTAACCATTCAGGGTTGGCCAGAGCTTGGTTAGATAGAGTTTACTTATACAACAAAGGGCATGAGTTCATGGGAAAGTCCCATAAGCGCATGCCTTTTGTTGCTTTTGTGCGTAAAATGATTAATCTTCCAAGGAAGAACGATGAAGAAGTTCAAGTTATGTTACGCTATTTCTCATTCAGGATGAGCGACGGTTCACCAGGAATATGCCAACACCAATGAATAAACCGCCTGCTAATGCAAACCACTGAACCTGCTCTCCTAGTAAAATCCAACTCGATAGTACACCAAAGAACGGTGCCAGAAACAGATACGAACTGGTTTGGGCTGGGTCACTATTCTGAAGCAGATAAAACCAGAGTGAAAACTGAATGATGGAGCAAACAAGCGTTAACCAGAGCAGCGCCATAACCGAGGTGGTATTGACCGTAAAGTGAGGCTGTTCAGTCCATACACTAAGTAGAAGAAGCGTAGCACCTCCCGCGAGCATCTGATAGGCAGTTAAGACAAAAGTATCGTAGCCATCGCCCCAGCGTTTGATGAGCAATGTGGACACGGCAAAGGAGATCGCACCACCAAATCCAATCCAGGTTCCGGGGCTAAAGCTCATCTGCCACCCAAAAGTTAACATTATCCCGATGAAACCGAGTATAACACCGATCCACTGACTGAAACGGTAGGTCACTCTATATAAGAGAGCACTGAGGATAATGACCAGTAGCGGATTGGTAAACGTAATAATGGCGGATTCACCGGATGTAATCCAGTTCATGCTGTAGTAGGCGCAGCCCATCACTCCTGCGGATTGGAACAGGCCAATGAGGATTATTTTCAACCAAGACTGCCATCCAGTAGGCAAAGGACGTTTACGAAGGAACAAGGCCATCAAGCCACCTGCCAGTATATAACGTATGCCCATGAGCAGGAAAGGTGGGGCATATAACATGCCGATCTTGCCAACTGGAAAAGAAGTACCCATGATTAGCGTTGTCAAAATGATCAATAGTGTATATTTCAATGGTTTGATGATCCGGGTATCTTTATCATGACTGGAGCTCATAACGTCTGTCCGCTATCTACAGTAATTAGCTGCCCGGTCATGGATTGCTGTTCCAGCGCAGCACAGATCATGTGTGCGATATCTTCAGGTGAGGCAATATGTTGTAATAACACTTCTCCGCCAAGACGATACATTCGCTCCTCGTTTCCAGCCCACCACCTTGTAGAAACTGCGCCAGGGACGATAGCATTCACCCGAATGTGTGGTGAGAGTGCGTGCGCAAGTGATAAGGTCAGCCCATGAACTGCCGCTTTGGAGACGGCGTAAGGGAGGGAGGAGCCCGAGCCCGTACTGCCTGCGATGCTGCCCAGATTTACGATAGAACCACCGCCAGCCTGTCTCATACCTTCCGTCACTGCACGAGCGCAATGAAACATGCCTTTCACATTCACATCAACCAGCTCATTCCAGACGTCATCTGTAACAGACTCCAGATCGTGCATGGGGATATGACGCGTGATTCCGGCGTTATTTACAAGTGCAGTGATCGGGCCGTAGGTTTCAGTTATTGTAGTGACCATCCGCCGGACATCAAGATCATTGGCAACATTGGCTTGAACGGCGAATGCATGACCTCCTGTATCCAAAATGTGTTGAACAGTCTCTCTTGCTGCATCTTGTGAGCGGGAATAGTTGACAGCGACCAAGGCTCCGCGTTCAGCGAGCATCTCACTTACAGCACGACCTATACCTGTTCCACCACCTGTGATCAGAGCAACTCTATTTTTCCAGTATGTCATGCTGAACACTCCTTATCATCATCCAGTCAGATGACTGGTTAGGGATCTACATGAATTGTAGTCCGGTTTACACATGAAGTATAATGATTGGTAATGAAGCGGATATCATTTTGAATGATGTCAGAGTGGGGGGACCATGGAAAGCGGGGATCTTAGAATATTTCAGTGTGTTGCACAGGAAGGGAATCTGACCAAAGCTGCTTCTAAACTGGGGTATGTTCAATCCAACGTAACGGCACGAATCCGGCATCTGGAAGCAGAAGTAGGTACAACGTTGTTCATTCGTCATAATCGAGGCATGACGTTATCTCCAGCCGGAGAAATGTTGCTGACCTATGCAGATAAAATTATTGGTTTGCTGAATGATGCTTCCAAGGCGCTTCGGGCGACAAGTACACCATCGGGTCCAATGCGAATAGGGTCTACACAAACCGCAGCGGCCGTGCGACTACCTGAACTTTTCGTCAGATATTATAAACAGTATCCAGATGTCTCCTTGTCACTGGTTACTGGCAATTCGCAGATGCTTATGGATCAAGTGATTGGGTATGAATTGGAAGGGGCTTTCATTGGTTGTCCCTGTGATCATCCCGACATCGTTTCTATTCCCGTATTTGATGAGGAACTATTTGTTGTTTATTCTGGTATGGGTCCTACGGATGAAGATCTCAAGAGTAAACCCATTCTTGTCTACAGCATGGGGTGTTCCTATCGTCAGGTTTTGGAGGAATGGTTAGAGGTGGGTGGTGTTACCCGCCCAGTAATTATGGAATTCGGAACCCTTGAAGCGATTATTAGTGGAGTTACGTCCGGTATGGGAATTTCTTTATTACCAGAGATTGTGATTAGGCATCAGATCGAAAATGGATTATTGCGCACGCATACACTCCCCGTAGGTATGAATCGCATGATGACTCATTTTATTACTCGCAAGGATGCCTTTGTCAGTAGTGCACTTCATGCATTTATGGCTATGTTACCGCGAGAGTATGATATGATAGAGAGTGGAGAACCATCAGAAGTGTAATTATATTCAAGGCAAGGCAATCCGTTAAGGAAGTGATGAGCAATGGATTTATTTTCGTTTCAACAGGACTCAAAACCACAAGCTAGACTGCTCGCGGACCGCTTGCGGCCAGAGCATCTGGATGAATATATTGGACAGGAACATATTATTGGACCGGGGAAATTACTCCGGCGCGCCATCGAGGCTGATCAGATTTCGTCCATCTTGTTATACGGCCCTCCGGGATGTGGCAAGACAACCTTGGCACATATTATTTCTCAGCAAACGCAAGGACAGTTCGTACGTCTGAATGCAGTGGAAGCTTCCGTCAAGGATGTGCGTGAAGTCATCGAACAGGCGCAAACGAACAAACAGCTGTATGGAACCAAAACCATTCTGTTCCTCGACGAGGTACATCGGTTTAACAGTTCACGTCAGGATGCGCTATTGCCAGCGGTAGAGAAGGGCACGATTATTTTTATCGGCGCAACAACAGAGAATCCCTTTCATTATGTCAATGGAGCCTTGATGAGTCGCTCCACCCTCTTCCAGCTGGAATCGCTGAACAAGGATCATTCCCTAATTGCGATGCGCAGAGCATTGAGTGATGTGGACAAAGGTCTGGGGTTCATGGAACTACAGGCGGACGATGAGGCGCTAGAGCATATTGCCACGATGGCCAACGGAGATATTCGGCGTGCGCTTAATGCGCTTGAACTGGCTGCGTTGACCACGCCACCGGAGAAGGATGGGTCCATTCATATTACGCTTGGTGTAGCTGAAGAGTCTATTCGACGCCCCATTGTGAAGGCAGATGAATCCACACAGTATGATGTGTTGTCCGCATTTCACAAGAGTATTCGGGGTTCCAGTGATGCGGCGCTGTTCTGGTTTCTATACGCAGTGGAGAAGCTCGGCATGGACCCGATGACCTTTATTCGGCGCCTGATTGCAGCAAGCAGTGAAGACATTGGACTTGCGAACCCGCAAGCCATGACCCAGGCCATTGGAGCACTTGATGCGTACCGGAATAACGGCTGGCCCGAAGCCAAGCTGAACATTGCACAAGCGATTTTGTTTGCAGTAGAAAGTCCGAAATCCAATGCGGTGTACACCGCCATTTCCAAAGCCATGAACGCGATTGATGAGGTGAAATCCGCAGAAGTTCCGCTTCACTTGCGAGATACGCATTACTCGGGTGCCGTGAAGCTTGGACATGAGGGCTATCAATATCCACACAACTATCCGGGGCATTATGTGAAGCAAGAATATTTGCCAAAGCAGCTCTCACGGAGAGTATTCTATGAGGCAACGGAGCAGGGTAACGAATCGAAGATCAGGCTGAACCAACAGCGGCGCAGAGAACTGTAAGACAGACAGATCACTCGGGAGATGCACACAATATGAAAGAGCTTTTGTATATAGGGGCGGGTGGATTTATCGGTACATTAACCCGATATGCCATACAGTTAGCGATACCCACTGTCCATGTGGGGTTCCCTTGGGCGGTGCTGTTAATCAATGCGATGGGCAGCCTTTTTTTGGGTTGGTTCTTTACCATAGCTGTTCCAGGCAAAATAACACCACAACTTCGACTGGCGATTGGTACAGGTTTTACTGGTGCATTTACGACATTCTCCACGTTTACACTGGATATTGTTCGTTTATCCGAAGGGGGCGAATGGATCAGTGCCGCTATTTATATGATCGTGAGTCTGTTGGCAGGATTGTTGCTCTGTGCGCTGGGAATGAGCCTTGGACATCGTATGTTGGGAGCACAAAGACAAGAGGGTGATGCCTCATGATCCTGTGGATTGGTTTTGCAGGTGTGCTGGGTGCGGTACTGCGTTACAGTCTGGGAAAATGGGTCTCTGGCTTGCTGGGAATGGCCTTTCCATGGGGAACATGGATCATCAACATCAGTGGTTCATTGTTGCTTGGGTTGTTATATGGGTGGCATGAATCTGCAATGATCTCAGATGGAATCTGGGTGATGTGGGGAACCGGATTTTGCGGTGCATACACGACGTTCTCTACCTTTGGTTATGAGACGTTAGGACTTATGGGTCGACAACGATACGCAAGCGCGGCGCTCTACGTTGTCAGTTCGGTTGTAGTTGGGGTGTTGGCCGCCTGGGCAGGAGTCTGGTTGACTGCATAACGAACTATTTTTAATTTTTTTGCAAAGAAAAGCAGGAAAAAAGCCATCCTTCATGGTATACATGAAAGACGGCTTTTTTAATAGGGATACACGGTATTGTGTATAATCCGCATTTTAATGGACAAGCTCTATTACTGCATTGCGGGTACAGGTACCTTTTGCACTTGATCGATCGTACCCCCACCCAGGCAAACCTCTCCGTCGTAGAAAACAACGGCTTGTCCTGGTGTAATGGCTTTTTGCTGCTGGTCAAATTGTACATCCACACTTCCATCTTCCTGCCAGGTCAATGTTACACCTTGATCCGGCTGACGATAACGGAATTTGGCAGTACAACGGTATGGCACATTAGGCATGTGCTCTGCACCAGCAATCCAGTTCACACCCGTTGCGGTTAGACCTGTGGAGTACAGGCTTGCATGGGCATCGCCCTGAACCACAAGCAGTTGATTCTTCTCCAGGTTCTTATCTGCAACGAACCAGGGTTCACCATTGCCGGAACCACCAATGCCAAGACCTTGGCGCTGTCCAAGTGTGTAGTACATCAGACCGTCATGACGACCTTTGACTTCACCGGTTGCGATATCAACCATGTCTCCACCTTTGGCAGGCAGATAGTTACTCAGGAACTCTTTGAAATTACGCTCACCGATGAAGCAGACACCTGTGCTGTCTTTTTTCTTGGCAGTATACAAACCAGCCGCTTCTGCGATTTTGCGTACTTCCGGTTTGGGCAGATGACCAATCGGGAACATGGCTTTGGACAGCTGGTTCTGATTAAGTGCGTTAAGGAAATACGTTTGATCCTTATTGTTGTCCACACCACGAAGCAACTTGAGTGTGCCATCTTCTTCAATCAGACGAGCATAGTGTCCTGTAGCTACATAATCTGCGCCGAGATCCAGAGCTTTGTTCAGGAATTCACCAAATTTGATCTCACGATTACACATGACATCCGGATTTGGCGTGCGGCCCGACTTATATTCATCAAGGAAATAGGTAAATACTTTATCAAAATATTCTTTCTCGAAGTTGACAGTGTAGTAAGGAATGCCGATCTGTTCGCATACGCGGCGTACGTCCTCTGAATCTTCTTCAGCGGTACAGTGGCCGAACTCGTCGGTGTCATCCCAGTTTTTCATGAAAATGCCGATGACATCGTACCCCTGCTCTTTTAGTAGCAGTGCGGTAACGGAAGAATCGACACCTCCGGACATGCCAACGACGACCCGTGTATTTTCAATTGTTTTGGACATCGTTATCACCATTTCTATATATAAATGTGTTTCGTTTCTTATTCTAGCATAACCGGACTCAAGATACGATACACCCGGCCAATTTTGGATAGTGTCTACCCCAGACGCACATTTTGGAATATCGTCAATCTTTCTTTACCATAAAGCATGCAGATATGTTAACATTAGCTGAGGGTTATGATCGGAATACGGAGGATTAGAAGGTTAAGCTTAGTTCTATGAATCTCTGCTGTGGACAGGTCGTGAACCAGACGGTCGTGGACCTCAGGATAAAATATAAAGTTTCCAATCGTTTCTGAAAATTGAAAGAGGTGACTCCTTTGAAAATATCGACAAAAGGCCGTTACGGCCTCACAATCATGATGGAGCTTGCTGCCAGAACAGGCGAAGGCCCTACATCACTTAAAAGCATTGCCGAGCGCAACCAGCTCTCGGAGCATTACCTGGAGCAACTGATCGCTCCTCTGCGTAATGCAGGACTGGTGAAAAGCATTAGAGGTGCTTACGGCGGTTATATCCTTGCAGGTGATCCTGCAACCGTGACTGCAGGCGATGTAATCCGTGTACTGGAAGGGCCAATCTCTCCAGTAGACTTCACAGAGGAAGATGATCCGGCGAAGCGTGATCTATGGTTGCGTATTCGTGACGGCATTGCGGAAGTGTTGGATTCCACAACATTGAAAGACCTGATTACCTTCCAGGACCAAGACAAAAAAGACAGCTACATGTTTTACATTTAAGGTCATTAATTCGCATCACAGAAGACACAATAAAGCCCCCAACTTGGGGGCTTTAGACATGCCAATAGGCACTTTGTTCTTCAATTTCTACAGATTATTTTAATTGAGCAGGGCTATGTATTCAGCCGCGTGATTTACAAGATGTGTGAACTTAACTGGATAACTTGTAAATCAGCGACTTTTTAAGGTTTCTATATCAGCTTCCATGCGTAACTGACGGCGATTCAAAATATCAATGCTGTGCTGATGGGTATTCAATTCGGTAGTTACTTTGCGTTCAGAGGCGGAGTGAGAAGCGTCAAGACGTTTCGTAACGGTCAATGTTTCCAGAACAGCTTGTTGAAGAAGCGGAATGTTTTTAGTTTGTTCCTCAATGGCATTAAGTCTGTCATCGACAGTGTCTAGTCTGATCTCTACGGCACCAGCCTCTCTTCCATAGCATCAAGCCGGTGGTCCATCTTTCCAAGATGTCCATCAATACTGTCGAATCGTTTGTCCATTTGTTGAAGCTGATTCAGAATCTGCCCGAGAATGGGATCACTCATGTCTCTCTCTCCTTTTTGAAATGGATATAGAACATTATACACGAAGGTGTGACAATAGAGCATCCGTTTCAATTTCCAATTTTGACAGTTTGCCATGAGATAGAAATTTAACATATAACGGGGTGAATATAAATGAAACGAATTTATTTGGATCACGCCGCATCGACACCTATGCATCCACAAGTCGCAGAAGCGATGATGAACGTCATGACAGGACAATTTGGCAATGCATCAAGTATCCATGCCTTTGGGCGTGAAGCCAAACGGACCGTCAGCGGAGCAAGGGATGTCATTGCGGCGTCTTTGGGCTGTTTCCCGGACGAATTGGTATTCACCGGAGGTGGCACGGAGAGTGACAATCTGGCAATCTTTGGAGCAGTCTCATCCAGGCAGGATAAGGGGAAACACGTCATTACGACCGCAATTGAGCACCATGCTGTCTTGCATACGTGTCAGGAATTGGAGCGGCAAGGTTATGAAGTAACCTATCTATCTGTTGATCGTTATGGACGAATAAATCTGGATGAGTTGCGAGAGGCCATTCGACCGGATACGGTGTTGATTACCATGATGTATGCCAACAATGAAGTAGGCACGATTCAGCCGATCCGTGAGGTGGGTGAGCTTGCCCGTCAGCATAATATCCTGTTCCATACCGATGCAGTTCAGGCTCTGGGCAGCCAGAATATTTCCTGTAAGGAACTGCCTGTGGATCTGATCAGCTTCTCTGCGCATAAAATCAACGGACCTCAGGGCGTGGGTGCACTCTATGTACGGCGAGGAATTGTGCTGGAAGCAAGAGCTCACGGTGGGTTGCAAGAGCGTCAGCGTCGCGCTGGTACGGAAAATATCGCAGGTATTACCGGATTTGCAGAGGCTCTCAAGATTGCATTAGCACAGACGGAGGTGCATCGTCAGCATGATTTGGAATTGCGTAAACTTTTGTTGGAACAGCTTGAAATTCATGTGGGTACGGAGCACTTTCACGTGAATGGACACCTGGAGCATACACTGCCAAACATCCTGAATATCAGCTTTCCGGAAGTGTCCACAGAGACGATGTTAATGAATCTGGATATGGAAGGAATTGCTGTTGCAAGCGGTTCTGCCTGCACTTCCGGTTCACTTGAAGTCTCTCATGTGCTGAAAGCGATGAAATTGCCTGAAACATTTTTACACTCTGCGATTCGATTTAGCTGGGGATTGGGTAATACTACGGAAGAAATCATGATAACCGCCGAAAAAATTGGAACCATTCTTGGACGACTGCGTAATAGACCCTAAGGGGAACTTTACACATGGAACAGAAGGAGGGAAGAAGTTCCATTTCATCGGTTGGATAGAAGCGGTTTTGATGATCGGCGTCTGATTGCCACTCATCAACTTTGGGCATACCTAGCAATAGCGCCGCGCCTATTTAATGATAAGAAGATGAGGGGGACCCAGCGATGAAGCTTCAGGAAATGATCGGACTTGCCGTTTTTGATGTTGAGGACGGGAAGCAGGTCGGTAAAATCCAGGATTTCATTGTGAATGATGATTGGGAGATCGAAGGCATTGAGCTTGAGAACAAAGGTCTGTTTACCAATCATGTCAAAATCGTGCAGTGGCAAGATATTGTTGCCTACGGCGAAGATGCCGTCATGATCCGTAATCAACAGGCTGTCCGCAAGACGGGAGCCGACGACATAAAATACACGTACCTCCTCGGTCGGTCTAAATTGAAGGAGATGTCCGTGCTCACCGAAGAAGGTTTGCTGCTCGGGCGTGTCTCCGATGTTTATTTTGACCAAGAGTTGGGAAATACAATAATAGGGATTGAAATTACGGACGGTTTTGTGTCCGATCTGATCGAGGGCCGCAAATGGCTGCCATGTACAAGTGATATGTCCATCGGGGAAAGTGCCATTATGGTGCCGTCTCTGAGTGAACAACGCTTGGAAAATGCCATTCATTCTGTTAATGGATAGGTGAATGAATATGAAATGTCCAAACTGTAGTTCCAAAGATATCGGGAAAATTGGTTCCCATCAGTTTTATTGCTGGGGATGCTTTATCGAATTAACGGTGAACGGTGAGAAAATGTCTGTATATCAGGTGGAAGAAGACGGTACGCTGAGTTCCCTGGATGATCTGTTTTTCGGGGACGAGCTGCCACAAGACTTCCCTCATCTTCACGCTTCTTCTTAATAAGCAGAATAACTTCCTCTATATGCGGTTTCATGACAGTGTCTGTCATGGGAGGCTGTCGTTAATTGTTGGCAGATGTATATAGATGCGGTTACATAATGGTTCGGCTGGTGTATGGTTGATTATATGCTAACCCGTACTGCAAAATGCGCTTCCTTCTCTGATGAAGGAGGCGTTTTTTTGGGTTTAAGAAAAAATGTTCGGATTGCTCCTTTCCACTTCTGCGCTGTGTTAATAAATATTACCTTTCCTACATATACTGACTCTCAGAGCCAGTCCAAAAGGAGAGATGCAAGTGGAGCAATTAACCAAAAACAAGCTGTTCCGTTACGCGATCTGGCTGCTGCTCGGATTGATCATTTTATATTTTATCTGGCTGCTGCGGCCTTTACTGCTTCACATATATGCGTTCCTGAAAACAGTGTTGGCACCCTTTATCGTAGCCCTTATCATATCCTATGTACTTAATCCGATTGTCAGCATGCTGGGAGGGCGCAAGGTGCCGCGTACGATTGCTGTACTACTCATATATGCCTTTTTCCTGACCTGCCTCGGTGTCATTCTGATGAATGTCATTCCGGTATTGATTGAACAGCTGGGAGAACTCAACGAGCATATGCCGGAACTGTCCATGCGTGCACAGAGCCTGATGAACAATATGGATCACAAATTAATGCCGCCAAGTGTGCGAACAGGCATGAACAGTTGGTTTTTTCAGATGGAGGATCGACTAACTCAGGGGATTACCGTGCTCATGGACAATATCGGGGCGACCATTAATGTGTTATTCAATGTGTTTATCGTGCCATTTCTGATCTTTTATATGTTAAAAGACTTTGAGGTGTTTGAGCGTACCATTGTGGCGTATCTTCCGCGTTCACGTCGTAAAGCGATTGTCTCGGTGATGAAAGAGATCGATACTGCACTGGGGAACTATATTCGGGGACAGTTTATTGTCTGTGTCATTGTTGGTATCTTTGCCTACATTGGTTATATCATCATTGATATGCCGTATGCCCTGCTGCTTGCAAGCATTGTAGCTGTGTTTAACATTGTGCCCTACTTGGGGCCGTTCCTGGGAGCTGCTCCTGCTGTGGTCATGGCATCAACCGTATCGTTTAAAATGGTGTTACTTGTTGTCATTGTGAACACACTGTGCCAAGTGTTGGAGAGTAATGTTATATCTCCTCAGGTGGTGGGACGCACGTTGCATCTGCATCCACTGTCGATTATATTTGCACTGCTCGTCGGAGGTGAATTGGCAGGCATTGTAGGTTTAATTCTGGCAGTACCTGTTTTTGCCGTGCTGAAGGTGATTGTGCAACACTTTTTCGCCTATTACATCAAACGAAGGACCGACTAAATATCAGGGTTAAAACATCAACGAGGCCGCGTTGACACCCGCTTGTGCTACCGATATAATGAGTGTGTATGTTTAGAACATGAAATCGATGATGAAATAAAGTACGCCGAGGGTTCCTTTCCTCAGAGAATAGACTTCATTGGATCAGGGTGAGCCTGGACTGATGGCTGGAAGAGTCTTGAAAGATGAAGCGGCGGAAAGCTAATTTCGGAGTGCAGGACAACCCTGCCGGGAGCGACCGTTATTTCGCATGAACGAGGAGATTGTTTGTTTGTCCGGGCAGCAAGGGATGAACAGCAATAACCAGGGTGGTACCGCGATAACATCGTCCCTGATTATTCAGGGGCGTTTTTTGTGTTTATTTTTACAAAAAAATGTTGACCAACCGGAGCGAATACGCAACGGACTATTATAATTTAATGGGGGCATCCAGTATGAAAGCCAGTGAAATCCGGTCCAAATGGATAGAGTTTTTTGCAAGTAAAGGTCACAAAATCGAGCCGAGCGCATCGCTCGTGCCTCACAACGATCCTTCCCTTCTGTGGATCAATGCAGGTATGGCACCGCTCAAACCTTATTTTGACGGACGTGAGAAACCGGAGAACCCGCGTCTAGCGAACTCCCAGAAATGTATCCGTACCAATGATATTGAGAATGTTGGTAAAACGCGTCGTCACCATACGTTCTTCGAAATGCTAGGCAACTTCTCTATTGGAGATTACTTCAAGGAAGAGACGGTTACTTGGGCGTGGGAATTCTTGACCAGCAAAGAGTGGATCGGATTCGATCCGGAACGTCTTTCCGTTACGGTATATCCGGAAGATGAAGAAGCTTTCAAACTGTGGAACGAAAAAGTAGGACTGCCTGCGGAGCGTATCATTAAATTGGATGAGAACTTCTGGGATATCGGCGAAGGCCCATGTGGACCCTGTACCGAGATCTTCTATGACCGCGGCGAAGCTTACGGAAACGACATGAGTGATCCTGAGATGTACCCAGGTGGGGAAAACGAACGTTATCTGGAAGTGTGGAACCTGGTATTCTCCCAGTTCAACCATAACAAAGATGGTAGCTACACACCGCTTCCTAACAAAAATATTGATACAGGTGCTGGTTTGGAACGTTTTGCCTCCATTCTGCAAAATGTGGATTCCAACTTCGACACAGACCTGTTCCAACCTATGATTCAGAGAACAGCTGCTCTTGCGGGTGTGAAATATAACGACAGCGTCGAGATTGATGTAGCACTGAAAGTCATTGCCGATCATATCCGTACGGTTGCTTTTGCAGTAGGTGATGGCGTTCTGCCAAGTAATGAAGGACGTGGATATGTCATCCGTCGTTTGCTCCGCCGTGCAGTTCGTTATGGAAAAGTACTTGGACTTGACCGTCCATTCCTGTATGAACTGACAACAACCGTTGGTGAAGTGATGGGCATGTACTACCCTGAGGTAGTAGACAAACAGGAGTTCATCGCTAAAGTGATCAAAACCGAGGAAGAGCGTTTCCACGAAACACTCACGGATGGTCTGGCTATTCTGGCTGATATCAGCGGCACAGCCAAATCCGAAGGACGCACAGTTATTAGCGGACCTGAAGCTTTCAAACTGTATGATACGTACGGTTTCCCGTTTGACCTGACAGAAGATTATGCAGCAGAGCATGGTCTGACTGTGGACCGTGAAGGTTTTGATGCATCCATGCAGAAACAGCGTGAGCTTGGACGTGCTGGGCGTCAAGAGAACGAGAGCATGAAAGTTCAAGGCGGACCACTTGCTGACCTGGAGGTTAAAAGCGAGTTTGTTGGTTATACTGACCTGTTGACGGAAGCAAAAGTGGTAGCCATCGTAGCAGGTGACGCCCTTGTTGAATCTGTAGGCGAAGGACAAACGTGTCAGGTTGTTCTGGACAAAACTCCGTTCTACGCGGAAAGTGGCGGTCAAGTGAGTGATCAGGGCTTGCTGCGAGGTACTGGTGTAACAGCAAAAGTACAAGGTTTGTTCAAAGCTCCACTCGGACAACATGTACATCTGGTGACTGTGGAGTCTGGTGAACTACGTGTAGGTGATGTGATCAACGCCGAAGTAGACTCTGCGAAACGTGGCGACATTATCAAAAACCATACAGCAACCCACTTGCTGCACAAGGCACTCAAAGATGTGCTCGGCACACACGTAAACCAGGCAGGATCGCTCGTAGAGCCACAGCGTCTGCGGTTTGACTTCTCTCACTTCGGCAGCATCACACCGGAAGAGTTGACAGAAATTGAGCGTCAGGTGAACGAACAGATCTGGAATCGTCTGAACGTAAACATCGAGCTGAAAGCTATTGATGAAGCCAAAGAAATGGGTGCAATGGCCCTGTTTGGCGAAAAATATGGAGATATTGTACGTGTTGTTCAAGTCGGAGACTATAGTTTGGAACTTTGTGGCGGCTGTCACGTAAATAATACTTCAGAGATCGGAATCTTCAAACTGGTGAGCGAGAGCGGAATTGGCTCCGGCGTACGCCGGATCGAAGCTGTAACTGGCCGCGGCGCATATCTGTATGTGGAAAGCCAGTTGGAACTGCTCAAACAATCAGCAGCACTGCTCAAAGCCAATGTGGCTGATGTACCTAAACGGATTGAAGGTCTGAACCAACAACTGAAAGAAGCAGCCAGAGAGACCGAATCCCTGCAAAGCAAGCTGAGTGCCATGGAAGCGGGTCAATTGACGGATCAAGTGGTACAAGCAGGAAATACACAATTGTTGGCAGCACGCGTAGATGCTCCGAACATGGATGCACTGCGTACAGTGGCAGATGAGTTGAAAGTAAAATTGCCTAACGCGGTACTCGTATTGGGTGCTCCAGCGGACGGCAAAGTGAATTTTGTTGTAGCCGTACCTGCTGAACAAGTAAAACAAGGATTACATGCAGGCAAAATCGTCAAAGAAGTCGCAGCAGTATGCGGCGGTGGCGGTGGTGGACGTCCAGATATGGCGCAAGCCGGAGGTAAGGATGCGACCAAGCTGGATGAAGCGCTGAAACTGGCAGTTTCGCTGGTTAGCGGGCATAATGCATAAATCCATTGAGTGGCTTTCAATCGTCAAAAAATAAATCGAAATGGTTCTGTTCGTTTATTTTTTGTACCCGAGAGCGTGTGGAATCGAATGATGCATTATGCTGAAGCCAGTAAAGGACAAGCAAAAAACACAATTGCCTTATCCTTTGTTTACTTGTGGCAGTCAGAATATGTTATTATATAAACAGAAATCAATTCGGCAGGACATGGTCCCCATGTTCATGCAGGAGCGAGGTGTCATCAATGGACTCCATGGATAAGACGGTTAAATTTAATGTGAAAGGTGACGAACAGGAAGCATCATCCAAAGAGATTCTTCTCACGGTATATGATGCATTGGTCGATAAGGAGTATAATCCGATCAACCAGATTGTTGGGTATCTGATTTCTGGAGACCCGGCATACATTCCTCGTCACAACAACGCACGTAGTCTGGTCCGTAAAAAGGAGCGCGATGAGCTGATTGAAGAGCTTGTACGTTCCTATCTGGCCAATCACCGGTAATGTACGCCGCTTCCGCTGTGTTGCAGCCTTGCAGGCAGCGGAAAATGAACCGACAGAAGACAGCCTGAAGCTTGAGAAGGCGATTATTTGTAATCGACCTGAGCAGGCCCCAGGATGGGAGAGCATGGATGAAAATATTAGGTTTGGACTATGGGGACCGAAGAATCGGAGTTGCCGCGAGTGACGCCTTCGGTTGGACTGCCCAGGGATTGGAAGTGCTAGAACGCCGCCGTGATGAAGGCGAGTTCGCTCGGATTGCCGAACTTGTGCGTGAGCATGAGATTAGTGAGATCGTAGTCGGACTTCCCAAAAACATGAACGGCACCGTAGGACCGCGCGGTGAGATATGCATTGCTTTTGCCGATCGCCTGCGGGATGAACTGAATTTACCTGTTCACCTTTGGGATGAACGGCTGACAACCATGGCAGCAGAACGTACGCTGATCGAAGCGGATGTCAGTCGGAAAAAACGCAAACAGGTTGTGGACAAAATGGCCGCAAGCTTGATTTTGCAAAATTATTTGGATGCCAATAGTAGAAGGTGAGGGGGATCAACAATGGCTGAAGATCAACTGGGTATGGAAGAAGAAGCGGAAATTATTTACATTGCGGATGACGAGGGTAATGAAGAGGAATTTGAAGTCATCATGAAGTTTGAAGTAGATGGTTCGGAGGCCAAGTACATGATGGTTGCTCCGGTTGAACCTGAAGATGGCGAAACGGATGTATATGCATTCCGTTATGAAGAAGAGGGCGACGATATTAAACTTTTCGTCATCCAAGATGATGCCGAATGGGATATCGTCGAGGAGACGTTTAATACATTTCTTGCTGAAGATGAAGAGGAAGCGAACTAAATGACGGAATATAGCCGCAAAGACCTGAAATGGACAGATTCACTGCGTCTGGCATTCGGTGCTCATGTTGAGCTCGAGGAAGAGAACGGTAAATCACAACCGTATGACTTGTTGGCTGAGTTCGAAGTGAACGGTCAGCAGTACGCGGTGCTCCGCAGTTCGTTGCGACCTTATGACGAGGTTGAACTTCTGCGGGTATCACCTGGAAGTGAAGACCAGATCATGCCAGAGTTAGTTACGATCGACGATGATGATGAGTGGGAGAACATCTCGGAACTGTATGATGAGTGTACACTCCCCATTGACGAAGATTAAATCAGCTTCAAATTGAAGAAACCGGGAGGGCGGAGAAGTCCGCTCTTTTTGGTTGTGTAAAGGAGTTGTTTCTTTTTTGAAAGGGAAAGCAATTGTAGTCATACTGCTTATCATTGTAGTTCTTGTCGGAGGCGCAGGCGGTTACGTGTGGAGTATGATGCGTCCTGTGGAAGCTTCTACAGAACCGGTCGTATTCGAGATTAAGAGCGGATCGGGAACTTCGAAAATCGCGGATCAGCTTCAAGAAGAAGGCCTCATTCGAAGCGGGTTAACCTTCAAAGGTTATTTAAAGTGGAAGAAACTAGGTTCTAATTTCATGGCGGGTACATATTCTATGAATCCTGGCGTGACATATGATGAGATTGTTAGCAAGCTGAGTAGTGGTGAAGTTGTACCGGAGGAAATGGTGAAATTTACGATTCCGGAGGGTTATAACGTTCTGCAAATGGCGGGTAAACTTTCTTATGAGCATGTTGTAGATCGGGATGAATTCATCAAGCTGGCCAATGATCCTTCGGCCTTTGATGTAGATATCATCAAAGATATTCCAGTGGATGAAGAACTTCGCTACGTATTGGAAGGGTATCTATTCCCGGAGACCTACGAGCTGAAAAAGGGAAGTTCCACGCATGATGTGATGCAACGGATGCTGGAAGAATTCCAGACCAAGATTAATTCCATTCCTGATTTGGAAGCAAAGCTCCAGGAAAAGAACCTTTCCCTGCATGAACTGCTGACGATTGCGTCACTCGTGGAGAAAGAAGTTGTAGTGGACGAGGAACGTGCTCTGGTTGCAGGTGTAATCTACAATCGGATCAATCAGGATATGAAGCTGGAGATTGATGCTACCGTGCAATATCTGCTCGACAGGCCAAAGGAGCGATTGTTCTACAAGGATCTGAAGGTGAAAAGTCCCTATAATACGTATCTGAATAAAGGCTTGCCACCAGGTCCAATTGCCAGTCCAAGTCTTCCGTCCATTGAGGCAGCGCTAAATCCGGAAGCTTCGGAGTATCTGTTCTATGTGACAAAAAAGGATGGCTCGTCTGGACATCTATTTGCAAAAACGTATAAGGAACACCAGCAAAATATAGCCAAAAGTAAGGCTGCGCAATAAGCGGAGGGGATTATATGAGTAAGAAACATGAACTGCTCGTTACAGCAGCTAATGTGAAAGAGGCAGAAGTGCTGCTCCAGGCGGGAGCAGATGCTCTGGTTATTGGAGATGATCGATTCGGCATGCGTCTTCCAGGCAGCTTTAGCGTGGAAGAGACAGCAGAGGTGGTTGCCATTGCAGCCAAACATCAGGCGCGTGTGTATGTATCCATGACTAATCTGATGTCCAACGAACTGTTGAAAGAATTGCCTGAATATGTTCAAGCACTTGGCAGAATCGGTATTGATGGTGTGGAGTTTAATGATCCATCCGTGCTGGCCACCATGAAGGAATACGCTCCACATGTGAAGCTGCACTGGAACGCAGAGATGACTTCAACGAACTATGCGACGGCCAACTATTGGGGAACCAAGGGAGCTAGTCGCGTTGTACTTGCCCGAGAGTTGAATATGGACGAGTTGACGGAAATGGTTCCTTTTCTGAAAGTGGAAGCTCAGGTTCAGGTGCATGGCATGACGAATATTTATCATTCCAAGCGCAGTCTGGTACAAAGTTACATGGCTCATCAAGGGCGGCCGGTTGAGGGACATCTGGGGAAAGAGAGGGGATTGTTCCTGATCGAGGCTGAACGCCGGGATGAGAAATTCCCGATCTACGAGGATATTAACGGTACACACATTATGAGCTCAGAGGATATATGTATCCTCGAAGATCTTCATCTGTTGATGGAGGCGGGTGTGCACAGTTTCAAAATTGAAGGTATGTTAAAATCACTCACCTACAATGAAGCTGTTGTACGTGCATATCGGACAGCGATTGACAGTTATATAGCCGATTCTGATGCATATGCGTTCTCTGAAGAGTGGCTCGCTGAGGTGCGGAAGTTACAGGACCCTGAACGTGAATTGTCGTTTGGATTTTTCTATAAAGAACAAGTGTATTAATAGACGAGGTGAACAGAATGGAAACAGTGGCGGTACAGCGGAAGTTTTCGGGTAAACGTAACCGTCTGGACAGACCGGAGCTGCTAGCTCCGGCGGGTAATCTGGAAAAACTGAAATTTGCGATCCATTACGGTGCAGATGCCGTATATATCGGTGGACAGGCCTATGGACTGCGTTCCAACGCGGATAACTTTAGCTTTGAAGAGATGCGTGAAGGTGTGGAGTTTGCCAAAAAGTATGGAGCTAAGGTGTTCGTAGCGACAAACATCTATGCACATAATGAGGATGTTGAGGGGATCGAAACATACCTGCAAAACCTCTATAATGCGGGAATCTCTGCGATCATCGTAGCTGATCCGGCTATTATTGAAGTAGCCCTTCGTGCTGTGCCAGGCCTTGAGGTACATCTAAGTACTCAACAATCCACACTCAACTGGCAAGCCGTGAAGTTCTGGAAAGATGAAGGACTTCCACGTGTTGTTCTCGGACGTGAGACCAGCTTTGAAGAGATTGAAGAGATCAAGGCCAATGTGGATATTGAAATTGAAGCCTTTATTCACGGGGCAATGTGTTCCTCGTATTCCGGACGTTGCGTGCTCTCCAACCATTTTACAGATCGGGACTCCAACCGGGGTGGCTGTTGCCAGTCTTGCCGCTGGAAGTATGATCTGTTCGAGGACGCGAGAGAAGATACGGTGTGGGTCAGCGAAGAGGACATGCAGATGAAGGCACCTGCGCCATTCAAACTGGGTGAGAATCAGCTTCCTCTGTTCCAGGAACAGGATAATTCATTCTCCATGGGATCTAAGGATCTGTGCATGATTGGCCATATTCCCGAGTTGATTGATGTGGGAGTGGACAGTTTCAAGATTGAAGGACGTATGAAATCGATTCACTACGTGGCAACTGTGGTTAACGTGTACCGTCAAGCTATTGATGCCTACATGGCCGACCCGGAAAATTATGTTCTGAAACCTGAATGGGTTGAAGAAATGAACAAAGCGGCGAATCGCCCGCTGAATACCGGGTTTTTCTATGATACACCAGACCATGAAGATCATATCTATGAACCGGAAGAAAAGGCTGTACCTTTTGACTTCGCTGGATTGGTCATGGGGTATGATGCTGAAACAGGAATGGCGACCATTCAACAGCGCAATCACTTCAAACCAGGACAGGAAATCGAATTTTTCGGTCCGGGAGGTCACTTTTTCAAACAGATCGTCGGTGAAATACAGGATGAAGAAGGCAATGTTCTGGATGCTGCTCGTCACCCGATGCAACTGATTAAAATGAAGGTGGATCAGCCGGTTTCGTATTTTGATATGATGAGAAAAAAGAAGTAGGTTGAAATACCTACAATGTGGCAATATTGTATTATGATTTAACAAAATAATGTTATGAAATCAACATGTAGGGCCTCCGCTTATCGGCATATGGGGGTCTTTTTTTTATAGAAAAATAGGAATAAAGTTGTAAAATATTTCTGGGATATGAAAGGGGAACGAAGAAAGCTGTCGAATACTACATATTTATAGGGGAGAGAAAGAAAAATCCAACAAGTAAATAACTGGCAGGTGAATGGGAATGGTTCAAAAGAAGCAGAAAGACAGTGGGGAGCAAGTGACAAAATCCGAGCAGGTTAATCCTGAGAAGGTTCAGAAAGTGAAGAAAGAAAAAGTAGTCAAAAGCAAAACAACAGGCAGTGGCAAAAGATTGTTTAAGGTTGACCGCAGCAAGCTCAAGCTTGGCTGGATCAAGACCGATTGGGTGAAGAAACAATTTAAAAACCGGGATTGGAAAAACCTTGGAGGGTCTTCTTTCGAACAGATTAAGAAGGCAAATCCGGTTAAATCCGTAGGGGTTAAACTGTTCTTGATCTTTTTTGCGGGAATTATGATTTTTGTAGTGAGTTTAGGTCTATTATCCTATTCAAAAGCCAAGGGTACGATAGAGAAAAATGCCTCACGTGCCAATCAGGAGACCATTGATCAGACCAAACAAAAAATGGACATTATTTTGGAGAGATTTGTGGATACATCCACACAGATTTTCTTTGATCCTGAAATGCAGTCCTTGCTACAAAAAATGTCAGATCAAAATCTGACTGCGTATGATACATTCATAAACTCAAGTTCAATCAACAAGCAATTATCCAATGTTGCATTTACAAATAAATCTATGGAAGCGATTTATTTGGTACCTACGGACGATACAAAGTCCATTATGGGTACAGGTAGCAACAGTTCATCCATGGGCAACATTCGCCAGGAAGCGTGGTACAGTGAGTTGATTGAGGCGGGCGGTTATCGCTGGCTTCCAACAGAGGTCAAGGAAGATGGCTCAACCCCAACGTTTAAAATTGCACGTTCAATGAAAAACCTGCAGGGAACGACCCAGTCGTATGTTCTGGTTATTGAACTGAAACTGGAAGTTCTGGAGGAACAATTGAAATCGCTTGATCTGGGGCCAGGAGCTATTCTTCAACTGATTGCTCCGGATAATAAAGTGGTTGCATCCTCCATCTCGGATCGTACGGGACAAGATACAGAGCTTGCATTTGTCAAAGAGTTGACCGAACCAGCAGGTAGCACGAATACGGAGTATACGGTAGATGGCAAATCTACGGAAATGCTGGCTGTATACAGTACGATGGATACATCCAATTGGAAACTGGTTGGTATGATACCTACCTCTGTTTTGGTCCAGGATGCAAAGGGCATTCTAACCCTGACCTTGTGGATGGCGCTGATTGATGCGGGGATTGCAGTATTGATCGGGATCTGGATGGTGCGTATGATCGCTCGTCCACTCGGCAAATTGAAAGACCTGATGCAAGAAGGTGCGAAAGGTAATCTTAAAGTTCGTACACCATATAGCTCCAAGGATGAAATTGGTCAGCTCTCGACCGCCTTCAATCTGATGATGGAGCAGATTACTAAGCTGGTTGAACAAACCAATCGTTCTGCGCAGGAAGTATTGGATACGGCCTCTGAGCTGAGCAGTGCATCCAAGAAAACGGCTGTATCTGCTTCGGAGATCGCCGTAGCTACAGAGGAGATCGCAGGCGGTGCAGGCAGTTTGGCAACCGAAGCGGAACGTGGTAATGAATTAACTGACAATATCTCTCGTCAGATGCAGAGTGTAATCGCTGCTAATGAACAGATGGGTGATTCTGCTCGTCATGTAGAGAAGTCCAGTCAGACAGGAACACAACATCTGAATCAGTTGATGACCAAAACCCAGAAGACAGAAGAAATGATTGGTGCACTGGTGAATAAGGTTGATTCGCTGAAAGAGAGCACGTCCTCTGTTCTGAAAGTGCTTGAAGTGCTGCAAAACATAACGAAACAGACCAATATCCTTTCCCTGAATGCGACCATTGAAGCAGCACGTGCCGGTGCAGCCGGACGCGGATTCATGGTGGTGGCAGATGAGGTTCGTCAGCTTGCGGCTCAATCCAGACAATCCATTGAGATGGTTGGAGAGATCACAGACAAAATCATGACTGAAATGAATGAGACCGTGGATGCTTTGTCTGCAGCTTATCCGTTATTCAAGGAACAGATGGATGCGGTTAAAGACACCAACGTCATCTTTGCTTCCGTACAGGAACAGATGGGTGCATTTGTGGAACGTCTGGGCATGGTGACAGGTTCTATTGGAGATTTAAACAAATCTCAAGGTACGTTGTCTGAAGCCATGAGTAATGTCAGCGCTGTAGCTGAAGAATCTTCTGCAACGTCCCAAGAAGTAGCTTCCTTGAGCAGTGAACAGCAAAATATCAGTAACCAGCTGGTCAATCTGTCTGGCAAACTGGAGAATGTGTCTACTGAACTGAAAGAAACCTTGTCACGCTTTACGGTGTAAAAAAGCCAAGGTTGAAATGTGGAGAACCTGTCCCGCACATGGGGACAGGTTTTCTTTTTGTTTACCGGATAATTCCAAGTCATATCAGCAATAATATGGTCAAAACGACAAAAGGTGAGATTGGGATGCATCTCCTTGCGAAACGGCGAATCTATATAACTTGTATTCTCCTAACTCTAGTCTTTGGAATGCTTATATTACGATTGGGATGGGTCCAGATCGTTCAGGTGAATCAGACGATGCCTGGATTTCACCGAACGGTACGTGAAATGTCTGTATTGCAGCGTGAACGCGGGGTGATGCTTGACCCGGGGCGGGGACAATTTACGGATTACAAGGGTGAGGCGTTGACCGGTAAGCTGCAATGGGGACTGGTTCTTTTTCCACAGGCAAGTCCATTAGAGAAATTACGCAAGCAAGGGGCATTAGAAGGCTCCGAGATGATACAGTTGGCAGCTATATTACATACCGATCCGGATCAATTGAAGAAGGAATGGAATCAGGAAAATGTACCTCATTTCTGGACAGCAGGTACACATCAGCCTGTTCATTTGACCGCTGCTCAGGTGGAGCGCCTACGTAGTTTGCAGCTGCAAGGAGCTGGCATCTATCCGATGATGACAAGGTATCTTCAGGAGCATACAGGAATGCAGTGGATGGGTTATCTGTCTGAACAGCCTGAGTCCTCCAAGGTTATAACTGGGCATCAGGATGAAGTAAAACAGCCATTTGCTATGAAATCAGGGGCAGCTGGACTGGAGAGGACACTTGAACCCCTGTTAAGGGGAATAGGCCCTACACTTGTATCACGCATGGTCTCGGGTGGTGGTGAAATTATCCCGGATATTCAGCCGCACGTCATTGCACCGGCCAATAGCCATTATCCTTTACGTGTAGAAACCACTGTGGATGCTGAGTTACAGCGTGGGTTGGAGGAGTTGTCGCAAGAATCTGGATTACAAGAAGGGGCCGTGGTTGTGTTAGATGCCGCTAATGCAGATGTTCGCGCCATGATCTCCCGCCCTTTCTATCAACCGCAACAGGTGGACCCCAAGCAATCGGCCTGGGGGAATCGTGCAGTACAGGGAGCCGTACCGGGTTCCATTTTCAAAATTGTCACTGCCGCTGCTGCTTTGGAGTATCATGCGGTTTCTAACGGAGAAGAATTCCATTGCGGTGGTGAGTACGGAAGATATGGGCTGTCTTGCTGGAAGGAGCATGGGCATGGAGACCTGAATCTGGAGCAAGGATTCGCGGAGTCTTGCAACATCGTATTCGCGGAAACGGCGCGCAGGCTTAGTATGGAGCAACTGGAGAACACGGCTGATCGTCTGGGACTCGCGCGTCCGATTGGCTGGGAGGGGAAGCAGATGGCAGGAATGCCCGTGTTACGACACTTTGATCATGAGGATCACGGGCGTGTGAGAACAGAGGCTGTATCTTATGCTGATGAAGGTGCGAAAATACAGACAGCAATCGGCCAGCGCGATGTCTTGGTCACACCGCTGCAAGCTGCCAATCTGATCGTTACACTGTTACATGATGGAAAGGTTAGTGCACCACGTCTCGTTAAGCGCATCCGATATGCGGATGGTGGCACCATGCTGGAGATGCCCTTGCATGATTCACCTTCAGCATCAGGACAGATTGCTCCCGCAACAGCGCATAAACTGTTATCCTGGATGAATAAGGTAGTACGTGAGGGAACAGGAAAATCCCTGCAGCGTGCACGGTGGCATGTTGCAGGGAAATCAGGTACAGCTCAGGTACAGAAACATGGAGAGAAGCGTAACAATCAATGGTTCATTGGTTATGGACCGGTAGAACAACCCCAATATGCTGTAGCTGTTCTTGTTCAGAATGTCTCTCCAGACAGCCATCATCAGGCGACAGCTCTCTTCAGGAAGGTGATGGACTATTTGGCGGAGTCCTCATGATCCTTCGTAGGAACGGGACGTTGTACAGTAGATTCGGCAGAATTCGATGAGTCCTTATTAACGGGTGGGTCCATGACTAATGGAGAGGACTCAAATTCATCTTTTGGCAGGTGAATCCACTTTTGCAAGTATCCTTGTTGTAACAGTTCTTTCAGAAGGATCAGCAGCACCGGAGATAACACTACACCAGCCAGGCCAAAGATCGAAAGGGAGATCAGCATAAACGAAAGCATCAAGTACGCCGAAGATACACCAATCGAGTTACCCGATATTTTCGGTTCCAGCAATTGTCTTGTCAGCATCGTCACTGCCAGAATCACAATCAGGCCAATCGCCAGGCTACTATTGCCAATAATGAATAAGTAGACGATCCATGGAATAAACACAACAGGAACGCCAAGCAATGGTACCAGATCAAAAACCGCACAGACTACTGCAATGGTAAAGGCGTTAGAGGTTCCCAAAATCAACAAACCTGCATAAATCAATACAAATGTAATGAGCATCATGATCATCTGTGCCTTCAGATACGAGCGGATTGTCTTGAACACGTGATTACGCATGAATTCAATAGCTAACTTCAATGTTTTGGGCGTCTTCGCACGGGCGAACTTGCGCCAGGATTCAATCTCGATACTGAGGAAAAATGCCAAAATAATCGCAATTCCGAAGTTCGTAATAAACGAAGAGAATGAACTGAGGAAGCCTACGACGAATTGCGCTCCGCTCGTTACCCATTTGGACAGGAACCCGGTCAGTGTTGCAAAATAATCATTCGCTTTTTCCATAACTCCATCAGGGAGAGCGTCTGACTTGTCCTGAATGAATAACACCAGATTGGTGAATTCACGTTGTATCATTTCAATGTATACGGGGAAATTATCTTGAAGATTGGAAATTTGTGAAATGATAATCAAGCCTACCCCAAAAAAGGCAGCGACAATTAATGCAAGAAACAACAAGACGGAGATGGCGGCTCCAAGTGTCTTGGGCAATCCTTTGCGATGTAAAAATTTAGCCAGCGGTTCAATCATCCAATACACAATGAATGATAGAAAGACCGGTGCAGCCACATGGTATAATTGACTGAAACCGTACATGATCACATACACGGTTAATACGAGCAATGCGATGTCAAAGACAGTTCGCCCGTATTTTTTGTAAAGCGGTAGCATGGACATGGCTCCTTTGATGGCAATAATTAGATTGTATTTATTGTACACGATAGCTATCTTTTTGGGAAAACAGGATTCAAGAAAAGTCTGAACTATGATAAAATTAAAGGCGGTTTATTTTAGATAGTGCCATAGTGCACCGTAATTCAGTAGTAGAAGTGGGGAGCTCGCAACATGACAACGATACTTCATAGTATTTTACTGTGGTTATTGTATCTTTCATCTTTTTACGCCTTTATTCCAAGTTTGATCAGCAGGTTTTTTGGTTTTCGTGTATTTCGACGGGGAAGAAGTGATACACAATTTGCATTAACGTTTGACGATGGGCCAGATCCACATTATACGCCAAGACTGCTCGATCTGCTTCGTCAGCATCAAGCAAAAGCCACATTTTTTGTCGTTGGAGAACATGCAGCGAGTCATCCTGAACTCATACAGCGCATACATGAGGAAGGTCATCTTATTGGCATTCATAATTATATTCACAAGACGAACTGGCTCATGCGGCCACGTACCGTTCGTGATCAGATTCAGCGAACAGGTCAGATTATTCATGAAGTAACCGGCGTGAAGACTTGTTATTATCGTCCACCGTGGGGGATTATGAATTTGTTTGATTTTTTCAGCAAGAAAGAACGAAAGATTGTACTGTGGTCTTCCATGTTTGAAGACTGGAGAAGCCGAGTAGGTCCCCAGAGATTGACTGAACGGATGCTGAAGGAACTGAGAGGCGGAGAGGTCATGCTGCTGCATGATCGAGGAACGACCCTTGGTGCTGATGCACACGCGCCGGAGCAGATGCTTCAGGCGCTGGAAGTCGTCTTGCAGGAAGCTGAACGGCTTGGGCTGCAAAGTGTACGCGTCGATACGTTGATGGGAGGTATCACAGTGAGCGAATCTCAGAACAAAACGCAATTACAGACACCACTGAAGTTATGGAAGCGACTCGTTGTGGCCTTGTGGCTGGGTTGGGAGAAGTTGTTTCACTGGGTATATCATCTGCGGACGGCTTCGCCAGAGGACCCCATGCTGCACTTCAGATCACGTGTATATCACGGAGCACGGGTGGAAATGAATGACGGCCATGTTATTCAAAATGGAGATCCGGTGATCGAACTGCATTTTGACAATCAGAAGTTGTTTGAACTTGGAGTGACATCACGTTCCAGTATGCATTTGGCTATTCGCATGATCCGGACCATGGAACAGCAATTGCCGGATCTGGCACGCCTGGTGGCACTCGAACCTGAGTTACGCTCTGCCAAGGCGATATACGGTGTGAGCATGATTAACAGAGGCCCAGAAAAATTCGGATTTACCATACAAGAATTGCCCCCTGGACCGTTCAGTGCTGCATCCAAAGTATACTTGAAGCTGCTGTTAAGTGTAATCCACCCGGCAGGAACCAAACGTCTGAAACAGCGTACAGACCAATTGGTGCCCAAGATGATTGCCATGCCGCTGGATCTGCTGTTGGAACGTTACGGTCAACATACGATGCAGGTGGCAGCAACGGTAGAAGAATCCAGAGATGAATCATTGTTAATTGAACAAGAGATACTGCCAGAGCGGAACTAAAAAGACTGATCACACCAACCAGCAAAAGAAAAGGGTTGCCCTTCGCCAGATTTGGCAGAAGAGCAACCCTTTATTTATTAGCCTGTTTCCTTTAGATCTAGGATAGCGTGAATTAAATGCTCAGTACGCCACCGTTGCTTGCATTGGTAACCAGTTTGGAATAACGAGCCAGGTAACCGGTTTTTACTTTCGGTTCAAAGCCGTTCCAACCTGCGCGACGACGTTCAAACTCTTCGTCACTGATGTGCAATTCGATGATACGGTTGTTCAGATCCAGCTCGATGATATCTCCTTCTTCAACAAAGGCGATTGGACCACCTTCAGCTGCTTCCGGAGAAATATGTCCGATACTGATTCCGCGGGATGCGCCAGAGAAGCGTCCATCGGTGATCAGACCAACTTTGGCACCCAATCCCATACCTACGATCTGGGAAGTAGGAGCCAGCATCTCAGGCATACCTGGTCCGCCTTTTGGTCCTTCATAACGGATAACAACAACATGTCCTTCTTTTACTTTGCCGTTAGCAATACCTTCGAGCGCTTGCTCCTGGGAGTCAAAGCAGATGGCAGGACCTTTGTGGTATCCACCAACCGAAGCATCAACAGCACCAACTTTGATGATAGCGCCTTGTGGTGCAAGGTTACCAAACAATACAGCCAGGCCGCCTTTTTCGGAATGCGGGTTATCCAGGTGGTGAATGACATTTGTATCCTGAATTTCTTTTCCTTCAACGTTCTCACGGATCGTTTTACCCGTTACGGTAATGCAGTCACCGTGAATCGCGCCTGGTTTCTTGAGCAATTCGTTCAGCACTGCGCTTACGCCGCCTGCATTGTGAACGTCTTCGATGTGAAGATCGGAAGCAGGTGCAAGTTTCGCCAGATGCGGAACGCGGTTAGCTACTTCATTGATGCGCTCGATTGGATACTCGATGCCAGCTTCATGAGCCAGTGCCAGCGTGTGCAGTACTGTATTCGTAGATCCACCCATCGCCATATCCAGTGCAAACGCGTTATCGATCGCTTCTACAGTAACGATATCACGTGGTTTCAGATCCATTTTAATAAGTTCCATTAATTGTTTAGCAGATTGTTTAACAAACTCACGACGCTCAGGAGCAACAGCCAGGATGGTTCCGTTACCTGGCATAGCCAGTCCCATCGCTTCAGCCAGACAGTTCATGGAGTTTGCAGTAAACATACCGGAACATGATCCACATGTTGGACAGCCGAACTGTTCAAGTTCAAGCAAGCTCTTATCATCGATTTTACCTGCTTGATAAGCGCCTACGCCTTCAAATACAGAGGTCAAGGACAGAGCTTTACCATTGCTGTCACGACCGGCTTTCATCGGTCCACCGCTGACAAACACGGTAGGGATATTACAGCGGAGTGCACCCATCATCATGCCGGGTGTAATTTTATCGCAGTTCGGGATACATACCATGCCGTCGAACCAGTGAGCTGATACAACCGTTTCCACGGAATCCGCGATAATGTCACGGCTTGGCAGCGAGTAACGCATACCAATGTGTCCCATGGCAATACCATCATCTACTCCGATGGTGTTGAATTCGAATGGAACGCCACCGGCTTCACGAATAGCATCCTTTACAATTTTACCGAATTCCTGAAGGTGGACGTGGCCGGGCACGATATCGATGTATGAGTTACATACGGCAATAAACGGCTTGCCGAAATCCTCTTCTTTAACGCCCGCTGCGCGGAGCAAACTCCGGTGTGGTGCACGGTCAAAACCTTTTTTGATCATATCGGAACGCATCTTCTTGGCTGACATGGTGTATTCCCCCCAAATATATAATATTGAGCAACATGAATGGAAAAGTAAATGGCAGTGCATCTGTCGTTTAATTTCATCCGTACTCTAAAAAAAAGGACCGGCATGCCGGTGTCGAGCTCCCCGTAGTTTGTGAAATTCTTTGCTGCTTTAAACCCGTGAACACCCGGTTTTTCTATTGAGTCTATCACAACCGTCGTCATATTTCTACAATCAATAGAAAGAAGCCTCAAACCATTTTCATGGAATTAGACTTCTTGATTTGCGGGAAAGCTATGATCATGTTTCGATGTGGCGAGCGGAATTCATTAGTTGCTTCCGCCTTTGCGTCCAATCTCACGATAGAATTCCTTATTATGAGTTTCGGAGGTTGCTTCGCCGCCCTTGCGACCAATCTGCTTGTAAAAGTCAGTGTCATGGGCATCTGAAGTCGCTTCTCCACCTTTTTTTCCAATCATCTGGTAGAAGCTTCGATCATGGTTCTTGGAAGTCGCTTTGCCACCTAATCTGCCAGCTTCCTCACGGCTCATCTTGCGTTCTGACGTCGGTTGACGTGCCATTACAAATCACTCCTTACAACGATAAGTTGTTTTTTGTAGCGCGTATCCCTAATTTACCACCTTATTTCCAGCCTGAAACAATACACCAGGATAGAACGGATGGTGAAGAGATCCGTCAGAGCATTAGGCCGACCGTTTAAACACCTCAGGTCGATGGAAAGAAAATCGGGATATATCCGGTTCAATTAAGGGTTTGAACGTGTGACGTACAGCCGGCAGAGCCAGGGTGACTGCGAAGAGTACGGCAATGACAAGTATGACTGGAATATACGCCGAGCTTCCCATATAACTGTAGACTCCGGACCAGATCGCGAGACGAACGAGAAACCCATGCAGCAGGAATACATAAAGTGTGCGACGTCCAAGGTCCGTCAGTCTGGAAGTCAAGGAAGGTACCCAGGCCAAGAACATTGCTGCCGATGCGATCTCCAATAGGTAGACTCCAAGTCGGAAGATGCCGGCATACCATTCGTGGTGACCCAGTTCGGCGTACGTCATGCTGCCGAGTAACCATCCGGAAGAAATGTTTAAACCACCATACCCGATCCATACCAACAGTGCAGCAGAGAGGATGGCTGCGGTTTTTCGCCCCCAACCGGATAATAAATGTGAACGGATGGTTGCTCCATAGTCATAACCGATGACAAAGAACGGCAGAAATACAAATGTACGGCTGAAGCTGAGCCAGAACCCATCGATGGGCAAATACCCGGCAATTATACCGAGCGCAATCGATCCAATCAGCCGATATATCGGTTTCCAGGAAATCGTCAGACGAAGCAGCAGTCGCCAACAGAAATGACTCGCGAGAAACCATAACAGCAAATAAGGTGCAAAGAAGGATAGCCGCATATGGGGTGTATGGAATACGGTAAAGTCCATCAATGCGTATAAGGACTGAAACAGTACGTACTGCAGTGCAATCTGCTTCAGGACGTTTCGCCCAGATGCACCTTGGAGTGAGTGTATCGCAAAATACCCGGTTACCCATACAAAGAGTGGCATGTGAAACGTATATATCCACAGGAACAGAGCTTCCGCTCCTGCAAAACGTGTAATGAGTGGTTCAAGTGCATTACCAGCAAGGACACAGACGATAAGCATAAAGCGCAGATTGTAAAAGAAAGATTCCTGATCATCCCGGATCAGTGTCTGATTTTTCATGGTGTTGCCCCCTTATAGACCATGGTTGAAAGGTCATTTGCATCTGTAATAAGGGTAATATGGATGTGCATTCTCTATTGTGATTTAATTCACATTGGTAAGCGTTATCTTTTCTCAAAGCTGTGACAACAAAATGAACACAACGGGATTGACAACGGTTGCATAGAGGATGACAATAGAAAAAGAAGATGAGGGAATGTAAATATAAGGAGGGAAGAAATCATGTCAACGAGTCCCTATCCAAGCCCGGAAATCATTACGTTTGGGGAGAGTATGGGTTTGCTGACTGCCAAGGATACAAGAGGGCTGGAATATGCAGCCACACTGGACAAGTCTTTCGGGGGTGCTGAGAGCAATCTGGCTATTGGCGTATCCCGCCTGGGGCATACCAGTGGTTGGTTTGGACGTTTGGGCAATGATCCGATGGGCAGTATGATTCTGAAAGCCATTCGCGGTGAAGGCGTAGATGTATCTCGGGTAAGGTTGAGTGATCACGAGCCCACTGGTTTGATGATTCGTGAGAACGCTTCCGGGAAAGCCTCGGTACATTATTATAGGAAGTTATCTGCTGCAAGTGCGATCACACCTGATGATCTGGATCCCGACTATATTGCCGGGGCGAAGATATTGCACGTTACGGGTATAACGGCAGCGATAAGCCCGTCCGGACTTGCTACGGTAGAGGCTGCCATACATATTGCCAAACAGGCAGGGGTGAAAGTAAGCTTTGATCCAAATCTGCGTCTCAAACTATGGTCTGCGGATGAGGCCCGTCCGGTTATACTGCGTTTAGCTGAACTGGCGGACTACTTTTTACCGGGTCTGGACGAGATGAAACTTCTATATAACGAAGAAAATGATCAAAAAGTACTTGAGCGTTTATCTGCCCTGAATGCTGTGTGCATCGTGAAGGGTGGCCCTGATTTGACCTACGTATTGGCGAATGGTACCCTAACGGAAGTTCCGTACTTTAAGGCGGATAATGTTCTGGATACGGTAGGAGCAGGAGATGGATTCTGCGCGGGATTTTTATCGGGTTTATTAAAAGGATACTCCCCGCAGGAAGCAACCCGTCTCGGCAATTTGACCGGTTCCATGGTTATACAGGCTGTTGGCGATTGGGAGGCGCTCCCGACGTGGGGGCAGGTCGAGGCCAAGCTGAACAACGTTGCCCATGTTGAGCGCTAGTCGCTCTGGAATCATATATGGCTCATCTTCGTTCTTAAATGTAAGGCTTGTATACACAACCACCACATTGACAAGGGAGAGAATGAAATGAAGAAGCTTCAGCTGTTGCAAAAGATTACGGACAATGGGGTTGTGGCAGTTCTGCGTGCAGATTCTGCTGATCAAGTCATTGCCATGGCCGAGCAAGCGATTGCGGGTGGCATTAAAGTTATCGAGATTACGATGACAGTACCCAGTGCACTCAAAGCCATTGAAAAATTAAGCCGTGTATACCATTGGAACACACAAGATCCAGAGAAATTCGCGATTATTGGTGCGGGAACGGTGCTCGAACCGCAAACGGCGAGAGCGGCTATCATGTCGGGTGCCGAGTTTGTCGTTGGACCTTCCTTGAATCCGGATACTGTTCAGATCTGCAATCTGTATCGAATTCCGATTCTGCCTGGTGTGATGACGATTGCTGATGTTCAACGCGCACTGGAACTCGGTGTGGACATTGTGAAGTTGTTCCCGGGTAATCTGTATGATCCTTCGATTATCAAAACGATGAAGGGCCCTATGCCGCAGGCGAATTTTATGCCAACTGGCGGGGTATCCTTGTCTAATCTGGGGGATTGGATCAAGGGTGGAGCAGTGGCTGTAGGGATCGGTTCCGACTTGACATCGGAAGCTGTGAAAACGGGTGACCTGAGTCATGTCCGTCGCAAAGCGGAACAATATATGGATGCTTACCGCAAGGCCAAGGCAGAATAATATTTTTTCAATTCGGAGAAGGGGAGCCTGATGAACGACGGCTCCCAATTCTGTGAGCCGCGGCACCTGCGGAAGTGAAGAAAGGTGATTAATGTTGAGAAATCGGTATAATACAGGGCGCAAGAAGAGGGGCATCGGGAAATTCCTGCTCGTACTTCTGGCGCTCATTGTCATTGGATGTGGATTCGTTGCGTGGAAATTATTCACACCATACGGTCCACAGGAAACAGCTCAAACGGCCATGGAAACAGCCGATCAGGTGACGGTGAGTGAACAAGAGAACTGGATTGATTTTGTGCCAGATAAACCGATTGGGAAAAGTGTACTTTTCTACCCTGGTGGGCTGGTAAAACCGGAAAGTTATGCACCACTCGCGCATGAGCTGGCTGCTGCGGGTCATCACACCATTATTGCCAAGATGCCAGTTAACCTGGCAGTGCTTAAGCCAAACTTGGCAGATGAGATTCTGGCCGCATATCCAGACGAACAATTTATTATGGGTGGACACTCTCTCGGCGGGTCCATGGCTGCACGTTATGTAACCGCACATCCTGATGCACTTCACGGGATCTTTTTCTTGGCATCTTACCCAGATGAAAAAGGAAGCGTAAAGTCACTTGGAATACCTGCTTTATCTATTCTGGGTACTAAAGATGAAGTCGTGAATGCTACGAAGTATCAGAGTGGACGGATGTATCTTCCAGAAGACACGGTGTATTACACCATTGAAGGTGGAAACCACGCCCAGTTTGGTGATTATGGTCATCAAAAAGGAGATGGCGAGCCGGAAGTGAGTGGAGAAGAACAGCTGAATCAGACGGTCAAGACGGTACTGGCTTGGTTAAGTACGATCAAATAGATTTTAATTATTCTGCATTAAGGGCTGTATGCATTCACATTTATAGCATAACTTGATGGAGGTGATATGGATGACCATGCTTCAAGTGAATGGAGCGCAGATCCCATGTAAAGGTATCCTGTTTGATAAAGATGGAACACTGTTGGAATTTCTCCAGCTATGGGGGCCGTGGGCAGAGGCATTACTGGATCAGTTGCAATCACGTATGAATGAGCTTGGAGCTTCATTTACGGTTGAACGGGAGCACGTCCTGGGCACCATTCATAATGCAGAAGGTCACATTGTCGGCTATGATCCGCAAGGTCCACTTGCCATTGCGACTGTGGATGAATGCACGGGATTGCTTGCCGGTCAGTTATATGCGGCAGGCATGCCATGGAATGAAGCGATCACAACGATACGCCAATTTTCAAGTGTAGCCATGAGATCGGTAAGAGAGCGCAAATCCGCTGAACCAATGTCAGGATTGCTGGATTTCTTGCAGAAATGCAGGGCAGCAGACATACCACTGGCGGTCGTCACTTCAGACAGTACAGCGGCAGCAGAAACACATCTGGATTGGATGGGGATTCGTTCCTTTTTCATCTCCATTGTGGGCTGTGATCGGGTGACCCAGGGCAAACCGGATGGAGAAGCAGCACTCTTGGCTTGCCGTGAATTACATATCGATCCTGCGGAGGCCGTTGTAATTGGAGATAGTAATGGGGATATGCAGATGGGGCGAAACGCAGGCGTACCCTATACGCTCGGTTACTGTCAACAGTCAGATCAAGGATCACATTTGGTTGATGCCCATGCCATTATTCGTCATTATAATGAGATAAGCGTTATTTTATAAGTCACCCTGACCTGATTGGACTATATAAATTGAACTAACATTTACACGAAATGAAGAGGACAGAAATAACCTGAAGAAACGGAGTGTTCGCCTTTATCCTCGGATTTTCCCCTTAGGAAAGGAATCAAAAAAAATCTGTGGATAACAGCGATCGGAAGGTTGTTCTGTCATCGGAGTGGTCAGTGTAAATATTCTTTAGTTCAATTTATATAGTAAATAAAAGGAGGAGAGAGGATGAACGCAACAGAACAACTGGCTGCCTGGATTCAGGAGAGCTCCCGGATTGTTTTTTTCGGAGGGGCCGGGACTTCAACGGAAAGCGGGATTCCCGACTTCCGCTCGGCTGCGGGTCTGTATCAGACGGAGCAGCATTCGCCTTATCCACCGGAAGAGTTATTAAGTCGACATTTTTTTGATCAACACGCCGATATTTTTTATGATTTTTATCGAGGCAAAATGCTTCATCCAGATGCTGAACCGAATGGGTGCCATCGACTATTGGCCCGTCTGGAGCAGGAAGGAAAACTTCAGGCAGTGATCACGCAAAATATCGACGGACTGCATCAGAAGGCAGGCAACAGCAATGTTTTTGAGCTTCACGGCTCAGTTCATCGTAATGCCTGCATGGATTGCAAGCAGTTTTATACACTGAATGATATTATACAATCCCAAGATACGGTACCTCGCTGTACCGCATGTGGTGGTGTGATCAAGCCGGATGTGGTGCTGTACGAAGAGGAACTGGATCAGACGACATTGTACCGTTCCATTGATGCACTGTCTTCTGCAGATCTGTTACTCGTGGGAGGCACGTCACTGACGGTATATCCAGCGGCCCAGTTAATTACGTATTTTCAGGGAAAACATACCGTTCTGCTCAACGCTACACCTACCGCTTACGACCGCAGGGCGGATTTGCTGATTACAGAGCCGATTGGTGAGGTAATGAATATTGTGGACCAGCTTCTTGGTTGAACGTATGGACTGAATAACCGCATTCTCCGGCATAGACCGGATACAAGAGGCGGAACCTGGGGAAAGAAGGGATTCATAATGGTCTACGTAGCAAGCGATACTCGCTATGAAACGATGAAATATAACCGCGTTGGACGTTCAGGTTTGAAACTGCCAGCGATTTCACTGGGGTTATGGCATAATTTTGGCGGTATCAATAACGCTGAGAATGGCCGTAATATGATTACCCGATCATTTGATCTGGGCATTACACATTTTGACCTTGCCAACAATTATGGCCCACCGGCAGGTTCGGCAGAGCAGTTATTTGGACAGGTACTGGCCCAGGATCTGAAACCTTATCGGGATGAACTGGTGATCTCCACCAAAGCGGGATATTATATGTGGCCCGGGCCGTATGGCGAGTGGGGTTCACGCAAAAATCTGGTATCCAGTCTGAATCAGAGCTTGAAGCGTATGGGCCTGGATTATGTGGATATTTTCTATTCACATCGTTATGATCCCGACACGCCTTTGGAAGAAACGATGATGGCACTGGATCATATTGTTCGCTCGGGCAAAGCCCTTTATGTAGGGATCTCCAACTATCCCGCAGAGCAAACAAGACAGGCTGCTGAAATTCTGAAAAGTCTGGGTACGCCCCTGTTAATCCATCAACCGAAATACTCGCTGCTGGACCGCTGGATTGAAGATGGTTTGCAGGATGTGCTGGATGAGTATGGAACAGGCAGTATTGCGTTCTGTCCATTGGCACAAGGTGTGCTCACGAACAAATACTTGAATGGTATCCCGGAAGACTCACGTGCCAAAGGACCATCGGTATTCCTGAATGAAAACAACATCTCTCCAGAGACGCTCCGCAAAGTGCGGGCGCTGAACCAGATTGCAGCAGCCCGTGGTCAGAGTTTGGCCCAATTTTCACTCTCATGGGTGCTGCGTAATGGCAGGGTAACTTCTGCGCTGATTGGCGCAAGTCGTCCTTCCCAGATTGAAGAGAATGTGGCTGCGCTCAGTCAGCTGGATTTCTCTACAGAGGAATTGGAACGGATTGAATCCATCCTGTCTCCGGAGCCTGATGACAAATAAATAAAGTGCAAAAGGTGCATCTTAGCCATAATGGCGGAATGCACCTTTTTTGTCGTCCGTGGTTCTGTCCGTTATGTTGCTCACCGTTTGTTTTGTTGAGCATTCTGCTGTAACCCCTGATGTAGTGGGCGGGACAGTATTTTCTCTCGATACAAGCTGGGCGCTTCACCGTGAAATCGTTTGAACTGTTTGGAGAAGTACAGCGCGTCTGGCAGTCCAACCGATGCAGATACCTGTTCGATGGACAGATCCGGACGTTCTCTCAGGAGTTGGCGCGACTTGTCGATCCGCAGTTTTAGCAAATAAGTGACTGGTGAATGACCGGTTTCCTGTTTGAATATACGGGATAGATACGCACGATTGTATCCAAGACTCGCAGACATTTGTTCAATGGAGACAGGATAGGCATATTGAGTGGACATATATTGAATCATCTGTTTCACCGTACGTCGGATGGAGGATTCGCCGGGAATTAAGGTTTGACCCTGCGAAAGGTGATTCTGTGCTTCAGCTAGAATCATATATAGCGTACCCAATGATGTGAAATGAGAGCTTTCTTTGCGCTCGGCAAAAGCATCCTGCATCACGGATAGCCAATCGGAAATTCCACAGGATGGTCCGGCGTGAAAAACGGACTTCTCCGGGCGGAATCCCGCCTCGTCGGCATGCTGGGCAGCCTGGCTGCCCGTGAAGGCGATCCAGCGGTATTGCCATGGGTTACGGGCATGAGACTGGTAACTTACCAGTTGCCCGGGATGAATGAGGAAACAATCCCCTGCGGATAACTCGTAGGTGTGCAGTTCGGTACGGAACGTCCCCGCTCCTTTTTCTACATAATGAAGCAGATAATAATCAAACAGTTTGGGTCCAAGGGCGTGACCCGGAAGGGTCTGGCTTGCCCCAGCAAACAGGACATGCAGTGCGCCTTGTTCATAATAGACGGGATTGGAGGCAACCGAATAACTGAGTGCTCCGCTTTTACCGGAAGGTGATTCCTGTATTTTTTCGTTAGAAGATGCAAGGAATTCTTTCTTGGGGTTGGATTGATCTGACATAGTCGTTTCCTTCTTTCCGGGATGCTCCGATCATTATACGCCTTAAGGTCACATTTATCCATATGAAACACACATGGTTGCATTACAAGAGGGATCGCTTTCTTATATAATAACATTAAGAAAACCACAACAACGAGGCGAGGTGCACCAGTAGTGAACGTAACTGAATTGAAACAAAAGTTTATTGAGAAGTACGGAGAGAGTGGAGCGGACATCCGTGTATTTCATGCCCCTGGGCGTGTGAATCTGATCGGTGAGCACATTGACTATAACGGTGGATATGTGCTTCCGGCAGCACTTGAATTCGGAACAACATTGATCATTCGTGAGCGTCAGGACAACAAGTTGCAACTGGCTTCCACGAACATGTCTTATGAAGGGGTACTAGACACTTCCTCCATTGGTAAGCAGAAGACCGGAGAATGGACCGACTATCCTGTTGGGGTCATGGTTGAACTGCAAGGTAAAGGCGTGAATGTAACAAAAGGTTACGACTTCCTGTACCACGGGGAGATTCCGAACGGGGCAGGACTTTCATCATCTGCATCTCTGGAGGTACTCACCGGATTTGCTATTCAGTCTCTGGAAGGTGTGTCGGATATTGATACGGTTCAACTGGCACTTCTGTCCCAGAAAGCGGAAAATGAGTTCGTAGGCGTCAACTGTGGAATCATGGATCAGTTCGCTGTTGCAAACGGTGCTCAGGATCACGCGATCCTGCTGATGTGTGACACACTGGAGTACCAAAAGGTTCCTTTCCGTACAGGCTCCTACAAATTGGTCATTGGTAACACGAACAAACGCCGCGGTCTGGTGGATTCGGCTTACAATGAACGTCGCTCCCAATGCGAGCAGGCACTTGCCATCTTGAAGGAACAGCTGCCTGCACTGAATTACCTGGCTCAATTGACGCCAGAGCAGTTCGTAACACTACAGGATCAGATCAAGGATGAGAAAGTAAGACAGCGTGCACAACATGTCGTGGAAGAGAACGCGCGTGTGCTCGCATCGGTCGAAGCATTGCAGGGTAATGATCTGGAAACTTTCGGCAAGCTGATGAACGCTTCTCATGAATCGCTTCGTGACTTGTACGAAGTAAGCTGTGATGAGCTGGACGTTATGGTTGAAGAAGCTCAGCGGATTCCAGGCACGCTTGGTGCTCGGATGACTGGCGCAGGATTTGGCGGTTGTACCGTATCACTTGTGCATGAAAATGATGTCGAGCGTTTTGTAAGTGAAGTGGGCGCTGCATATGAAGCGCGTACCCATCTCAAAGGTGATTTTTATGTATGCGGCGTAGGCGACGGTGTTAAAGAATTGAAGGAGGCGAAGTAAAATGGCAATTTTGGTGACAGGTGGAGCAGGGTATATTGGGTCTCATACGGTAGCAGCATTGTTGGAACGTGGAGAAGAGGTTGTTGTACTGGATAACTTACAGACAGGGCATCGTGAGGCGTTGCTCGGCGGTAAGTTGTATGAAGGGGATCTGCGTGACAAAGAAATTCTGGCGAAGCTGTTCGCTGAGAATTCAATCGATGCAGTCATTCACTTTGCAGCCAACTCACTCGTAGGCGAGAGCATGAAAGACCCGGTTAAATATTATGACAACAACGTGTTTGGTACACTCTGTCTGTTGGAAGCGATGAATGCAGCGAACGTACGCCGCATCGTCTTCTCCTCTACAGCAGCTACCTACGGTGAGCCTGAGAAAGTGCCAATCGAAGAGAGTGATCGTACAGAGCCAACCAACGTATACGGCGAAACAAAGCTGATGATGGAACGCATGATGTCATGGTTCGATAAAGTTCAGGATATCAAATACGTTTCCCTGCGTTACTTCAATGCAGCAGGTGCACATGACAGCGGCAAAATTGGTGAAGATCACCAACCAGAGAGTCACCTGATTCCACTCGTACTGCAAACAGCATTGAAACAACGCCCACACATCGCCGTGTTTGGTGACGACTATGCAACAGAAGATGGAACATGTATCCGTGACTATATCCATGTGAGCGACTTGGCTGATGCACATCTGCGTGCAGTAGATTATCTTCGCAAAGGTGAGAACAGTAATGTATTCAACCTGGGTAATGGTACAGGATTCTCTGTAAAACAAGTGATCGAAACAGCCAGAAAAGTGACTGGCCTCGATATCCCGGTTGTACAGGAACCACGTCGTGCAGGTGACCCGGCTGTGCTGGTAGCTTCATCTGCAAAAGCGAGATCTGTCCTAGGCTGGAATCCAAAATGGACCAATCTGGAAGATGTCATTCAAAGCGCTTGGAGCTGGCACCAATCACGACCTGACGGCTACGGAAAAAACTAGGAGGCGAATACCTTATGTCACAGACTCATATTGCAGCAGGTGCCACAGAGCGGACACCGGAGCAGCAGGAAGCACTGCATGCCATTGAACGTCTGGTTGCATTTGCCTTGCAGAAACAATTAATCGAGGAAGCGGATTGGGATTATAGCCGCAACCTCTTGCTGGAACAATTCGGATTCTCAGAGCCTTACGCCGGAGAACTGGACACAAGCGTGCCAGACGGCCCACAGGTGATGCTTGATACGTTGATCGATTATGGATTTTCCATTGGACTCATTCCTGAAAATAGTGATACATTCCGTGATTTGCTGGATGCCAAAATCATGGGTCATTTGATGGCACGCCCATCCGAAGTGGTACGCGCATTCCGCCACACGGAGCAGACGGAAGGCATTGAGGCGGCCACATCTCAATTCTATGACTTGTCGATTAACTCCAACTACATTCGGATGGATCGGATCTCGAAGAACGTTTACTGGACACAGGACACGGCCTATGGAGACATGGAGATTACTATTAACCTGTCAAAACCGGAGAAAAGTCCAAAGGAAATTGCCATGGCGAAATTGCTTCCGCCACCGGTATATCCTAAATGCCAGCTGTGTCGTGAAAATGTAGGTTACGCTGGTCGGGTGAATCACCCGGCTCGCCAGAATCTGAGAGTTATTCCGCTGGAACTTAACAGCGAGCCTTGGTTGTTCCAATACTCGCCATATGTGTACTACAACGAGCACTGCATCATTTTCCATCATGATCATGTGCCGATGAAGCTGACGAAGGATACACTGCGTAGACTACTTGCCTTTGTCGGGGAGTACCCGCATTACTTTATCGGATCTAACGCAGATTTGCCGATCGTTGGTGGATCGATTCTGACACATGACCATTTCCAGGGCGGACGTCATACATTCGCGATTCAAAATGCACAGCCTGAGGCTGTCTTCCGCCATGCGGATGCACCTGGACTTACACTGAGTCTCGTAAAATGGCCGATGTCTGTAATGCGTCTGGCTTCACACGATCCTGCAGAGTTGCTTGAAGCAGGTAATGCTGTATATGAAGCGTGGAAGCTTTACAGTGATTCTGCTGTGGATATCGAGGCATTCAGTGAAGTGGATGGGGAACAGGTACCACACAATACAGTAACACCAATCGTTCGTCGCAGTGCAGACGGTGGGTATGAGATGGATCTCGTCTTGCGTAACAACCGCACGAATGATGTGCATCCTGAAGGGATTTTCCATCCGCACCGTGAGATGCACCATTTGAAAAAAGAGAACATTGGTCTGATCGAAGTGATGGGACTTGCCATTCTGCCAGGTCGTTTGAAAGAAGAGCTGGACAATATCGCGGATATCCTCGCTGGAGATGCTAAACTTGCTGAAGCCGCCAAAGCTTCTGATCATGTGTTGAACAAACATCTGGGCTGGGCGGAAGAATTAATTGAACGGTTTGGTCCTAAACTGGACAAAGAACAAGCCGTTGCCATTGTACAGCAGGAAGTTGGCTTGAAATTCGCCGAGATTCTGGAGCATGCAGGTGTCTACAAATATGATGAAGCAGGACGCCAGGCTTTCCGTCGTTTTGTGAGCAGCATGGGATACACTGAATAATCAACATAATCAACAAATCAAGAACACCCGCTCAATCAGGAGCGGGTGTTCTTGACATTTGTGTGCATTGGAATGAACTTCCGAGCCAGTTATAATGGATTGAAGTCCTAGAATACCACAATGAATTGAGGAAATGGGGGTAATAACTTGGAGAAGCAGGCATTGAATATTCCGTTGATTACAGATGCTGAGGAACTGCAAGGCATGGTGGGTGAGCCGCATGAACATGTGCGTAACAAGGCAATTTCATTTGTAGACTCACATGTTCAGAACTTTATATCCATGTCACCATTATTTTTTCTCTCCACCTCTGATCGTGATGGAAATAGCGATGTATCACCTCGGGGCGATGGAGCGGGATTTGTAAAAGTGTATGATACATACCGGCTCGTCTATCCTGAGCGCCCAGGCAATCGGCGGATAGACTCGTTGTTGAACATGTTGTCGAACCCTGGTATCGGTATGCTTTTTTTGATTCCGGGACTGAATGAAGTGCTGCGTATTAATGGTACAGCATCCATTACCAAGGATGAGGAATTCATCGCCAGTATGGGCTGGAGTGGTAAAACCATAGGTGCGGCTGTCATTATAGATGTGGAAGAGTGTTTTATCCATTGTCCGAGGGCATTTAAACAGGCTGGATTATGGGCCTTAGAAACATGGGTGGATGCTGAGAATTTGCCTTCATCGAGCGAGATGTTTCGAGCTCATTTGGAGATTAACGGGTTGTTATAAAGTGAGTGACTATCGATTTGTTTTTCTATAAACAGGGTACTATAATTGGAGTTGCACAAAAATACTAAACTCCATTGGAGGCGACAATAGATATGAGATCTTTCCAATTCTATAATCCAACCCGGCTGATTTTCGGCAAAGGACAACTGGAAGCATTGAAAACAGAAGTGCCGAAATACGGTAAACGGGTTCTGCTTGTATATGGTGGCGGCAGTATCAAACGCAGTGGTCTGTACGATCAAGTGATCGGTTTGCTTAAGGAAGCTGGAGCAGAAGTGACTGAACTGGCAGGTGTGGAACCTAACCCGCGTCTTTCTACGGTGCATAAAGGGGTAGACCTCTGTAAAACAAATAACATCGACCTGATCCTCGCTGTAGGTGGAGGTAGTGTACTAGACTGCTCCAAAGCTATCGCTGTAGGTGCCAAATATGATGGCGATATGTGGGATTTTGCTCAGCGCAAAGCCGTTGCACAGGACGCTCTTCCACTCGGTACCGTATTGACCATGGCGGCAACTGGTTCGGAAATGAACTCCGGTTCGGTTATTACGAATCAGGATACACAAGAAAAATTGGGCTGGGGTAGCGCATACTCATTCCCTGCATTCTCCATCCTGGATCCAGTGAATACATACACTGTTCCACTGGACCAAACGGTATACGGCATGGTGGATATGATGTCCCACGTATTGGAGCATTACTTCCATCTGGATGCCAATACACCGGTTCAACTCGGTTTCTGTGAGACGATTCTGCGTACTGTCATGGAAGCAGCTCCTCGTCTGGTTGAAGATCTGGAGAACTATGAACTGCGCGAAACGATTCTGTATTGCGGAACAATGGCACTGAATGGTGTGCTGAATATGGGTCTCGCAGGAGACTGGGCAACACATAATATTGAACACGCGGTATCCGCAGTGTATGATATCCCACACGGCGGTGGACTTGCAATCTTGTTCCCACACTGGATGAAACATAACCTGGACGTGAATGTGGATCGATTCAAACGTCTGGCAATTAATGTATTCGAGGTGAACCCTGAAGGCAAGTCGGACAGACAGATTGCCGAAGAAGGTATCGATGCGCTCAGCAAATTCTGGACATCCATTGGTGCCCCTAACCGTTTGGCTGATTACGATATCGATGATAGCCAGATCGACGTAATGGCAGACAAAGCGATGCTGTTTGGCCCATTCGGTAATTTCAAGAAACTGCAACGGGAAGATGTTGTATCCATCTACAAGGCTTCTCTGTAATTCTATAATCACTGCAAAGTGAAAGGACACATTCTGTTGTCCAATAACCGCAAGTCTCCTTCATGGGGGCTTGCGGTTTTTTCGTGTATTCGGCTCTGCACGAGAATAATGGAGGAACATGAAGCAAGGAGAACAGAATGTTGTGATAATACCCATTATCGGCTCCAGAATACATTTGAGGAAAGATTTTGAAACATTTTGATGGTAGCTACGTATTTATTTACATGTGGAATGCTCAGTTAGGATGAATTTGCGGCAGAGAGAGGAGGAACAGGGGATGGAAACAATGTATTGGGGGTGTCTAATCGGAGGGGCGATATTTGCGGTTGTCAGCCTTGTGCTGGGTGACTTGATTGATGGCTTGCTGGACGGAGCCTTCGAAATGCCAGGTCTTGATTTTTTCAAACCCGTTGTGTTAGCTGGTTCCATTACAACCTTTGGTGGAGCAGGTATTTTGCTGACACGTTATAGTTCATTAAGTGCCATGTCCGGACTAATACTATCCCTGCTTATAGGTATTGCTGCAGCCATGCTGGTATTCTTCGCATATATCAAACCGATGCGTAACAGCGATGTCTCGATTGCATTTTCAATGAAAGAGTTATCTGGGAAAATTGGGGAAATCACCATTCCGGTGCCGGAAAAAGGTTTTGGCGAAGTGATGATCCGCTTTGCATCCGGCAGTACGATTCAAACGGCATCCAGTTTTGAACACCTCCCCATTGCGGCGGGAGCACGTGTTGTTGTGGTGGATGTTGTTGATGGCGTACTGCGTGTGTCGGAATGGGATGAAAATGTACTTAAAGATTTATAAAGTATTCTAATCACCTAAGTAGTTTAAGCACTCATCATGAATGAATAAGGGGAGAGATGTGGAATGGAAAATTTGAATTGGGATGTTTTATTGATTCCTATAGTTGTACTCGGAGTCATTCTAATCTTGGGTCTGGCTTTCTGGGCGAGATACAAAACGGTTGGACCGGATGAGGCGATGATCGTTACGGGTTCTTTCCTGGGTAGTAAAAATATCTCCGATGATGATTCTGGCCGAAAAATTAAAATTGTTCGTGGTGGCGGTGCGTTTATCCTGCCGGTATTCCAGCAGTCCGAGTTTATCTCCTTGTTATCCCACAAGCTGGATGTCTCCACCCCTGAAGTGTACACGGAGCAAGGGGTTCCGGTTATTGCTGACGGTGTAGCTATTATCAAGGTTGGAGGCGCTGTAGAGGACGTTGCTACGGCAGCTGAGCAATTCATCGGTAAACCTGTAGAAGCGCTGAGAAGCGAAGCACAGGAGGTACTCGAGGGGCATTTGCGGGCCATCCTCGGTACAATGACGGTGGAAGAAGTATATCGGAACCGGGATCGTTTTGCCCAAGAGGTTCAAGGCGTAGCAGCTAGAGATTTGAAAAAAATGGGTCTGCAAATTGTTTCATTTACCATCAAGGATGTTCGTGACAAACAGGGTTACCTGGATGCTCTCGGTAAACCGAGAATTGCTGCTGTGAAGCGGGATGCCGAGATTGCTGAAGCGGAAGCGATGCGTGATGCACGTATTCAGAAGGCTAATGCGGAAGAACAGGGGCAAAAAGCAGAGTTGCTGCGTGATACGAATATCGCCGAGGCAGCCAAAGAGAAGGAACTGAAAGTAGCCACGTTTAAACGGGATCAGGATACAGCCAAAGCGGAAGCCGATCAGGCGTACCATATCCATGAAGCACGTGCGAGACAGACCGTGGTGGAAGAAGAAATGAAGGTTGAACTTGTTCGTAAAGAACGTGAGATCGATCTTCAGGAAAAAGAAATCGTTGTACGTGAGAAGCAATATGATGCTGAAGTGAAGAAAAAGGCAGAAGCGGATCGTTATGCGGTGGAGCAGGCAGCCGAAGCGGATAAAGCCAAGAGAATGCGTGAAGCCGATGCGGTACAGTATTCCATCGAAACACACGCCAAAGCAACAGCTGAACAGAAGCGACTTGAAGGTCAGGCCATGGCGGATGCGGAACTTGCCAAAGGTACAGCTGATGCAGAAGTTATTCGTTTGCGTGGTCTTGCAGAAGCAGAAGCGAAGGAAAAACTGGCAGAAGCATTCCAGAAGTTTGGCGAAGCGGCTGTACTCGATATCATTGTCAAAATGCTGCCTGAACTGGCTGGCAAAATTGCAGAACCAATTGCATCCATTGATAAATTGACGGTGGTAGATACAGGTAAAGGTGAAGGTGCAGCGCGAGTGAGCAACTATGTTACCGAACTTATGGCGACGGCTCCAGAGATGCTCAAAAGTGTATCCGGCATCGATGTAGAGCAGCTGATTAAAGGCCTTACGAAGTCCAAAACACCTGCGCCAGTTGCCATTCAACAGAGCGAGGCTGTTACAACTCCTTCTATAATCGACAAGATTGTGGAAAGAGCTGGCGTTGACGAGTAAGAAGCACTTCGAGTCTTGCATGGTTGCTCTATTGACCTTAAGACGAATTTTTGTTACTTTTTAAGCGAGACGTCCGGCGCGGTTTGCCCGCTCCGGGTGTCTTTTCGTTCGTAACAGGGTGTGACTTAATCACACCTAAGATGGTGTGAAAAAGAGGTGCAAACAATGAGCAGCCTGCATGTAGATAAAGCGCTAAATAATAATGTAATCATTGCACAGCATCCTGAACACGGGGAAGTCGTTGTTATTGGTAAAGGCATTGGCTTTAACCGAAAACCGAGTGATCACATTCCATTGATGGCTGTGGAGAAAATGTTCATTTTGAAAAACCAGCAGGAGCAAGAGCAGTACAAACAGCTTCTTCCACAGGTGGATGAAGCACTGATCGAGATTATTAACGAAGTTATTACGTATATTGCAGAGCGTACGGACGTCCCTCTGAATGAACATATCCATATTGCATTAACCGATCACATTTCTTTCGCGTTAAAACGCAAGGAGCAGGGCATTATCATACAAAATCCATTTTTATATGAAACCCGCGAGATTTATCCTGAGGAATATCGAATGGGAGAATACGCTGTTCGTTTGATCAAAGAGAGAATGGGCGTAGATTTGGGGATGGACGAGATTGGTTTTGTTGCCCTCCATATCTATAGTGCAATGACCAATCAAAATATATCCCAGGTACGTGAACATTCACAATTGATCACTGATTTGGTGAACCTGGTGTCCGATCAACTCGATTATTCGTTTGAAACGGAATCACTCGATTACTCTCGTTTGCTGACTCATCTTCGTTTCGCTCTTGAGCGTGTTCGCCGTGGAGACAAAGTGGAAGAGCTTCATAAGTTGGATTCCCTGCTTAAGTTGGAGTATCCCGAAATGTACTCGCTTGCATGGAAACTGACCAAAGTAATGGAGAAAAGACTGAAACTGCCGGTTTATCCTGCGGAGGTAGGTTATCTGACCATTCATCTGCAAAGGCTGAATCAGCGGAAGGAAGAAGAGAATAAGTGAGATCATTCCAGTGATGGAATGCGGAATTTATTTTTTTGGTGTAAAGGCTTGCAATGGATTAGAACTGGTGCTACAATGATTTCCGTAATCAAGCAACTGAATAAACATAAGCGACGTGTTACTGACTCGATCAGGCATGAGTTAATTAAAGTGTGATTGTTCTTTCCTTGTACAGGGTATGCTATACCCCAAGGTTGGCACATTTCACTTTGTTAATTCATGCCTTTTTTGTGTTCCCTTGCTTGTATCACAACATATAACTTAGACGAAAGGGAGAAACGACGCGATGTTCAAAAAGCTTTTTGGTGTATTGCAAAGAGTAGGTAAAGCTCTCATGCTGCCTGTAGCCATTCTACCTGCGGCAGGTTTGCTGCTCGGAATTGGTAACATGCTGGTTAATCCAGATTTCTTGCAATATGTAACGGCGCTCGACACCCCTTGGGTGAACTCGATCGCAACAATTATGATGAATGCAGGTCAGATCGTATTCGATAATCTGGCATTGCTGTTCGCCGTCGGTGTAGCCGTCGGATTGGCCGGTGGCGAAGGGGTTGCAGGTCTCGCAGCGATCATCGGTTATCTGGTCATGAATGTCACACTGGGTACCGCAGTAGGGGTTACCCCAGCAATGATCGGTGAAGTACCGGGTTATGCCAGCATCTTGGGTATCCCAACATTAAGTACGGGCGTGTTCGGAGGTATTATCATAGGTATTGCCGCCGCGCTGTGTTACAATCGATTTTTCAAAATCGAACTGCCGTCTTACCTTGGTTTCTTTGCGGGTAAACGTTTCGTTCCGATTATCACTTCGGTTGTATCCCTCTTAATCGGGTTGCTTCTTGTGATTATCTGGCCACCGATTCAAAATGGATTGAATGCTGTATCTCACTTCATGGTAGATACAAGCCCGACATTGTCGGCATTCATCTTCGGAGTTGTGGAACGGTCATTAATTCCGTTTGGTCTTCACCACATTTTCTACTCCCCATTCTGGTTTGAGTTCGGTGAGTACGTAAACAAAGCTGGAGATGTCATTCGTGGTGACCAGCAAATCTTCTTCAATCAATTGCGTGATGGTGTGAACCTCACAGCGGGAACATTCCAAGTTGGTAAATTCCCGTTCATGATGTTTGGTTTGCCAGCGGCCGCACTTGCGATGTACCATGAAGCAAGACCGGAACACAAAAAGTATGTAGCAGGTATCATGGGCTCTGCAGCATTGACTTCGTTCCTGACAGGGATCACGGAACCACTTGAATTCTCGTTCCTGTTTGTAGCACCAGTCCTGTTTGCAGTACACTGTATCTTTGCAGGTTTGTCTTTCATGACCATGCAAATTCTGGGTGTCAAGATCGGTATGACCTTCTCCGGTGGGTTCATTGACTTCCTGATCTTCGGTATTATTCCGAACCGTACACCTTGGTGGGACGTTATTATTGTCGGATTGATTCTTGCGGTGATCTATTACTTCGGTTTCCGGTTTATCATTCGCAAATTTAATCTCAAAACGCCTGGACGAGAGGATGCAACGCCTGAAACCGAATCTGGCGGAGGCTCTGGTTCAACGGATGATCTGCCCCATAACATTCTTGAAGCTTTCGGTGGCAAAGAGAATATCAAACATCTGGACGCTTGTATTACTCGTTTGCGGATTGAAGTTAATGAGAAATCCAATGTGAAAAAAGACCGTTTGAAACAATTGGGTGCATCTGGTGTACTTGAAGTGGGTAATAATGTTCAAGCCATCTTTGGTACACGTTCCGACACGATCAAATCTCAAATGCAGGATATTATTGCAGGACGAACACCAGCACCAACGCCAGCAGCTGCCAAACCAACTCCTGAAGAGGAGAAGGCACAAGGTGAGCAAGGCGAGCGCATCGTTGCTGAGGATATCGTCATGCCAGTCAATGGTGAATTGCTGGACATTACAAACGTACCTGATCCGGTCTTTGCTGAGAAAATGACAGGTGATGGATTCGCAATTTTGCCACATGATGGTACGATAACTTCCCCTGTGTATGGTAAAGTGTTTAATGTATTTCCAAGCAAACATGCCGTGGGCATCATGTCCGATGGAGGCAAGGAAGTGCTTGTTCATATAGGTGTTAATACGGTGAAGCTGAAAGGTCAAGGCTTTAACGTACTGGTACAGGAAGGTGATCTGGTATCGGCAGGTCAGCCGATTATGGAAGTGGATCTGGAGTATGTCAAAGCAAACGCTCCTTCGATCATTTCACCCGTTATTTTCACCAACCTGCCAGAGGGCTCCACAGTAACTCTGAAGAAGAGTGGAGTGCTGAAAGTTGGCGATCAGCCAATCATTGAGATAAAATAAGAAGTGTTACGACGATGGCAAGCAAGTGTAAATATATGCAATGCCTAAACCAAACTACTGAAAGTGAGATGATTGTAATGCAACAAACATTCAGAATTACAGACGAAGATGGTATCCACGCACGTCCGGCGACAGCCCTGGTAAATACAGCAAACAAATTCAAAGGTGCAGAATCCTTTGCAGAAGCTAACGGTAAAAAAGTAACTTTGAAATCCATTCTGGGTGTTCTTTCCCTCGGATTGGAACAAGGCGACACCATCAGCATCATCGTTGAAGGCGAAGGCGAAGCTGAAGCTCTTCAAGCTTTGACTGACGTTATGGTTAACGAAGGGTTGGGCGAAATTAATGCTTAATGTCTCCGGGATCGCGGCTTCGGCGGGTATTGCTATCGCCAAGGCGTTTATCTTGGAGCATCCTGACTACTCTGTAGAAAAACGCCAAATTAACGACGTTGACGCAGAGATCGCAAAACTCGACTCAGCTCTGGGTAAATCCCAGGCTGAGCTTGAGGCGATCAAAGAGCGCACTTTACAAGAGCTTGGCGAGAAAAAAGCAGAGATTTTTGCTTCGCATTTGCTCATTCTGAATGACCCGGAACTAATTGATCCGGTTAAAGCTAGAATTGCGGATGACATGATCAATGCAGAATTTGCTTTGAACGAAACGGCATCGCAATTTATCTCCATGTTTGAGAACATGAAGAGTGCATACCTGCAGGAACGTGCAGCAGATATGCGTGACGTTACCAAACGTGTGCTAAATCACTTGCTTGGTATCGACTTCATGAGTCCGGCTGAGATCAATGAAGAAGTGATCGTGCTTGCGGAGGATCTAACACCTTCCGACACGGCTCAATTGAACCGCCAATTTGTTAAAGGTTTTGCAACCAACATTGGTGGACGTACTTCTCACTCGGCGATCATGGCGCGCTCACTTGAAATTCCAGCTGTTGTTGGAACCAAGGACATCTTGGCTCAAGCGAAACAAGGCGATATGATCATTGTTGACGGTCTGGATGGTCATGTACTGGTTAACCCTACTGATGAAGTTATTGCTGAATACCGTGCCAAACAGGAACAGTATGATGCACAACGTGCAGAGTGGAGAAAACTTCGTGATGAGCCAACGGTAACGGTGGACAACGTTCATGTTGAACTTGCAGCCAACATTGGTACACCAAATGATGTAACGGGTGTTCTGGAGAACGGTGGCGAGGCTGTAGGCCTGTACCGTACCGAGTTCTTGTATATGGGCAGAGACAAGCTCCCTTCCGAAGACATTCAGTATAATGCTTACAAAGCGGTACTGGAAAAAATGGAAGGTAAACCGGTTGTTGTTCGTACACTCGACATCGGTGGAGACAAAGAGCTTCCATACCTGGATCTGCCAAAAGAAATGAATCCATTCCTCGGCTTCCGCGCAGTTCGTCTGTGTCTGGACCGTCTGGATATCTTCCGGACACAATTGCGTGCATTGCTGCGTGCAAGCGTACATGGAAACCTGCGTGTCATGTTCCCGATGATCGCAACACTCGGTGAATTCCGTGAAGCAAAAGCTGTCTTGCTCGAAGAGAAAGAGAAGCTGGTTGCTGAAGGCATTGCTGTTTCTGACAGCATTCAACTCGGAATCATGGTCGAAATTCCTTCGACTGCAGTTCTGGCGGATCAGTTTGCCAAAGAAGTGGATTTCTTCAGTATCGGAACGAACGATCTGATTCAATACACGATGGCTGCTGACCGTATGAACGAACGAGTGGCTTATCTGTACCAACCTTACAACCCGGCCATTTTGCGTTTGGTTAAAATGGTTATCGATGCAGCGCATCGTGAAGGCAAATGGGTTGGCATGTGTGGTGAGATGGCAGGAGACGAAACAGCAATTCCATTGTTGCTCGGTCTTGGATTGGATGAGTTCAGCATGAGCGCAACCTCCATTCTGCCAGCTCGTAGTCAGATCACCAAGTTGTCCCGTGCGGATATGCAGGAACTGGCTGCTAAAGCTCTGGATATGCAAACGGCTGAACAAGTTGTTGAATTGGTTCAAAGCATTCAAGCGTAATTTTGCCGGGGTTTCCTCCGGATTTGAGGTTTTTTCTTTTTCCGATAATGAGCTGCATTGATGCAGCGATATTGCCGGTATCCGCGATTCATTGTGGATACCGGCTTTTTTTGTTGCGTAGATGTATAGGAAATAAAGGGGAGTACGAGGGAAAAGTCCTGTAATGTCTAACCAAAAAATGCTCTCACTGGTGTAGTTAACATCAGCAAGAGCATGGACAAGAAACTCACTTAGTTTTAACTGCAAGCGCAGTTCAGTACAGGTTTGCGGGCTGCGGTAGTCTCATCGAGTCGAGTAACCGGTGTGCCATAAGGTGCGTTCAGGACTAATTCAGGTGTCTCTTCCGCTTCTTTGGCAATCCGTATCATCGTATCAATGAACCCGTCCAGCGTTTCTTTACTTTCGGTTTCTGTCGGCTCGATCATGATGCATTCTTCGACGTTGAGCGGGAAGTACACCGTTGGTGGATGATATCCAAAATCAAGCAATCGTTTGGCAACATCCAGTGTACGCACACCATACTGCTTCAATCCCCGACCAGACATGACGAATTCATGTTTGCATACGCCCGGATACGGGATCTCGTAGTAAGGTGCGAGACGGGCCATCATATAGTTAGCATTGAGTACCGCGCATTCAGAGACACGGCGTAAACCTTCAGGTCCATAGGTGCGAATGTAGGCATAGGCACGTACCAGAATACCGAAGTTGCCGTAGTAGGCTTTCACTCGGCCAATGGATTGATCGCCTTCACGATCGAATGCATACATACCGTCATCCTTTTTGATCACCATGGGCTTAGGCAGGAACGGAATCAGACGGCTCTTCACCCCGACGGGTCCGGCGCCAGGTCCACCACCGCCATGAGGTGTACTCATCGTTTTGTGCAAGTTCAGATGCACCACGTCAAAGCCCATATCACCCGGACGGGTAATGCCCATAATGGCATTGGAGTTCGCGCCATCGTAATACAACAAGCCACCAGCCTGATGTACGATGGATGCAATCTCCTGAATGTCTTTCTCGAACAGACCAAGTGTATTCGGGTTGGTCAGCATCAATGCTGCCGTATCCGAACCGACTGCTGCACGGAGTGCGTCCAGATCGACCAGTCCGTCTGCGCGGGATGGAATCGTCACCGTTTCAAATCCTGCAACAGTAGCACTTGCCGGGTTGGTCCCGTGAGAAGAATCGGGCACGATGACTTTGGTACGTTGTTCACCACGCCCTTCGTGGTAGGCACGAATCATCATAAGTCCAGTCCATTCGCCATGGGCACCAGCGGCTGGTTGCAGGGTCACAGCGTCCATACCTGTCAGACCTGCAAGGTCGTTTTGCAATGTATATAACAGTTCAAGAGCACCTTGAATGCTGGATTCATGCTGGTACGGATGGATTTTGGCGAAACCGTTATAACGTGCAACATCCTCATTAATCTTTGGATTGTATTTCATCGTACAAGAGCCTAGTGGATAGAATCCGTTATCTACACCGAAGTTGCGACGGGATAGCGCAGTATAATGTCGAATAACATCTACCTCGAACACTTCCGGCAGTGCCGCTGCTTCCGAACGGAGCATTTCCCGGGGAATCAACGTATTGGCAGCCTGACGAGGAACGTCACATTCTGGCAAGGAATAAGCGACACGCCCCGGGCTGCTGAGTTCAAAAATCAATGATTGTTCCGGAGCAGGAGATAAGGTCTGTGCACTAAATGTTGTATCCGTCTCAGGTTGAACCGAAGTGGAGACAGAGGTACCTGTTTCCAATTGTCCCTGTACCGATGTTGTCGTTGTCGTCGTTTCCTGAGTCACAGCGATCCCTCCAATGCTCGTGCGAATTCGTCAATCTCTTCCTTACTGCGTCGTTCGGTAACAGCAATCAGCATATGTCCAGCAAGCTCTGGATAATCACGTCCAAGTTCGTAACCACCAATGAAGCCCGCATCCAGCAGTTTTAGTTGAAGGGCATCGATGTCAGTTCCTTCAGGCAGCTTAATCACAAATTCATTAAATGTTGGCGCCTTAAACGTCAGGCTAACACCGGAAATCGCAGTTAATGTATTTAGGGTGTAATGACTCTTTTGCAAATTCAGATCCGCGACATCGATCATACCCTGTTTCCCCATAATGGACATATAGACAGATGCGCTGAGTGCAAGCAAAGCCTGGTTGGAACAGATGTTGGATGTCGCCTTTTCGCGGCGGATATGCTGTTCACGTGCTTGCAATGTCAGTACAAAACCGCGCTTGCCGTTGCGATCGGTTGTTTGGCCTACGATTCGGCCAGGAATTCGGCGCATATGAGGCTGGGATACGGCGAAATATCCGCATGTTGGGCCGCCGAGTGAAGCGGCGATGCCGAGGGGCTGCGCATCACCTACAACGATGTCGGCACCCAGCTTGCCTGGGGCTTCCAGCAGACCCAGCGATAGCGGGTTGGCACTTACAACGAGCAGGCCCTTGTGCGCATGCACGAGGTCGGCAGCCTGCTTCACATTTTCCACAGCACCAAAGAAGTTCGGACTTTGGATCATGACAGCAGCGGTATCGTCCGATATGGCGGCTTGCAGGGCATCCCAATCAGTGACGCCATCCTTATAACCAATCTCGACAATCTCCAGACGGAGTCCGTGCGCATATGCCTGCAATACCTGACGGGCTTCCGGATGAACGGTACGGGATACAATGAGCTGTTTGCGACGAGTTGCTGCTGCGGCCAAATTACCCGCTTCCGCAAAGGCCGTTGCACCGTCATACATGCTGGCATTGGCTACAGCCATACCGGTTAATTCACAGATGTAGGACTGAAACTCGAAGATGGCCTGTAGTTCACCTTGGCTGATCTCAGGCTGATAAGGTGTGTAGGCAGTGTAGAACTCGGAACGGGAAATGACATGATTGATGACGGAAGGAACATGATGATCGTGTATACCTGCGCCGAGGAAGCTGGCGTGTGTTTCGAAATTGGCGTTGGCGCCAGCTTGTTTGGACATATGACGTGTCAGCGCATATTCATCAAGTTTGGAGGATACGGGCAGCTCGCCCTGATAACGAATCTCCTGCGGAATGTCCTGAAACAGATCCTCCAGCGTATCCACACCAATGGTTGCGAGCATGGCGCTCTGATCTTGCTCAGTCATGGGAATGTAACGGTGCTTGCTCATGCTTGATCAGCTCCTTGAGTAGGTGTCTTCGACGTACGTGTCCGTTTATGAAAAGGGGTCTTCACGACCTCGGCTTTTAATTTCTTGCCGCGGATCTCAATCTCAAGCGGGGTTCCCAGCGCAGCGTATTTGCTGTCGATGAGGGCAAGCCCCAGATTACGCTTCAATGTAGGTGATTGCGTACCTGTTGTCACTTCACCGATCTGTACGCCTTTGGCGTATATGGGATAGTGGGGGCGGGGAATACCGCGCTCCAACACTTCAATGCCGACCAGTTTGCGGGCAGGCCCGTCAGTTTTTTGCTGTAACAAGGCTTCGTGTCCGATAAAAGGTCCGGCATTCAGCTTCACAAACATGCCAACACCAGCTTCGAGCGGAGAGATGGTTGCCGACAATTCCTGTCCATACAGTGGTAGCCTTGCTTCAAAGCGCAGTGTATCCCGGGCACCAAGTCCGGTTGGTACGAGTCCGTGACCTTCACCCGCTTGCATTAACCCATTCCAGACCACAGCGGCCTGATCTGCAGGTACATATAGCTCAAAGCCATCTTCACCGGTATAACCGGTACGGGACAACAGTAATTTTACTCCACATACTTCGGCATCGGGCACAAAACGAAACGGTTCAATCGAGGATACATCCGTATCCGTAACTTTCCCGATAATGTCTACAGCCAGTGGACCTTGCAAGGCGAGTAGCGCCGTCTGCTCCGAATCGTTGGTCATGCTTACGCCGGGGATCAAGTGCTCTTGCAGCCATGCCCAATCCTTGTCGATGTTAGAGGCGTTAACCACAAGCATATAATGCTGATCTTCCAGTTTATACACGAGCAGATCATCCACCACACCGCCATCTGGATAACACATCAGGGTGTACTGGGCTTGACCGGGAACAAGTGTGGTCACATCATTAGTCATCATTTGTTGCAAAAAAACTTCGGCCTGCTCACCCTGTACTGTGAATTCGCCCATATGGGATACATCGAACAGTCCAGCGCGCTCGCGTACGGCTTCATGTTCTTTCTGGATTCCGCTAAATTGTACCGGAAGCTCCCAGCCTCCAAAATCAATGCACCGTACGCCTTCATATTGCTGATATAGTGGGAAGAGTGGTGTTCTATGCAAATCGGACATCAAATCACCTCATCATGGGCCGTCAGCCGGCCGGATATACAATCGTGGATCAATGAACCAGGGTATTTTTAAATTTCCAGCTAGATAATTTCATCACATAAGTATGGAAGCCAGCTATGGCAGCGCCGTTCTACATCCTGTTTTTCGTTTTTTGGGAAAAAGGAAAAGGACAGGCCAAAGAATCGGCATGCCAAGTAGCACGCTGTATTCTAAGGCTCTGTCCCTTGTACCTGAGAGTTACCCCGCTGCGGTTGTGCAGCAGGTTTCCCCTTGGGTGATCATAACGCCCGCACAGGGCGAATAGATGCTCTCCAGAGTTGCGTCCCGTAAAAGTCCTTTTGCCTGAGAGATTCACCTCCGCTTATCGGTGGTTTACTCCTTCGGCGTTACCTCATGTACCTCCCGAATCGGGTGTCACGGGTAATCTCTCCCTTTACATTCATCCGCGGGTATAACATAGTCCAACAAACACATTTACTCCTCTCATTAAAACGTGAATCCACTACCGATGTCAAGAACGATATCATAGATAATGATTAAAAAACCGAATATTTAATTTAATTTTGATGTTATTGTTCGTGTATTCTTAAAGACTACGCTTACTATTCTAATATTCACCAGTATATGAAGAAAGAGTGTAATCCGGTTACAGGATGTAGAGGTGTTCAGCAAATAAATTGTGAGGTATCTTGACATTTGATTCATAAATATCATACGCTATGTTCTGGGAAAAAGGTTAAGGTCAAAGAACGCATGTACTCATTAATGAAAAGCGAGGCGGATATCGATGAGCGAATTGAAAAGTGATTTCCTGTACAGTGAAGAGCACGAATGGGTGCAAACCGTAGGGGAGGATACTGTACGTATTGGCATTACCGAGTTCGCGCAGCATCAGCTGGGTGACATTGTGTTTGTGGAATTGCCTGACCTTGAAACCAATGTAAAAGCAGAAGACAGCATTGGAACGATCGAATCGGTCAAAACGGTTTCCGACTTGTTCTCTCCCGTCACAGGTTCAATTATTGCAGTGAATGATTCGTTGCAGGACTCCCCTGAACTTGTGAACAGCTCTCCTTACGAGGAAGGCTGGATGATTGAGATCCGTGTTGAGGGAGATCTGACAGCAGCATTGTCTACATTGATGAATGCAGACGCATATCGTAAACATACGGAAGAATAGCATCAACGAACTTGTACTTATTAACATATATTTTATAACCAAATGAAATGAGCTTCATATTGTTTCGACCTGTGTGAGCCGGATGCTTGCACAGGTTTTTTGTGCTTTCCAAGAATGGTTTTGAATGTGGATTGAAGCAGATTGTGGATGTAAATCACCTGATTGGACCAAGCTATAGGTTAGAAAATGATTCTGGAAATGACAAAAGTCATAGGCAAGAAAAGCCTTGTGTACCAATGGGTTCAGCCATTATGCATCAATTAAAACGATTACATAACCTAATGTTGTCATCATTGTTCATGACGAAAGTACGCTTTCATTTCATTGAACAGGAGAGCATTCTCGCTTAGGATTACAGCAGGGGAGAAATGATACCCCTTTCATAAATCATAATCACTTGATCCAAGGAGGATAATACAATGAGTAATTTGGACCAATCGTCCAATTCCAAAGGTGGGCTACGGGTTGGTGTTCAGCGTTTTGGCCGATTCCTGAGTGGTATGGTCATGCCGAATATGGGCGCATTCATCGCCTGGGGATTAATTACGGCTCTGTTCATTCCAACAGGCTGGTTCCCTAACGAGACGCTCGCACAGCTAGTTGATCCGATGATCAAATATTTGCTGCCACTGTTAATTGGTTACACCGGGGGTACGATGGTGCATGGTCAGCGTGGTGGTGTCGTGGGTGCCATTATGACCATCGGGGTCATCGTAGGTAGTGATATCCCAATGTTCCTAGGTGCCATGATTGCCGGACCACTGGCAGCATGGATTATCAAAAAGTTCGATAAATCCATTGAAGGTAAAATTAGAGCCGGATTTGAAATGCTGGTTAACAACTTCTCAGCCGGTATTATTGGCGGGATCTTGGGGATTTTTGCGCTACTGGGCATCGGGCCTGCTGTAGAAGCGATTAGCAAAGTATTATCTGCCGGGGTACAAGGCTTAATGAATCTGGGCTTGTTACCGCTGGTAAACCTAATCATTGAACCAGGTAAAGTATTGTTCCTGAACAATGCAATCAACCACGGGATTCTGACACCGATTGCAACAGATCAAGCAAGAGAATTAGGGCAATCCGTATTATACATGCTTGAATCGAACCCGGGTCCGGGACTTGGTATCTTGCTTGCTTACTGTTTCTTCGGACGCGGAATGGCCAAATCTTCTGCACCAGGTGCCGTTATCATTCATTTCTTCGGGGGAATTCATGAGATCTACTTCCCTTACATTCTGATGAGACCAATTCTGATTCTTGCCGCAATCGCGGGTGGCGTCGCAGGTACATTAACATTCATGCTTACCGGAGCAGGACTTGTTTCAGCACCATCACCGGGTAGTATTATCGCGTATTCCCTCTTAACACCAAAAGGTGGATACCTGCCGATGCTTGCAGGGGTGCTTGTAGCAGCCGTCGTTTCTTTCCTGGTTGCAGCAGTGTTACTGAAAACGGGTAAACAAAAGGACGAAGATCTGGAGTCCGCATCCAGTCGGATGAAAGACATGAAGAGTCAAGGAACCGTACCAAACGCTGGCATTACGGCTAATCATCGTGAAGCAGACAGAACCGCAGATATGGCTTCTTCTACCGTCAAAACAGACGTGAAGAAAATTGTCTTCTCCTGCGATGCAGGCATGGGTTCGAGTGCCATGGGTGCTTCCATTCTGCGCAAGAAGATGAAGGCAGAGGGGATTGACGTTATGGTGACCAATACGGCCATCAGTGATATCCCACCGGATGCAGATGTGGTAATTACACAACAAATATTAACCGATCGTGCCCGCTCCGTTGCGCCGAACGCAGAACATATATCCATCGACAACTTCCTAAAAAGCCCGGAATACGATGCGCTCGTTGAACGTCTGAAGTAATTGCACGCATTTGTTTTCCCTGAGCCGGAGGCTGAGATATGAGTATTACCAAAAGACAACGTGAAATCGTGGAGTTCCTGCTAGAGCATCCACATGAAGTAACTGCCGGCGAAATCGCCGTTGAAGTAAAGGTCAGTACCCGAACGGTTCACCGGGAGCTGCAAATGATTGAACAATGGCTTGAACCTTTGGGCATGAAGCTGGAAAAAAAATCAGGAACCGGCATCCGAATCGATGCCGGTTCCGATGATCTGGCTGTATTGCGCCAGCAACTAGAGGGTAAAGAATATGTAGAGTTTACGCCAGAAGAGCGTAAGCTCTTCATGCTTTGCATCCTGCTGGATGAACCGGAGCCTGTAAAGTTACTCGCCTTGGCTTCGGATCTGAAAGTGACCGTATCCACCGTAACCACTGATCTGGACGATCTGGAGTCACGAATTCGTCAGGCGGGACTAAAGCTGGTTCGCAGACGTGGATATGGCGTCAAGATTAACGGAAGTGAGACGATTCATCGCACAGCCATAGCTGCACTTGCTCTCGAATTTTTGGATGAGTCGGACCTATTCGGAAGACAGCCAGAACAGGGAGGCTCCATCGTAAACCAAAAACTGTTGGATATGATCGGACACGGTGATGTGCTTACGGTCGAAAATGCGTTATGGCAACCAGACATCGAATGGTTGGAGAACATCCCGGAACGCCAATACATGAAGTTGCTGATTCAATTATCCGTAGCGGTTGTACGTATTCGTAAAGGCTTTGGCATTGGCCGTATACCTCCCCTGGAGAACAAGGGAGATGAAGTCGCAGAGCAGGATGAGATGAAGGTTCCACCTTATATGGCTTCCCGCTTGTGTGGTGTGTTATCGACCCAGCTGGGGCTGACATTCTCCCAAGATGAGCAAGCTTATTTTCACAGACTATTAGTTGAGACAGAGCAGCGGATTCATTCTTCGCGGCTGTTGCCAATAGACGATTTGATTTTACTGGACAGGGTACATTCACTGATTGATCAGATGCAGGCGAGAACACATTATGCCTTTCATGAGGATCGGTTGCTTCGTGAAGGTCTGCTTGGTCATATGCAACCTGTAATGGAGCGAATTGAAGGGCAACAGATGATTCGTAATCCGCTACTACAGCAGATTCGCAAGGATTATGATTCACTCTTCGAAGAGGTCAAACAATCCGTGCATCAAGCTTGGCCAGGTACTAACGTTCCGGATGAGGAAATTGGTTTCCTGGTCATGCACTTTGGCGCTTCCATCGAGAGGTTACGTGCATTGAAACGGGAGATCAGGGCCATCATCGTGTGTACAAGCGGAATTGGATCATCACGCATGCTTTCCAGCCGATTATCCAAGGAGATTCCCGAGATTCGGATCATGGATAGCGTGTCCTGGTATGAAGCTGCCCGGATACCTACAGATCAATATGACCTGGTGTTATCCACTGTCGATCTGCCGATGGATGAGCATCAGTATTACAAAGTGAGTCCACTGCTTACGGCGGAAGAGAGCGAACGTCTGCGTCATTTTATCCGAACAACAACATTACAACAACAGCATAATAAGCCCCGTGAAATAGAGGTTCAGACGACAAGTCGTTACTCTGACCCTGATGGAATGGAAGCTATTTTAGTTGAAATCGTCCGAATTATTGGCAAGTTTCAGGTGTACCCGCTGGATAACCAAGATATCGGTTTCTATAAAACCGTATATGCGATGTGCAACGTACTCCATGGAACTGGTGTATTGAAGGAACCGGAGGAGATCGCAAAACGGTTGGAGGCACGTGAAGCAGTGGGGAGTCAGAAAATTCCCGGCACAAGACTTGCGCTGTTTCATACACGCAGTGAGGGAATTTACAGGCCGTCGATTAGCTTGTTTCAGCTCACGGAGCCACTCCTTCGTACGCCGGATGATCCGGCAGGAGTTACCCATATCCTCTTGATGCTGGGTCCCAGAGAATTATCCAAGGAAAGCCTGGAGGTTCTCAGTGAGATCAGCGCCCTGTTATTGCAGGAAGAAATGATTACATTGCTGGAAAAAGGAATCAGGGATGAACTCATTCATTACCTGTCCCAGGAACTCGTTGGATTTTATCGCAGTAAAACCGAAATTGGAGGTCAACCATTATGAGTATGTTAACAACAGATAAAGTCATCATGAATGCGACGGCTCAGGACAAATACGAAGCGATTCGTATGGCAGGGCAGATTCTGAAGGATGCGGGACATATTACCGCTGATTACATTGAGAAGATGATTGAACGAGAAGAGATTGTCTCGACCTATGTAGGAAACGGGTTGGCTATTCCGCATGGTACGAAGGAATCCAAAGCTTTCATTTTATCCACAGGTATCTCTGTCATTCAGTATCCACAGGGTGTTGATTTTGGCGAAGAAAAGGCTTATATGGTCATTGGTATCGCGGCTCAAGGCGGGGAACATATGGAGATCTTGACTAGCATTGCGGTGATCTGTGCTGAGGATGAGAACATGGAGGCCCTGCGTCTGGCGAAAACAGCCGAAGAAGTAATCGCTATTCTGGAAAGTGAAATGGAACTATGAAGGCTCTACACTTTGGCGCAGGTAACATTGGACGTGGGTTCATTGGATTGATTCTCTCCCGTGCAGGGTATGAAGTGATTTTCTCCGATGTGAATCAGACCTTGGTAACCGCTCTTCAGGAACGGGGACAGTACACGGTGGAACTGGCTAACGAGAGCAAGGATCAGGAGACCGTTACAGGCGTAAATGCAATCGATGGAACCCAGCTGGAGACGGTTGCCCAAACGGTTGTAGAAGCTGATCTGATTACAACCGCAGTGGGTGTGGGCGTGTTAAAACATATTGCACCAGGGATTGCGAAGGGACTTGAGAAAAGACTGAATTCCGGTCCTGCTCAAAACCCTCTTCACATTATTGCTTGCGAGAACGCCATTGGAGCCAGCACACAATTGAAAGAGCATGTATATGCTCTGCTTGATGAAAAAGTACGTTCCCTTGCAGATCAGTATGTTTATTTTCCAGATTCAGCCGTAGACCGGATCGTGCCTATTCAGCATCATGAAGATCCGTTGCATGTACAGGTTGAGCCTTTTTACGAGTGGGTAGTTGATCGTTCCCAGATGGCTCCTGCATTCAAACCGGTTGAGGGCATTCTATATGTCGATGATCTGGAACCGTATATTGAACGGAAGCTGTTCACTGTAAATACAGGGCACTGCGTTGCAGCATATATCGGTAATGTGCATGGGTATGACACGATTCAGCAGGCTATTGCCGACGAAAAGGTGAAATCGATTGTCTACGGTGCTTTGCAGGAAACTGGAAAAGTTCTGGTGAAGCGTTTTGCATTCAACCCGGAAGAACATGAGCAGTATATTGTCAAAATATTGGGACGATTCGTAAACCCGTATCTTACCGATGAGGTTACTCGTGTTGGTCGTTCCCCGCTGCGCAAGTTGTCTCCGAATGATCGTTTGGTTCGTCCGGCCCTTCAGGCATATGCGGATGGAACTGATACGACTTATCTGGCTATGGGTATGGCAGCAGCTTGCAAGTTCGATGTCTCCGATGATCCGGAAGCGGTTGAACTGCAGGACATGATCCGCCAGAAGGGGGTTTCGGCTGCACTGCATCATTATACGTCCATAGATGAGCATCATCCGGTGCTTCAACAGGCTGTTGCCCAGTATAACCAAATGTAAGAGCAGTGGTAGCGGGGCTAACAGTCTAGATAATGCATAATAGAAGAAGAGCCATACAGTTGTTAACTGTGTGGCTCTTCTTTTGGTTGGAGTTTATCGGCATAGTCATCCAAACAGCGTTGACATATGCACGATTTTCGGCGCTGCTCTGCCGGAATGCGGTCGAATACACCTTCGGGGAAAGTAGCCCGGTTACACCAGCATTCCGAATGAGGATGTCCTGCGGCATAGGAACAGCGATTAGCTTCCCCGCATAACGGGCAGACAAGATCATCGATATGGATGTGCTCTTGATCGTCTTGTTCTGCAGACATTCGGTTCTTCCCTCCCTGTACAATAGCTACGAGCTGAAGTTGAACATACTGGTCCCAGTATAACAGAAATGTGCTTGTGATTATGGATTTCACTGTGTATATATGACTTCCAGTTCACCACATCTGTTTCTCCCATCGGCTATTCTTCAGGCGGTAATTCGATCTGTAGGCCTTCCACATGCTTGCGTCCCATTAGTTTACGCTTCTTGCGGTTTTCTTTTGTCTCAATCACGATGTCCAGATCGTAGTCGTCGCCCGGATAAAGTTCATCAGCAGATATATGCAGGGTCAGGCGTTTTTTATGGATTTTGACCTTGCGCCCTCTCAACATGACTCCGATATTTCCCCGGCTATCCTCCACATCACAGACGATGCCCGACTGATTGAGATAGGCCGCATACACCCGATCCCCTTTGCGAAAAGGTTTTGCAGGGGCAGGAGAATCTGACGCTCTGGTTGTTGTCTTTTTGTGGAAACTGGTGGAATCCTTTGATTGGTTAAACGTATTTCGCTTGGACAACTCTGCTGGGTCGTTTGCTCCTGTAACGGGACGATCAGGCTTTAGGACCGGAGTTTCCAAAGGAGGTGACGTAAACACGAATGTACGATCTCTCGAGCTACTTTGATCGGACAGGGACTTGGATCGCTCGATAATTCGCTGTGGCATGCCCAGCTTTAATGCGATGGAGTAAGCATAACTCTCACCAGCTTCTCCGATACGCAATCGATACAGTGGCTGGAGAGAAACGGTGTCAAATTCCATGCGGGCATTTTCAAATCCTGGGGTGGCAGCTGCAAAATGTTTGATCTCACCAAAATGTGTTGTCGCCACAACGGTTGCTCCGCGGCTGTGAAGTTCCTCCAGCATGGCGATAGAAAGTCCAACACCTTCACCGGGATCTGTGCCGGAAGCCATCTCATCAATGAGCACAAGAGTTGATGTATTGGCCTGTTCCAGTATGCCAATCATATTGCGAATGTGTGCGGAAAATGTACTGAGCGCTTGTTCCATACTCTGTCCGTCACCAATATCGACCGCTACCTCGTTATAAACAGCCATCTCGCCACCTTCCTCGACCGGAATAAGCAAACCGGATTGCATCATCAAGGTTAACAAACCAAGTGTTTTGAGTGCGACCGTTTTACCCCCGGTATTGGGGCCAGTAATAATGAGCGACGAGTACGTTTTGCCAATGGCAAAATCAAGGGGAACCATGGAAGAACCCATGAACGGATGACGTGCACGTTGAAGGCTGATGTGGCCCTGAGTATTGACTCGAACGGTACGTCCATCCAAGGTGGCCGCATATTTGGCTTTGGCAAACAGGAAGTCCAATACACCTACCGTTTCGGTGTTCAGGGCGATTTCACGGTTATATGATTCGGCCAGGGAGGTTAAATCACCGAGAATCCTCATCTCCTCTCGGGACTCCTCCGCTTGCAGAGCGGCCAATTCCATCTGCAGAGTTACTAACTCAACAGGTTCAACATATACGGTTTGCCCGCTCCCGGATTCATCCAGCACACTGCCTTTCACCTGTTTACGGAACTCTTTCTTAATGGGCAGAACCGTTCTTCCTCCCCGTTGGCTGATGACATGTTCCTGCATAATGGAGCGATGTTTACTCACCAGAGAATCAAGCTTTCGTTTCATGCGTTCCGCATTAACCGTTATTTTTTTACGAATTCGAATCAGTTCCTTACTCGCCTGATCCTGAATGCGTCCACTATGGATGCAACGCTCAATCTCACTCAGCAAAGGTTCGATCAGAATCATGGATGCTGCATAACGACTGACGGTGGGAGCAGCCCCGGATTTTCCCTCCATGTATTTCATAAGTTGTGCACAGCTCCGCAGGAACTGAGCTAGATGACTGAAGTCGCGTTCACTGAATAGATAACCGGTGCCGAGCAGATCCATAATGGTTTCCATTCCGTCGAGTGAAGGGAGGGGGATACTGGCCCCGAAGCGAATCAACGCAGCTGCTTCTGCTGTTTCTTCCAGGCGAATCTGAATCAGGTGAGCATCTGCCATCGGTTTTAGTTCTCTGGCATAACGTTTGCCCAGATAAGACAGGGCGCAGTCTGCAACGTTTTTTTGAATTTGTGGATAGCCCAAACTGTTTAATGTGTTCTCATTCATGCGTAATCTCTCCTTGAATTTGAATTGGGATTTCAGTTGACGCGCTGAAACATATTCCTGGAAAACGCAAAAAGGGCGGAGAATGAACAAACGTCATTCTCCGCCCTAAACGTATGGGAAAGCAGTGTCCACTACAGGTCTATATTAAAAAATCCGCGCTGAACTCAGCGCGGAAATAGACCCGGACAATTACAATCCCGGAGGCGATTTATGATATCCGCTGTTCTTAACTAAGTACAGGGATCTGGCGCATCATGAAATACACGTATGCCATATGGGCACAAGCGCAATGAAAGGCCAAACTCCTGAATATGAAACTTGGTTAGTTAAGAACATTCACCGACATTAAAAATCTCTCCTTTGATTGAGGAATATGCAACCAATATAAACTGGAAATTGGTTTGAAGTCAACCTTTAGAATAAATGAGTGGACTTGAATAAGAATGGGTTTTAAAATAACAATAGTAAATTAATCCAATGAAAGCGATTTATTTTAATAAACATACGTATAAAGGAGGATGCTCTTCTTGCCGAAGTATTTACTGCGTTTGCTCTGCTTTACCCTGATCCTCGGAGCCCTTCCGGTCATTGTTATTGGTTCGGTCTCGTATACGATTGCATCACGTGACATTGAACAGAAAGTGCGTGAGAGCAATCTTCAGATATTGCATCAGACCCAAATGAGAGTAGAACAAGTTCTGCGCAGCCTGCAATTATCATCCATCCAGTATGTTAATTCTCCCTTGGTACTACAGGCGATGAAGAAACCACTAGACAGCAGCGAGTTTCAGGAGATTCGTGATCTGACCTCCGGTTTTAACAACTTGCAAGCGGTTACGAACATTGACCAAGCCTATCTGGTTAATCTGGATGAAGATTGGGTCGTGTCGATGCGTTCTTTTGGCAAATTGGATGATTTCAGTATTCGAGACCGAATTGGCTCCTACCTAAGTTATACCAACAGCCTGTTCTGGGTCACTCAGAATGCCAGTTCAGCCAAAGAAAGTGTACCTGTGTCAGCAGGTATGGGTGAACTAACACCCGAACAGGCACCTGCTCTTATATCATCGGATAATGTGGTCAGTATGGTATTCAAAATCCCGATGATACCAACCAATGTGAAACCAAAGGGATTTCTTGTGATTGATATCGCCGATACGGAACTGAGTACATACTTAAGCCGAAATACGAATTCTGGAGATATGTACGTTCTGGATCGGGAGCAGAAGTATTTTCTGAACGATATGCAGCAAGGCGGGAAATATGACGGGCTGAATAAGGAAATCCAGGAAATGGTGCAAACGACGGGCCAGCCAGAGGGTTTCTTCAGTGCGGAGGTGGAAGGTAATCAGGTGGCGGTTAGCTATAGGCAATCTCCGCTCAATGGCTGGTTATACGTGTCCGTTGTATCTCTTGGACAGATTACGGCCCAGTCACAGAAAATTGCATTGGTTACCGGGATCGCTACACTGGTCATGTTATGTGTAACGGGATTGTTCGCCATATACGGCAGTCGGCGGATGTACTCACCGATCTCCAGACTGCTGCAATTTACGAAGGGGTTGGATTCCCCAGTTGCTCCGTCAGGACGCCGACAGGATGAATTTATCTATATTGAGGAGCAATTGTCAACCTTGTTCAGCTCGGAGAAAACGATGCGTGAGCAGATGAAGGGGCAGCATGTGCACCTCCAGGAGTTTTTTATGACCAAATTGCTGACAGGCAAAATCTCGGAAGAAGATTTCAGATATCAGGGAGAATTGTACGATTTCCCGACAGGGTGGGCAAGTCTTGGTGTACTCATGCTCCAGATCGATACCTTGGAAGGGACCCGATATGAGGAACAGGATCGCGATCTGCTGCTGTTTGCTGTCAATAATATGGTAGGTGAGCTACTCCCTTCGGCAGTTCGGTTCACCCCGGTCATGCTGGATGATGCTCAGGTTACCGTTCTTGCCTCCGAACTGAGGGATGAGGTGCAGCTGAAGGAATGGATGCATACCCAGGCAGACTGGATTCGTGAACGTGTCGTAACCTATCTGAATCTGCCCGTAAGTATCGGCATCAGCCGTTCCTACGCTTGTATCGGCGATACGCCAAGAGCGGTTCAGGAGAGCCGCGAGGCTCTGCAAGGTCGGGTCAGTCTGGGCAGCCGTATTATTTTGCATTACGAGGATATTCAGCCACGTGGTCAGATGGAGGCCGCATTGTATACCCAACTACGCATGATTGAGGATCAGCTCGCTTCTGCGCTCAAGCAAGGAGATGAAGAAAAGACTGACGCCTATTTTAAGCAATATTTGGGATTGCTTGCAGACAAAAAGCTTCATTTCAGTGAATACCCCGTCATTATGGTTCAGTTATTGTCTCGTGTATATCAGCTTGTGCAGGAGCAAGGTGGGGATGTAGCCGAAGTACTGGGTGAAAAAGCATCCATGTCACATTTGCTGAAGTTGTCCACATTGGACGAAATGACCAATTGGTTCCGCAAGCGGCTGTTCCTGCCTGTCATCCGTTTCTGGCGAGAACAGGAAGAATCCCAATACATGAATATTGCAAGACGTATGATTCGTTTGATCGAGGAACGTTATGATCGTGAATTGTCGCTGGAGGCTTGTGCCGCAGAGCTTAATTTTCACCCTGTCTACCTGAGTCGGGTATTCAAGAAGGAAGCTGGAGTCAATTTTACGGAATATCTGGCAGAGTATCGTATGGAAAAAGCGAAGACTTGGCTGCAAACAACGAATCTTAAAATATCGGAGATTGCCGAGAAATTAAACTATACCAATCCAACCGCATTTATCCGTACGTTTCGCAAAATCACAGGAACAACCCCCGGCAAGTACCGGGAGCAGCAGCGATAAAACAAACCTGCTCTGCCAGCCATGGGAGGCAGGCTTTTTCATGTCCAGAACAAGGAAGAAGACTGCTTTTCTCCATGAAGTTAAGACAGGAATATGGAGGTTGAAAGCAGTTCATTATGCCTTTAGATTCTGTGAGGGAAATGAGATAAACCCTTGCTACATAAGGAAAAATAAAAGGCTAAAACGAGACGATAGCCAGTCATTCGTTTATCCTCCACAATGAAGACATGAATTCAGGAAGTGATCTTTTGTAATCGTTTCCAATGTGGGGAGGAAGACAATATGAAAGCCGAAACGGCGGCTCAAACACGGCCCGCTACCCGCAGTGACAAAAACCTGCTGTGGAGAGACATTATCAAAAACCGGTGGCTGTATATCATGTTAATACCGGGTGTGCTTTACTTTGTTATTTTCAAATACATACCCATGTATGGCATCACGATGGCTTTTCAGGATTACACCCCTTACAAGGGGATCTTGGGGAGTGAATGGGTAGGCTTCAAACATTTCCAACGTTTCTTCGGAGAACCGCAGTTCTGGACATTATTTCGGAATACGTTTTTACTAGCCATTTATAACATTGTGTTCTTTTTCCCACTACCGATTGTACTGGCACTCATGATGAATGAAGTTCGCCGTGAACGGTTCAAACGCTTTGTACAAACGCTTGTTTATGTTCCACACTTTGTTTCCTGGGTTGTTGTTGTTGGTGTGTTCTACATGCTGTTCACAACCGAGGGTGGTGCGATTAATGAATTGCTCTATAACCTGACAGGACAAAAAGTGGCGTTCCTGCTTGAACCTGGTTGGTTCCGAACGATGATTGTCGGACAATCCATCTGGAAAGAGGTCGGTTGGGGCACAATTATCTTCCTGGCTGCACTTTCCGGTGTGGATACACAGCTCTATGAAGCTGCACGGATTGATGGTGCCAATCGCTGGCGCCAAACATGGCACATTACGCTGCCGGCCATTCGCAGTACAATCGTCATTTTGCTCATTCTGCGTCTGGGCAATTTCCTGGATACAGGCTTTGAACAGATCTTCCTGATGCTGACTCCGACGAACCGGGATGTGGGCGAGGTATTTGATACCTACGTGTACACGAAGGGTCTTACACAGGCACAGTACAGTTATAGTGCTGCTGTCGGGTTGTTCAAATCGGTTGTCGGGCTGGCGCTTGTCCTTGGTGCCAATACAATGGCCAAAAAATTCGGGGAGGAAGGCGTCTACTAACCCTCGGGTGCAGACGTTCTTCACCAGATAGGAGTGAACATTGATGCAACAGGATAAAACGTGGGGCAACCGGATCTTTGATATTCTCAATCATGGCTTGCTGCTATTGATTGGAATCGTGACGGTCATCCCGTTCATTTATATTTTGGCCGTCTCGTTTACCAGTCCGCATGAAGTGGCTAAGGGAGGATTTATTCTTTTTCCCAAAGAGTTCTCTCTGGCTGCGTACCGTTACATTTTCTCTACAGATACCTTGATTCGCAGTCTGGGTGTATCGATCTATATTACGGTGATTGGTACCTTCATTAACCTGCTGTTTACGTCACTTATGGCTTATCCGCTCTCCAGAAGATATTTGCGTGGACGTCAGCCCATTTTGCTCGGTGTATTGTTCACGATGCTCTTCAGTGGCGGGATGATTCCAACATACTTTGTCGTAAAATCCTTGCACCTGACGGATACGTTGTGGTCGCTGATGCTACCGACCGCTATTAGTGCATTTAACTTGATTGTACTGAAAAACTTCTTCCAAGCCATTCCCGATGAACTGGAGGATGCAGCCAAAATTGATGGATGTAACGATGTCAGCGTATTGTTCCGGATTGTCCTGCCGTTGTCCATGCCAGCCATGGCGACATTTTCACTCTTTTACGCGGTGGCCCACTGGAACAGTTTCTTCAGCGCTGTTATCTATATCAACGATAGTGAGAAGTGGCCTGTCCAAGTCTGGCTACGTGAGATTGTCATTCTGGCACAGAGCCGAATCGGCGACACGAGTATCGAAGAGACCGAGATCCAGCCGCTTACCATTCGCATGGCAGTTATCGTGTTCTCCACGATTCCGATTATGCTGGTATATCCATTCCTGCAAAAGCACTTTGCAAAAGGAGTGATGCTGGGTTCGGTGAAAGGTTGAGTCGTCAGATGGTTCAAGGTCAGTTCAGTATGACTGCATAAAAAAAAGGGAGGTTTTCATGTTATGAAAGCAACAAAAAAGAAAGCCGTAGCTGTCTTGAGCACACTGGCACTGGTGACAGGTTTGCTGGCAGGATGCGGATCAGACGAGGGTCAGGCTGCCGAGGGCGGCGTGCAAAATGTGTCCATAGCCATTGCACAGGTGGGTGATGTGCCAAGCAAAGGCAATGAGGTCCAGCAAAAGATTGAAGCGTATACCAATACCAAACTGGATATCCAGTGGATTCCGGCTTCGGCCTACAATGACAAAATTAACGTGATGATCGCTTCAAGTGATATGCCGAAAATTGTGAAGGTGCAATATAATCCAACGGTGACCAGTGCAATGCGCAACGACGTATTCTGGGAAGTTGGCCCTTTGCTGAAAGACTACAAAAATCTGTCAGCACAGAACGAGCGTTTTTTTGACAACATCAAGGTAGAGGGCAAAATCTATGGGGTTCCTGTTTTCTCCGATATTGCGCGGGCTACAGTGATCTATCGCAAGGACTGGTTCGAGAAGCTGAATCTTAAGGTGCCAACGACACCGGATGAATGGTATGAAACGATTAAAACGCTGGCTACCTCCGATCCGGATGGAGACGGTCAGGATAATACGTTTGGGCTGATGCTTTTCAAAAAATATAATGAGGATCAATATTCCTTCACGACACGCCTTGGCGTAAGTTTTGGTGCACCTAACAAGTGGAAGGTCGAAGATGATGGCAGCTTCACGCCGGAATTCATGACACCGGAATATATGCAGGTGCTGGATCTGCTGAAACGTTTGTACGATGAGAAACTGCTGAATCAAGATTTTGCCGTATTCGACTCTACGGAAGCGGAGAAAAAGTATGATTCCGGTGTTGTCGGTATCCGTGTTGGTGTTGCTCAGAACGGAAAAAGTCAGCAAGAGCGTCTGTCCAAAAACAATCCGGATGGTGTGGTAGACATCGCTGGTTTGCTCGGACCGAACGGAGATCGTGTTGCAGGACAGACGGGTAACTCCGGAATTCTGGCATTCCCTAAATCAACGGTGAAATCGGAAGAAGAACTCAAGGATCTGCTCTCCTTCCTCGATAAATTGATGGACCCTGAGATGGCTACCCTGTTGATGCGTGGTATGGAAGACAAACATCACACCAAAGTGGGCGAAGATCAGGTGGAGATGAGTGACTTCGATGCATTCCAGCGTGAAGTGAAACCTTACCGTGACAACCTTCCTTATGTGGAAGGATATAACGTACCGAAATTGAAGGATACCGAACTGGGTGAAAAAGGTACGACACTTGCCAAGGAACTGGCGGAGCACGCTGTGCCAAACCCTGCGTTGACGTTATATTCTCCAACGTATGGTGACCGTGGGGCGGATCTGGATCAGGTGATTGCCGATGCGCAAACCAAATACATCATGGGCAAGATCGATCAAAGTGGTTGGGAAAAGGAAATCGAGAATTGGGGCAATGCTGGTGGAAACAAGATTCGTGAGGAATATGCCGAAGATTACAAAAAGCAGGCTCAATAAAGAGCCGGAAGCGGGGGCTTGATCATGAAGGAAACATTACAATTCACATCGGTGCGCATGGCACAGCAATTCATGGAAAGTTATCGCAACCATGAGCTGTACGCCACTTGGCATTACGAGAACGGCTGCTTTTTGAAAGCACTGGAGGAGCTTTATACACACACGGGGGAGCAAAAGTATTTTGACTACATCCGTGAGCTGATGGATCATTTCGTTCAGGAAGATGGCTCCATTCGCTCCTATACGATCGAGGAATATAATCTGGATCAGATCAATCAGGGAAAATCACTGTTCCTGTTGCATGAGAAAACGGGAGAAGAGAAGTATCGCAAAGCTGCGGAGTTGCTTATGACTCAGCTTAAGGGACAGCCACATACGAGTGAAGGCGGGTTCTGGCACAAAAAGATTTACCCTTTCCAGATGTGGCTGGATGGATTATACATGGCTACTCCGTATCTGACCCAGTATGGCGCAGTGACGGGTGAAGAGAAGTGGTTTGACAAGGCGGCTCTGCAGCTCTTGCTGGTGGAGCAACGCACACGTGATCCGCGTAGTGGTCTCTTGTACCATGCCTGGGATGAGAGCAAAGAGCAGCGATGGAGTTCGGGTGAGACCGGATGTTCACCACATGTCTGGAGTCGGGCAATGGGCTGGTATGTGATGGCGGTTGTGGATACATTGGATCATCTGCCGGTAGATCATCCGCAGCGCGGCCAGATTGTGGGTATCTTCGAACGGGTAGCAAACGCACTAGTGCATGTGCAGGATCAACAGACCGGACTATGGCCACATCTACTGGATCAGCCGGGACGTGAACGGAACTATCTTGAGGCTTCCGGGACCTCGATGTTTGTCTATGCATTGGCCAAAGGTGTGCGTAAAGGATATCTAAGCGGCAAGTTCAAAGCGGTTGCGGAAAAAGGATATCAGGGTCTGCTGCAGCATCTGCTGCAAACGGACCGTGAAGGCGTGCTGTCCCTGACGCAGTGTAACGGCGGAGCCGGTCTTGGAGGAAGCCCGTATCGCGACGGGTCCTATGAGTATTATGTGACCGAGTCCATTCGGATCAATGATCCGAAGTCGGTCGCTCCGTTCATTTTGGCAGGAGTGGAGATTGAACTTTACAAGTCCAACTAACATGTACATGAGAACGTAGAGGACAGAAATAACTTGAGGAAGCGAAGCGTTCGCCTAAAAGCTTTCTGAAAGAAAGCTGCATCGGAAGCATAGGCTTATCCCCGGATTTTCCCCTTGTTTAGAAGGGAATCAAAAAAATCTGGGGATAACAGCGATCTGAAGGTTGTTCTGTCATCGGAGTGGTCTGTGTACATAACCTTATCCAAAAGGAGAGATGGTTCATGAGTCCAAAAGGTCCAATGTCCCGTTTAGGCGGAATCGTTGTAATTGGTGCAATGTCCGCTGGATTGCTTGCAGGTTGCGGGGGAGAAAAAGCACCTGCTGCAGGGGAAGGTAAACTTCCCATTTCCATCTCTTTAATGCAGGTAGGAGATATACCGGCCAAGGAGAACGGGATTGAAAAGAAGATTGAGGAATATACAAATACGGATGTCAATGTACAGTGGATTCCGCAGTCTGCTTTTGATGATAAGGTGAATGTTATGGTTGCTTCAGGTGAGATGCCAACCATTATGCGTGTGAATTATGTACCGACCACATTTAATGCCGCCAAAACGGGACTGTTCTGGGAACTGGGGCCTTACTTGAAGGATTATAAAAACCTGTCTGCCCAATCCGAAGCTTATTTTAACAATATCAAAATTGAAGGCAAGGTCTATGGTATTCCAAACTTCCGGGATATTGGACGGACTGCGATCGTATATCGCAAGGATTGGTTTGATACGTTGAAGCTGGATATACCAAAAACGCTGGATGATTGGTATGAAGTGATGCGCTCCATTCGCAAGGACGACCCTGACGGGAATGGTAAAGAGGATACGTATGGTGCGCTGCTGTTCAAAAAATATAATGAAGGTGTCTCTTCCCCACTGACGCGGATCGCTGTAAGTATTGGCGGTGTTAACAAATGGGGTGTGGACGATGCCGGGAAACTGACCCCGGAGTTCTTGACCCCGGAATACGTGGATACGATGAAACTCTTCAAGCGACTGTTCAGCGAGGGACTGATTAATAGTGATTTCCCTGCCCTAGACCCTTCTGATGCGGACAAAAAAATGGATTCAGGCCTGGTTGGCATGAAGCTGAATGGTGTGGCTCAGAACGGAAAGTCCTCTCAGCAGCGGCTTACACCTAACGCTCCGGATGGAGAAATTGATGTGGCTCCGTTCCAGGGAACCGATGGTATTCGCATCGCCGGAGAACCAGGGAACTACGGAATGCTGGTCATCCCGAAGGCATCCGTTACGGATGAGGAGCAATTGAAGCAGGTTCTCACGTTCCTGGATCAGTTGATGGATGAGGAATTAAGTGCGTTGCAGCTCCGTGGATTGCTCGATGTGCACTACACCAAGACTGCTGATGGGAAAACCGAACTTAAGGATTTTGACGCTTATCAGCGTGAAGTGAAGCCATATCGGGATAATTTATTAAGCATTGAAGGTTATAATGTGCCTGAACTGGTTGATGTTCCGATTGGTATGAAAGGTACAAAGATGGCGCGTGAGAATGAGCAGTACGCCATTGCCAATCCGGCACTCACCTTGTCTTCGGCAATCTATACCGAGCGTGGTCAGGAGCTGGATCAGATGATCTGGGATGCGCAGACCAAGTACATTATGGGTAAAATCGATGATGCAGGTTGGGAGCAGGAAATCGCAAGCTGGAGAAAAGCCGGTGGTGATCAATTGATCACGGAATTGGAAGCATCCTACAAGGAATTAAACGGAAAATAAAGCTGAATGAAATAAAAAAGGTTGATCAAATGGAATGATATGGTTTATTCTATGAGTGAGTTCATTTTTCAATATCATAAGAAAGACCACACCCTTAAAGCATAAGGCTATGAATCTGCGGATTCATGGCCTTTTTTTGTGTTTTAGGCGAATGAAGTGGGTCTATGGAAGGAGGGGTGCACGCCTTGAAGTGATGGGGATGGACGAAAAATAATACCAATAGCCTAGTACAACATGGTAGAATATTGATTATTATGGCAAATTTAGGTTTTGGTTATGAAGAGAAGTGACTAGGTTGACTAAGTAAAGCATCCCCATACTAAGGTACATAGGAGCGTGAATAGATTGAAGAAGCAGATTGAAGGACATGAGAAGAAGAAAAAACGGAACGGTTGGATCGTCGGGTTGGTGACAACAGCATTATTGGCAGCAACACTATTACCCGTTGGCCCCGTACATTTAACGTCAACAGCGAATGCTGCATCGGGAACAAGTGACACTGCCCTTAGCAAGTTCAAGGATATTAAGGGCCATTGGGCTCAAGCGACAATTGCCAAAGCTTATGAAAAAAATCTGATCTCTGGTTACCAGGACGGAACGTTTCGTCCGAATGGCAAAATCACGCGTGGGGAATATGCAACCATACTTGCCCGTGCGACTGGACTGGAGAAGGTAGAGGGGCAGAATCCCTTTGCTGATCTCAAGGGTCATTGGTCTGAAGCGGCGGTTAGCCAGCTTGTAAGACAAGGATTCATTAACGCTGGCGATTACGCCAAAGGGTTCAATCCAAATGCGGAGCTAACGCGTTACGAGATGATGAAATGGATTGCCAATGGACTGATCAAGTCCGGAGCCAGCTTCCAGGATGCTTTTAACGATACACAAAATACGCTGCTTCCCACACCGGAAGTGAACCGCGGCACCATTCGTGCCGAGCAGACTCCGTATCTTGCCCTTGTCCGTGGGACAGGCATTGTCGGTGGATTCCAGGATGGCGCATTAAAACCCGCGGATTCCACCACTCGTGCAGAAGTATCGGCCATTTTGCTGCGTTATATGGACGTGGAGGGCACGGATGCCGGTAAGTACAGTGACCTGAATGAGATGAGAGAGGTCGGCACGACGGGGACGAATTTAACGACACTATCAAATTACAAATATATTAAAGGTAACTTCGGAAATATAGTTAACACAGAGTACACGTTGAAAAATAATGTGGGGGTCGTAAGGTACCATAGATTTATCGTAGTGGATACCCGAGGGACTAAGCCCAAGGGACTGTACGCCACGTTATTTGTAGATCAAAATAACTTGACTAGGGCACAAAAGGGACGCTTCTCTACCTACGCTGAGATAACGTTTACTTCAAAACTTGATAAGTCAAATCTTTTAACTATTGCTAGAGCGAATGATAATATAGCTATTCCAATTCAACGATTATTTAACGTGAGCTATTTGGAAGAAAAAGGGTTTATTACTTTACCAGATGATTCAAACGCAATGTTGAAGCAAGGGGTTTCTAGCAAATTTTGGTCATCACATACTCTGGATCCTGTAAAGGGAGGATATATGTTGAAGAATGATGCTGGTAAAGAAGTTCAAATCTATCAATAGAACTTTTGGTGGTGTTTAAATTTAATATTAAACGTTATCTATTAGGTGGTTTTAAAAGTTTATATAGAATCTTAGTAATTATATTTATGATATTACCAGTCTATTACTGCACTTTTGATACTCTTAAAGCTAATGCCGTAGAAGAACAATATGGTTCCAAATCCATGAAAGGGCCAGCAGTAACAGTTGATGCAAACCCAACTCAAGGAACACCGGGAGTTTACTGGTATCAACTTGATTCAGGAGAATTTAGGGCAGAATATCAAGGCACACACAAAGATGTGGATAACGGAGGAACTGATTATGATGCATACCCTGTAAAAACAGAAATTCCCGATAATGTTGATATGAGTAGATGGCCGCCACTAAGTTGGAAGCCATATAGAGGTATAGGAATTGATAAGGAAATGGTAACTGATATTAAGTTAAAGAACGATCCTGATGGTGTAAAATATCAGCAGGTAAATAGTTATGAAGGAATAGGTAGTCCTAGAGTTACAAGTGAAAAAAATGCGGATCTTAGAACATATACTGGCAAAGGGTTTGAGTTCTTTGAAAGGGAACCTTATGGGACTAGGCCAGGCAATAAACCCAAATATAAGATGGTATACCACACCCCTGTTAGCATCTTCTGGGAAGGTAAGATTCACGAAGAAAAAGAAATCGATGTAACCCCAAATAAAACCCTTACCCTAGGTCAAACTCAGCAGATGGTAGCCAAGGTGAAGACGAAGGGCTATGGTGCGACAGCCTTTGGTGAGGGCATCGACGTATCGCGAAGGGAAGCCGAGATCAAATGGTTTTCTTCTGACGAGACGATTGCGAGTATAGAGCTCAAAACAGGGATGTTAACGGCCGAAAGTCCAGGCACGGTCACTGTGCGTGCGATCTGGAACAATGGTACATATCTGATCTCGGATACTGCCACCATAACAGTCACGTCTGAGCCAGGACTCGTTGTGAATCTGCCGAATGCTTGTAAAGCCAATACCACACCTCTACAGGCAGAAGCCGTTCTAACCAAACCGGATCGCTCTGTTCATAAACTGACGGTTCATCCCAAATTGACGTGGCAGAGCTCGAATCCGGCTGTGGCAACGATCGGTGCTGATGGCAAAATCACGACAAAAGGGATCGTAGGTAGCACGACCATAAAAGCTCATTTTCTTGATTCTGCTCAGCAACTGAATGAACAAGGGACTCAGGTGCTTGAGGTGAAGGATTGCACAGATAATGGAGAAGGTGGTAATGATGGCGATCCGGGAGGCGACCCTGTGAACGCTTGCCCTGTGACTATCAGCCCACCGAGTAGAGGCACGGTTATTGAAGCATCGCTTATGGACCCGTCTGTCGGAGGTGTGTTGAAGGCAGACGATCGGGGATCTGAGAAGTTTGATGTTACCCGTGGTATTCCAACTTCGGAAGATCTTTATGCCAATGTTTTGGCCAAGGAATATCTGTTTCAGCACCGTTGGGTTAACATGACAGGAACGGTTACTTACACCGTTAAAGTGAAAAGGGTGTATCATAAAACCTGGACGATCCCGGGAAGAGCGTCTAGTGGTGAGGGGGATCCAGGAACACCTCCTGAGCCCAAAGAACTTGATGTGCCCGGGGATAAAACGATGCAAGTAACAAGGACATATAGCTATTGGCAAATCGATAACTTGGAGGTTTACAAGTTAAATGAGGCAAAGGTATCTAACTACGCGCTAGGCGGTTATGGTGACACCGTGACCCTGACGCCCAATGCATATACACCACCGACTTTGCAATCGGCTATGGATACAGCAGTTACCAATCATGTGAAACCTGCGCCATGTCGAGAAATTGATCTTGGTATCAAAGGGGTTCCGGGTGGTTCGACTGAACCGCCTACGCCAGATGAAACGTCATTGTTTCAATCTGAAGCTGAAGCGGAGGTTAGAGAGAACACCGTTAATAACGACAAGGTAATCTTTAATGGAGGGACAATTGTTGATCCTGCTCCTGTGGAGCAAACAGCTCCAAGACCTGGGACGATCCCGCAGCCTGGCGTGATTGGAGAAAATGTTCTGTACCAGAACCGTCTGACAATCAAGAACGCATTGATGAACAAAGCTAACCAGCCAACCACGGGTGAGATTACGTATGGACTGCTCTCTGGCAATGTTAACGGAGGTCAGGATCAGAAGTTCCCCATTCAGGGCATTAACTCGGTGACAGTACATACTCCAGTTGTGAACTATGCCTGGGTGTCAGATGATCAGCCTCATAATCAGAAGACTACGCCAGATCCGACCAGAGCTGCGCTTATTTTAGAGCGTCCATTCATTGTTCGGATACCGACCTCAGGGCAGCATCTGGATGTAGCGAGTTACCCTGGTTATGGAAACCATGATTATGCGAAATATTTCCGGATCAAACAGGTTCGTTTTCCATTCGATGTTTATAACGGTGCCAGAAGTCAGTTTATTCCGGCCATGACGTGGGTGGATATTCCGGTAAATCAGTTGGACACTCCTTTTTATCTCCCTGTATGGTTAGATGAAGGGAATTATCAGGTCGAGTTTCGAAATATCGCCGAAAATGCACCTGCAAACTTCACAGAGCAACAGGATGCCAACACCAATCTGACTCATCATGTCGCAGCAGATACCGTTGCTGTAGAGGTTATCGGACGATTGTATGATTTTCACATCACCGATATTTCAGACTACAACTGGGAGAATGTGTTCCGTAAGCGGATGGGCAGCCCCGAACCAACGGGTGTAAGCTACTGGACCGGAGGAAACAGTATAGACGGAGATCCCCGAGGTAATTTGGCTCCCTATGTCCTGCCTATTCGTCCCGGCAGTCATCCGATACAGGGTTTCCGAAATGCTGCAGTGAAGACGGGTTACCATTTCAAGTTTGATTTGAAAACCAAGGGCAACATGTTTGGGAAACAGGATGGTATCCGAATCACGCCGACGTTCTCTTTTGTGAGTAAAGATGGCACCACCCGGCAAGAAGTGGATTTATACTACCATCGAGGACAGGAACGACTCATTCGTATCGGATCGGCACAAGATTTAGAAAAACGCTTTGTTGTTCTGAACTCACGGTTGCGGAATGTCCCCGGTACGGAGTTAGGTGATACAGCGCGTTATCAGTATACCTATGAACTGTCGGAGGAGGAACGCAATCAGGGTACAATGGCGGAACATATGGTTCGTTTCGTGGATCAGACCTCTCATCATAAAACGTGGGTAGGTCGTTATGACTGGATGATTCTTCCTTCACAGATCCGTACACTCATTGGCCCAAAAACAGATATTCCATCTGGTGTTAATGTAGATCGGGCGAATGCAGCGATTCAGCGCTGGTATGGGGAATATAGCTTGCCAGCAGATGTATATGCAGTACCCAAAGGAACCGATTTAGAGCCACTTGCCAGACAAAACCAGTTGGATGAGAAGGCAATGGTATTTCTGAGGGATGGTTACATTGTGGTTAACTTCAATATCGAAACATTGCGCAGTGGCAATACGAGTGCGCCACATCTACAATATATTCACGCACCGTTGATGAATCAATGGCAAATGGAAGGTTTCGATAACAGCCCGGTAGATGGTCAGGGGAGAAGCTGGCCGATGCAAGATGGGGACGTGGTTTTGTACCACGCGGATCAATCCAGCCGGAATGATTTCCAATCCCAGGTACCGCATTAGAGAGAATCGTTTTACCCATAAAGAAGGCAGGCGTGATGTGAATCTACATGACGTTTGTCTTCTTTTGTGTAATTCGGATTATGGTTGGGCAGCAGAACGGGTATAAAGGGTAAGGAGCACTTGTACCATCCATGTTCATCAATTTTCTCAACGAGAGGGGAACAACACACATGATTGAAGAAGATAAGCAGGAACTATTGATTTCAGAAGATACATACAAAGGAAGAGATTTAGGTGTCACATTAGAAGCACAGTCCTGTCACTTCAAAGTCTGGTCACCGTTAGCCGTTCAGATGGAACTAATTCTGTACCCACCTTTGACAGGGGGGAGCCCGGAGGAAGAGCCCAATCAACGGAAACAGCAGGCGTTACCTATGCAAAAGAAAGAACAAGGCATCTGGGTTCTGGAACTGGAGGGTGATTTAAACAGCTACCGTTACATGTACAAGCCTACTTTCGAAGATGGACATTCAACCCATGCTGTAGACCCCTACGCACGAGCAGTGACCATGAATGGAGAAATGGGTGTAATTGTGAGACTGGAGCAAACACATCCGAAGGGATGGAGTGAGGATATTCGCCCGCAATTGACCAGTCCTGTAGATGCAGTCCTGTACGAACTGCATGTACGTGATTTTTCCATTCACCCATCATCTGGTATAACAAATAAAGGCAAATACATGGCTTTCACCGAGACGGGTCTGCGTGATTCGGAGGGCAACACACTGGGGATCGATCATTTGGTTGAACTAGGGATTACCCATGTTCATCTGCTGCCTGTATTTGATTTTGCGACGGTGGATGAATCCAGGGTGGATGGTGATACGTCTGATGCCTCCAACTATAACTGGGGATATGATCCACTTCATTACAATGTCCCGGAAGGGTCCTATGCATCACGTGCAGATGAGCCGGAGACACGAATTCGTGAGTTCAAATCAATGGTGCTGGCCCTTCATAACAAGGGAATAGGTGTCATTATGGATGTGGTATATAATCATACGTTTGATACGGCAGGCAGCTCTTTTGAAAAACTTGTACCAGGGTACTACTATCGTCAAAACGCCGATGGAACCTATAGCAATGGCTCAGGTACGGGCAATGAGGTAGCTACTGAACGCACCATGGTTCGTAAGTTTATCATCGACTCGGTCCGTTACTGGGCAGAGGAGTACCATGTTGATGGTTTTCGATTTGATCTCATGGGCCTGATCGACACAACTACGATGAAACAGCTTGCAGCGGAGTTGCACACCGAAGTGTCACCTTGCATATTGTTATATGGTGAACCATGGGGCGCACTGGATTCGCCGCTTGGAGATGATATGACCCTAAAAGAAGCGCAGCGCGGGGCGGGTTTTGCTGTGTTTAACGATAATTTCCGCGGAGTGATCAAGGGAGACAGCGATGGTGTGGGTACGGGATTTGCGACAGGTGCGGACGGGAAAGAAGAAGAATTGTGGACTGGCGTCCGGGGAGCCATTGAGGATTTTACGGATGGTCCATCCGAGACGATTAACTATGTAACCGTGCATGATAATCTCAATCTGTGGGATAAAATCGCGCGTACACAAGGACTCCACGATACCCTGAATTTCCTCAGCTATAACGAGGATGGAAGTATTTGTGGTTGCGAGAGCGTGGAAAAGGCTGTAGAGAAGGCTAAGCCTTACCTGCAGATTGATCCGGAACACATTCTGGAGAATGAGACCGTTAGGCGTAGTTTGCTTGCCAATGGTATCGTTCTAACCTCCCAGGGTGTACCCCTGATCGCGGCTGGAGATGAGCTGCTTCGAAGCAAATATGGGGACGCCAACAGCCACCAGAGTGGAGACGTGGTTAATGCCATACATTGGGAGCAGAAGAAGCTGTTCAAGCCGGTATTTGATTATTATCGTGGGCTGATCCGTCTTCGGCGAGAACATCCAGCCTTTCGGCTTCGTACACGGGAAGAGATCGAGAAGTATGTTAGTCTGATAGAAAAAGGCAATGGGCTGCTAGCCTATGAATTGAACGGTACAGCAGCCAGCGATTCATGGGAACGTATTGTTGTTATCTATAACGCGGCAAAAGAAAACCGTGACATCGCTGTTCCCACAGGGACATGGAATGTGATTGTAGAAAAAGGACAAGCAGGCGTTGATACGATACGCACCGTACAAGACGGACAGGCGAATGTGAATGCGATATCCCTAACGGTGATGTATTCCAATTCCTGATGAACGCCATGCTTGCCAAGAATTGAAGGGTCCAATTAAATCTCTTCAAATAAATTGAGATAAAACAAATCCCCCTTTCCCGTTTGAAAGGGGGATTTGTTGATGTTTCAGAGACCATTGCCTTGGTCGCTGGGCTATACATCGTCATGTCTCGACCTTCTTTATGCTGTGCACCGGTTTAGTACATTTTTAATCTCAACCAAATGACATCCTGCATTATATTCTTGTATATTCCAAACTTTTTTTGTCAGGACAGGTACAAATGCTGTCAATCTATGGCGCTTGTTTTCATATCCTATATTTTGAAAGCGATTGCTAATTGAATACGCAAATTGAACCGATATTGATGAGTACAGACAACCCCGGGTTGACAAAACACGTCCCGCTCCGTAACATCGGGACAACACGAAATCAATGGATATAAAGGCGGTGAGAACGATGCCGGAATGGACTTCTTTTCGTTACGAAGGCAACGATCTTGGCTTAACATATACTCGTGCAGCAAGTACTTTTAAATTGTGGGCACCTACGGCACAGCAGGTTTATATATTGGTCTTTGAAGATGAAGGGCATTACAACGATAGTGGTAAAGTACAAGATCATGAAAATGGGCAGGAACATACTCTGACGCGCGATGCGGACGGAATATGGACTTTGGAGCTTACAGGCGATTGGGCAGGACATTATTATATGTACCGAATTATCCATGATGATCAGCGGATTGAAGTCGTTGTTGATCCTTATGCCAGAGCGGTAACGGCTAATGGGCAACGAACGGCTATTATAGATCCGGAGACCACCAATCCGGTCGATTGGGACCTGGATGTCAAACCTGCTTTTCTGCATCCTGTTGATGCCGTGTTATATGAGTTACATGTCCGTGATTTCTCCTCGGATCCACATGCAGATATTCCGTATAAGGGAAAATATCTGGCATTCACGGCATCCGGTCTGACGGATAGAGCAGGTAATAGTATTGGCGTAGACCATCTTGCCGAACTGGGAGTTACTCATGTACATCTTCTGCCTGTGGCGGATTATCAGACGGTGAATGAACTCGCTACAGCAGATGTGGGTTCAAACGTCAGAGCACCATACAACTGGGGGTATGATCCCCAGCATTATAACGTTCCCGAAGGTTCGTATGCGACAGATCCTCGTGATCCTGCAGTTCGCATCCGGGAGCTCAAATCACTCGTTCAATCCTTGCACAGACAAGGCATTCGCGTTGTACTTGATGTTGTCTATAATCATACGTATAGCGTGGAAGAGGGACCTTTTGAACGGATTGTACCAGGATATTATTACCGTTATCGGGAGGATGGCACCCTCAGCAATGGTTCTGGTGTAGGCAATGAATTGGCGACAGAACGTCCAATGGTGCGAAAATATATTTTGGATTCTCTCCGATATTGGGCAGAAGAATATCATGTGGACGGATTTCGATTTGACCTTATGGCCCTGATTGATACGGAAACGATGAATGAATTGACACGTGAATTGAAGGAACAGATCGATCCGGCGTTTCTGATCTATGGGGAACCCTGGATGGGTGGAGATTCACCTTTGGACCGCAAAACATTAAAAGGAACCCAGCGAGGTCAGGGATTTGCTGTATTTAATGATCATTTTCGCAGTGCAATCAAGGGCGATAGTGATGGCAGTGGCAGAGGGTTTGTCACGGGTGCCGGAGGGCAGGAATATGAGCTTATTAGGGGATTAGCGGGAGCACTGGATGATTTCACATCTTCACCTGTGGAAGTTGTCAATTATGTAACCGCCCATGACAATCTCAATCTGTGGGACAAAATTGCGACAACAATGAACCTTAGACATGAATTAGGATTTCCCGTATGGAAGGACGGACAGCCCGTGGGTGGCGGGAGTGCTGAGTCCGCTGTAAAAGCAGCAGATCCTTATCGGTATGTGGATGCAGATGATGTTTTGAATCATGAGATGGTTCGTCGCTCTTTACTGTCTTCCGGCATTCTGCTGACTTCTCAGGGAATTCCGTTTCTGCATTCAGGGGATGAGATGCTCAGATCCAAAGCCGGTGATCATAACAGTTATCGGAGCGGGGATGCGGTGAACGCCATCACATGGGCCAACAAATCACGGTTCAGACCGGTGTTCGACTACTATCGTGGTCTTATTCATTTGCGGCGAACACATCCCGCTTTTCGTATGATTGATGCTGAACAGGTACGAAATCACCTTCGTGTTATTCGTGCGGATGGCAACGTAGTTGCCTTTATACTTCAGAATGGTGCGAATCAGGACACCTGGAATCAGATTATGGTCATCTATAACGGAACGGAACATGAGCAGCATGTTGACCTGGGGGAAGGGGACTGGCATGTTGTAGTCAATGATCATCAGGCAGGCACAGACCTGATCGAGACTGTTCGTGGTACTGTTCAGGTAGAACGATGGTCTTTAATGGTGCTGTATGACACAGAGCATGCTGGAGGCGCTGAACCATCAACAGTGGAGATTAGTTTTCCTCGCCAGGTATATAGTCCGAAGGAGACCACTCAACTGCGAGCGATCGTACGGGACAGCATTGGCAATGTGGTAGAAAAAGCTCCAGTTACCTGGACTTCTTCTGATCCGGATATCATTCAGATCCAGCCTGATGGAACAATCCATGCACTAGAACGAGGGGAAGCTTCGATTACAGTCCATTGTGGGGACATAACGGCAAGCTGTATGTTACAAGTGGATTATCGTCATGCTGAACGAATCGAAATTGTGGGCGAACCTGTCATGTATATGACTCGAATCAGTCGCTTCCGTGCCTTGGTTCTGGATCAATTTGGTCAGCCGCTTCAGGATTCTACTATACGTTGGAGCTCTTCTCATCCAGAACTTGCAGCGGTGAGTGCAGCAGGGATCGTACGTGCGATGACACCTGGAGTAACCCATATTATTGCTGAAGCTGGAGGAATCCGGGCAACGCTTGGTGTAACGATTCATAAACAGATTTCGCGAACCGTCACGCTTCGATACGAACGGGAAGACCAGCACTATGAAGGCTGGGATGTCTGGGTATGGGGCACAGGTATGGAGGACGGAGCAGTACGGCTGGAACAAGTCGGAAATGCCGCCGAAGCCCGCTTCCGCGTAGCTCCGGGTCTGCATCACCTGGGATTGATCATTCGATTGAACGAATGGGAAGCTAAAGATACGTGCGGAGACCGTTACGTGGACATTGTACCTGAAGACGGGGATGTGCACATTATTGTCCGTAGCGGATCAGACGAGATGCAGATCATTCGTGAAAGCGAAAAAACAGAGGATCGTAATAGCGCATAGTTTCTTTATTTATAACATCGAATGTAGTTCGTCAAAACCTTGTTAAACCAGCAGTTGGAAGAGATTCCGACTGCTTTTTTGGTCTGATTATGAGCCGCATAACTTGCCGAAAAATAATTAATTATCCTGTTTCGTGTTTGAGATCCTCTATCATTGGGGTAAATATAGATATGGCCCACGATTCGGCCAAAGGAAAAAAGACCAATTATGGTCTATAAGCGAAGCTTTAGCGCTTTCCAACAAATATAATGTAGTGATCCCTTGAAGGAGGATGTTCAATCATGAAATCCAACGGAAAAATGGCTCAACTTACAGCAACGCCAAGAACGGAAAAGAAAGGTGCAGCACTGCGCCTGTTAAGACAAGGCGGACGAGTTCCTGCAGTCGTTTACGGCCCGGGACTTGAAGGTGCTTCAATACATGTAGATGAAAAAGAAATGCTGAAAGTGGCACGCACAGGCCGCTCCGAAATGTTCAACCTGAATGTGGAGGGCGGTAAAACGGTTCCAGTGCTGATCAAGGATCAGCAAGAGCGTAACGGACGTTTGCTGCATGTAGACTTTTTGCAAATCTCCAAGAACAAGCCGATCAGTGTAAGTGTATCGATCGACTTCCAGGGTACAGCGGCCGGCTCGAAAGCTGGCGGTGTATTCCAGACACAGGAGACACAGCTGGAAGTAGAAGGATTGCCTGCGGATCTGCCAACGTCCATTGAAGTGGATGTTAGCGGATTGGATATTGGCGATCGCTTGACTGCTGCGGATATCAAGCTGGACAAAGGTTTGACACTTATAACATCACCTGAGTCCATCATCGCTTCCGTTATGCCGCCACAAGCCGCTGAGGAAGAGCCGACGGCTTCTGCTGAAGAGGCTGAACCGGCAACTGAAGAAAAAGCTACAGAAGAATAAGAAAAGCTCAGGGATCTTATCAGATCGCATGTTTAGCCGAAGCCCAGTCCTGGTGACTGGGCTTTTTATACTTTCAAGACAAGAGATTGGGCTAGTCGCATGAAAATTGAGAATGTACTACAATGTACTACAATGCAAGTTAAAGGGTAAGAAAGTGGGTTTATTTCAATGTTTGATCCAACGGTGTATGACAATCTGAAAGTCGGGTTTGAGAATTATCTCTATGATATGGATAACCTGGATGAACGTATTCAGATTACGGGGCGTAAAGATCGGCTGGAGATGGCAGTGATGTCCAGAGAGTTCACATTACAATTCTGTCTCAGGGATCGCCCGGAAGTAACAGGAGAAGTTGTATTAAGCAGCTCCCTTGAGGAGCTTGCAGCGGAGATCCTGGAGACGCCTGGTGCGAATCCGGGTTGCCGTTTGGAACTACGGTTTAGCATGGTTGTGAAGGAGCCTGAGAAGCAGTGCCCGGTTATTCGTCCAATATTACAGAAGAGCTGGCCTGAGCAGAGGATGTGCCAGACTATCCAGTATATCTTTGATGAACAGCCAATCATGTATAACGTCACGGCTCACGTTTATTTTGATCGCAGTGTGAATGAAGACCAGATGGGGGACATTCCTGAACTCTGTGAGCATATGGCAAATGTGATGGATCAATTATTACAGTTGCATAACCAGTAATTTCGAGAAAAGCCTTGTCTCTTTATAGAGATCAGGGCTTTTTTTGTATTATTTTTAGAAAATTGTATAGGCTTTCAGACTTAGGTTTAAGGTCTTTCGGGTTAATATTTTACGCAAGCAAGTAAGAGAATGTATATTAAAAGGGGGTAAAAGTGCAATTGGACTATACAAAAATGGTGAAATTGCGAAAATAAAATTGGGACTAAAGATTTAGTCCTGTACTAAAGGAACTAGTTTTCCTTGCCGATAAAATATCGAAGGGGAGAAACTACATGACAGAGAAATTAATTCGTCTGCTGCGTATACTTCAGGCTATACAAGCAAATCCTGGAATTTCGGCCAAGGAATTGGCGCTGAAATGCGGTACGACTGTACGCACGATTTATCGTGATCTCCGGATTTTGGATAGGGTCGCCCCGATTATGAATGAAGGATACGGCAAAGGTTACCGATTTATTGGTGAGTTTGCAATGTATCCATTAGATTTTACTGAACAGGAAGCAATGGTCTTTTCCTTGCTGCCGTCCGTAGTTGATACCTCCAAGTTACCTGCTGAGTTCGATTCAGCTTTTGACAAGGTCATGTCGGCTCATACCAAACTAAAATCAAGGAACAGTGACATTGTAGAGAATATTGCGGGAATTATTCGGATGGGCACGCCTGCTTATCGTGAGGAAGGAAAAGACCCTAATTTGCTGATTCCCATTATCGAATCTATTCTAAGCCAGCAAACCATTCGTACTCAATATCATACGCTGACAAGAAATGAGATTACAGTCCGGGATATCGATCCCTATTATCTCATTCCACGTGATCAACGTTTTTATTTGATTGGATACTGCCATTTGCTGCAAAAAGTTCGATTGTTTCGAATTAGCCGTTTTTTGGATGTGACACGAACAAATGCCGGTTTCGAGAAGGGTGATTTCAACATAACGCAGTACATGAAGAACACATGGTCTATTGACCGTGGCGACGAAAATATCCATTTCAAGGTAAGATTCTCTGAGAAAGTGGCCCCCTACATAAAAGAAGAAGAGATGTTTGTTCGCCCGCGAATGACGAATATGTCGGATGGGGGATTGTTATTTGAAGTGACACTGAATAGCAGCAGAGAATTTTTGAAATGGTTGTATCAATTTGGACCCGAGGCAGAGGTACTTGAACCTCGTGAGTTTCGTAGAGAGATACGCAGGCAACTTGTCGAGTGGTTGGAACATTATGAAACCGATGTATCTTTGTGAAAATTTTAATCATGGAGAAATACAGGAAAAGGAGCAGGCAATATGAGCACCAAATTATTCGCAGCTATGTATGGGATGGACCACTACCATGGCGTACAAGCTTTACATGTGGGGGATACCGTGTATCTCGTCAAGGATCCAGATAATCGGTTGGATCATCAAGCGATTAAGGTTGTTATTCCCCCGATTGGAGCCGTAGGTTATATCGTTAATGATCCGCTGGTCGTACCTCATGGATGTTGGACCGGGACGGCATTCTACGATGTATTTCATCAACTAACGTGTGCCAAAGTACGATTCATGATGAGAGATATGGTTATTATGGAGTTAATTGAGATGAGTCACATTCCTGTTCCGCAGATGGATTCTTTGATTAAGGGATGGCAATTTCGTGAGAAAGCTTGATCATCGTAACAGAAGAAGGCTCATTTACGGATGAGCCTGGTATAGGTCGCTTCCAGATGCATGGCTGTTCTTGCCCAACTGAAATGTGCCCTTGCGCTGTCTCGGCCAGCCTTCCCTAACTTCTCGGCAAAAGTGGGATTGCTTGCAAGTGTGTACAGGTAAGAGGCGAAACGTTGGGGACGCTTATAAGCGGTGACAAGGTATCCATTGATACCTGATTCAATAATTTCACGAATACCTCCGTTATCCGAAGCAATGACGGGTAATCCTGAAGCCATCGCCTCAACATTAACCAGGCCAAAAGCTTCATGTTCTTGAGACGGACAGACCAGACAATCGACTGCCCGATACAACTGATCGATATGCTCATGGTTTATCTGACCACGGAAGGAAACATGGATTTTTTGTTTATGGGCAAGTTCGCGAAGTTTACGCATGTAATACGGAGGTCCTTTGCCTGCAACAACCAGTTGAACAGGCATCTGTTGCTGAAGGAGGGCAGTTGCACGAATTAATACGTCTACCCCTTTTCCAGGGATCAGTCTGCCGACATAGAGAATAGAGAATGGTTTAGTTACTCCAAATTGTGTACGCAGATGAATCTGTTCTTCGCTGGATTCAACAGGTCTGAAGCGGCTTAGATCTGCACCCAATGGAACAACACTCATCCGGTGTTTTACCAAGGGAAATCTGCGGCCTAACCTTAGTCTGAGGGATTGACTATTGACGGCAATCCAATCGGCTTTTTTCATTAGTGTGAGTGTGGAAGGTCCGGGCTGAGCAAACGTTAACGAGTGAAGATAGAGTACAACAGGTGTGCGTGGAAAAGCCCGTTTGATGGTAGCCATGCTTCGTGGCCTGTTATCCACTTGAATTACATCAAAGGGTTGTTGGGATAACAGACGTATGACTGCTTTGGTGTAACTGACAGGACTCGATGCAGGGACACGTTGAATGGTGATCCCGTCGATCTGTTCTGTGGCGGCGAGACCTTGCATTTGACGACTTATAATGGTCACCTGATGGCGGTGTGCAAGTTCACGAGCGATGCCCAGAATACAGATTTCCACGGAACCATTACCAGGCAAAGGCAATTTCTCGGGTGCAACCATAGCTATTTTCATGATCTGGCTCCTCCTTGTCCGACATCTGTAACAATCTTCGTCATATATCTTATGAGAAGTTAAAGCATTTGGCTCCTGCGAAATGGTAGATGAATCACTTATAAAGCGTGCAGGAAGAATCTGCTGTAGGGCATTAAGCGAGATACTCAGCTTTTGTGATATACTGTACGGGAACAATTGAATTCGTTACATGTATAAAAGCAGGAGGAAAATAATGTTACATTCTACGCTGGGGCGCTTCCGGCTGATGTTGTGGTTGCAGGGTATTTCGTACGTGTTGCTACTGTTTGTTGCTTTTCCGTTGAGAGATGCCGGGGTTATGCCGCAGGCTGTCACATGGTTTGGAAATCTGTACGGTTTTTTGTTTTTAATGTACTTGTTATTTATGGTGAGTATGTACACCTCACAGAAATGGCGTCTGCGCCGTCCAATTGCTCTGTTTTTTGTTTCTTTCATTCCACTGGGGAATATGATTTACGATGTTGTCGTATTCCGTAAGCTGTATCGTCAACTAAATAAAGCTTGACTTTATTTAACGTTATGAAATATGATGAGTACAGGTTAAACAACCCGTTCCAACTAAAACTACATATTCCTGTTAAAGGGGAGTAGCTTTTACAGTAAAGTCGTCAATTCGGGATCATATCCCCGGCTTTATTGGCAGCAATTTTGTTGTTAGCGAGACCTTTACCAAGTTTTCATGCTCGGTAAAGGTCTCTTTTTGTGGATATAAAAGGACCTTACCAGTGATGGTAAAGGTCCTTTTTTTGTACATCATAAGAATATTAAGGAGGAGTCAATGTTGGATGTTTCATTATTATTAGAATATGGGTGGGTGCTCGCTGTCTTAGTGGTCCTTGAAGGATTACTCGCAGCAGATAATGCATTGGTACTCGCAATCATGGTTAAACACTTGCCTGAAGATAAGCGCAAAAAAGCGTTGTTCTATGGTCTGATGGGTGCATTTGTTTTCCGTTTAGGTTCGTTGTTCCTGATCTCTTTCCTCGTCGATGTATGGCAGGTGCAAGCGATCGGTGCCCTGTATCTCCTGTATATTTCGATTAACCACATCGTTAAAAAGATACTGGGTAGTCGCAATAAGACAGATGAAGCAGCTGATTCAACGCCGAAGAAACCGAAAAAACAATCCGGTTTCTGGATGACCGTTTTCAAGGTCGAAGTAGCGGATATCGCATTTGCAGTTGATTCCATTCTGGCTGCTGTTGCTTTGGCTGTGGCGTTGCCACCAAGTGGATTGCCTGCAATTGGCGGACTTGACGGTGGACAGTTTATCGTTATCTTCCTCGGTGGATTCATCGGGCTTGTGATCATGCGTTTTGCAGCCTCATACTTTGTGAAATTGCTTCATTCCCGTCCAGGACTTGAAGTTGCAGCCTTTGTCATCGTAGGTTGGGTAGGGGTTAAGCTGGCCGTTATTACACTCGCACACCCTTCATTGGGTGTTCTGGATGAGCATTTCCCGGAAAATAAAATTTGGAAATTCGGATTCTATATTGTACTGATCACCATTGCGGTATGTGGTTGGTTCCTGTCTTCCAAAGTTCCAGAAAAAGAAGACGAAAATCCGGTTGAAGAGTTGGAAAAACAAGCAGGGCTGTAATAATCATGTTACGCTAACAACATCATTATTATTTGGGAAACAGGAGATTGTCCTAGGACAATCTCCTGTTTTTGTTTACATATGTAATCTACACCATGGTCCAATTTCCAAGAAAAGGGTTGACACATGAATTCTAGTCCCCTTAATATAAGACTAACATTAACGAAGGGAGGCCGAGAGACATGATGCTTGGTTATGATTTGATTCAAACAGGGCGCAACGTAGACACAATAGCATATTCGGCTCATCGTTTCATTGGCCTCATACGGTCGACATAGGGGATAGGCATATCGTTTAGCGGGTTTATAATCGATATGCGTTCTTCGCTTATATTATAGCGATGGATGACAGACACACAGCATGTTTATGCTGTTCTGTTCTCCGTTATTGTCATTCAGTAGAAGTCATGGGCGATCAGCCTATGGCTTTTTTTAGTTTTATTTTACAGATGAATCAGCAAACCGAATTTGCTGAACGTACAGGAAGGAATAATACACTTTTATGAATACAGAATTTAATTTATTTACTAATCCAAATGAAATCGCAGGTGGCTACCGGCATGAAGTAAAATTGCCTGCAGGCGACCTAACCGTATATGCGGCGCAACAGCTCTTCTCCTCGCTTGATTACAAGGTATTCGAGATGGCGAACAATAATCTGCAGATTCCGGGAATTTCTTATATGAGTTACACGCCAGACGTACACGTCGGTGTAGGTACGTGCATTGGAACGACAGCCGTGTGGGATGCGCAGAGCGGATATGTTTCTCCCTCCATCGTGGGCAGTGACATCGGCTGTGGCATGCGAGTGCATATGACAAACTTACACAAGGACGAATTGAAAGACATCAAGCTTCGCCGCAAACTCGTCAAGGCCATTGAGAAAGTATTGCCGATGGAGGCGAACCAGCGAGGTCATTACTCGGATATCAGACTGGAGCATATTGTTCGTAAAGGACTGCATGGTTTACCCAAAAAGTATATTCCGGACAGCTATACACCGAAAAAATCAACCGCGATGACACATGTGGAAAGCAGCAAGTTCAGTTACGATGAGGATGTGTTAAACCACGTTCCTGATATGACATGGCATCGTTCGCATCGTCAGCTCGGAACACTGGGTGGGGGGAATCATTTTGCCGAGATCCAGGCGATTGAGATCGCTGAAGAGAATCGTGAAATCGCCGAAGCTTGGGGATTGTATGATGGACAGGTCGTGGTCATGATTCATTCCGGCTCTCGTGCATGGGGTGGGTATGTAAGCCAGACGAGTTCGTCAGCGATTGCCAAAGTCATGCAGCGGCTTAACCTGGGTACATCCGATCCCAGACTGGTATTTGCCCCACTTGAGCATACGGAAGGTCGTCATTATGTGAACATGATGTATTCTGCATTGAATTACGCTGTTGTCAATCGTCACCTGATTGCGTATGCTATTCGCGAAGCATTCCGGGATGTGTTTGGCTCCAAATGTGAATTTCGTACGTTATACGATCTGATGCACAACTATGCCTGGGAGGAATCTCACGTAGAAAAAGGTTCCGTTTTTGTGCATCGCAAAGGGGCGACACGTGCGTTACCTGCAGGTCACCCGGACAATCCAAAGCCTTATCTGGCAACAGGGCATCCGGCGCTTATTCCCGGTTCCATGGGAACTGCTTCATATATCATGGTAGGTCAGCCGCAGGGTGCTGATAATTATTATTCAATATGTCACGGTGCGGGTCGCATCCGTTCACGGACGGCAACAAAACGATTGATTAGCGTGGAAGATTTTGCTATGGCACTGGGTGTGGGTACAGAAGATGAGATCGTGGTAAACCAACGCTCACTTGAATCCATTATTGATGAATCACCTCAGGCTTATAAAAATGTAGATGAAATTATAGACAGTGTTACCGGCGCAGGCCTGGCTCAAGTTGTAGCCAAATGCAAACCGCTTGTAGCGGTAAAGGGAGCGAAATAATGATAATAAACGAAAAACAAACAGATCCAACTCAAGCGATCTATACCTATGACGAACAACATGATACCCGAATTCGAGTGGAAGGGTACGCCATCTATTCAAGGCTGATTCGTGGAATCAGTGAGGCACTACTTCAGCGCTATGGAGTTGAGTACAAGCTGTATGCCAGTTCTGACCCGAACAATGAATACTGGGAGTTACTCCGGGAAGACTTGCAAAATGGCAGTGACGAAGTGGAACTGGTAGCCCGTATATTCGAGGATCTGGAACTTCAGACGTTGCATTACAACGATGATGGAGATGTACCCACTTATGGTGTGCACTACTCCATTCGCAATAACGTATTTGCTTATCCGAAATGGGGCGTAGCACTTGTGCGGGTTCCATTTTTCCGAGAGAACGGGATCTACAGTGAAGACTTTGTCTTTGCCATCGGTGATGAGGAGATGAAGCAATTTCTGGGTAGTGTCCGGGAACGGGAACGTCAGCAAAATATGAAAAAAGTAACGGTCTACACCGATGCCCGGAATGGCAGCGATCGCCATGTGGAATCCATCACTCGCTCCGTGGGACGAGAGGATGTTGTTCTCTCGGCACAGATCAAGCAGGATATTTTCCGCTCGCTGGATCAATTTTTCGAAGCGGATCGTTCTTTTTACAGGGATTATGATATCCCGTACAAAAGAGGCATTCTATTGTATGGGCATCCGGGGAATGGCAAAACCACATTGGTAAAATCCATTGCGGGAAGTATCCCGGGCCCGGCTGCGTATTGGCAGATTACGGAGTATACCAACAGTGAATCGGTGCGTGAAGTGTTCGAGGCTGCCAAGCGGTTGGCACCGATGGTACTGATCATTGAGGACATCGATTCGATGCCGGATGAAGTCCGTTCCTTTTTCCTGAATACACTGGATGGTGCTACGTCGAAAGAAGGCATTTTCCTGATTGGGACAACGAATTATCCGGAGAAAATAGATCCTGGCCTCATGAACCGTGCCGGACGGTTCGACCGGGCTTACGAAATTCCGTTGCCAGATGAAGCGCTGCGCCTGCAATATTTGCGCCAACGAGGCTTCACCGTATTTGCGGGTGAAGAAGGCACGATAGAAGCAGCTCGCCTGACCGACACGTTTTCTCTCGCGCAGCTAGGTGAGTTGTATGTGAGCGCTGCGCTGGAATGGCATCAGAATGGACAGACAGACATAGTAAAAGTCATTCAGTCGATGCGTGGCGAGCTGGACAAGAGCCATAAACATACTTGGCTGGCGCAGCCAGGTAAGAGCCGTGCAGGCTTTTATTGATCAGACCTAACCCATCCATCCTATAATATGACGCACTTTTATAAATAATCCTACCTCAATTGGTGATACTAACCTTGTCTGCTCTAACATACAATGACTTTCGGGAGGTACATAACGCAGCCCTGAGCTGGTGAGATGCCGGAAAGTAACGCGATCTGTTCCATACCTGACTAAGACTTGTTTTGCAGAGGAAGATGCATGGGGACAAAAGGTAATATGCAAAAATTTTTATGCCAATTGTTTAAATGCTTCTGTAGCGGTTAATAGTAGACAGACAACAACAAAAACTTTAATTAGAGGTGAATGATATGGGTTGGTTATGGTCATTAATTATCGGTGGTATCATTGGTTGGTTGGCAGGTTTGATCGTTGGTCGTGACATTCCAGGTGGTGTTATTGGTAACATCATTGCTGGTTTCATCGGTGGATGGTTAGGTGGAGTAATCTTGGGCGATATGGGTCCTGAGATGGGCGGATTCTACATTGTACCTGCATTGATTGGAGCGATCGTTCTTGTAGCCATCGTAAGCTTGATCTTCCGTTCGATGGGACGTAGTCGCGGGTAACTTAATCAAGATAATTTCTTGCATTAGTTGTCAGCTAAATGCATTACCAATGAAGAGGTTGATTGAGAGCCATAACCATGGCTTTCAATCAACCTCTTGTTGTTTTAAAATATAAGAATGTATGCGTAATTTAGCATCAGTAATCTATAGATCGTTTAGATAAGAGGGGATGAACGGAATGGAAAAAGCTACATTCGCCGGCGGATGTTTCTGGTGTATGGTTACACCGTTTGAAGAACAACCGGGCATTCATGGCATTATATCAGGTTATGCTGGCGGCCACGTCGAGAATCCAACATATGAGCAGGTCAAAACCGGGGAGACTGGTCATGTCGAAGTGGTTGAGATTACATTTGATCCAGATGTATTCCCTTATGAACGACTGCTGGAGCTGTACTGGCCGCAGATTGATCCGACGGATGACGGAGGCCAGTTCCAGGATCGGGGGACACAGTATCGTACCGCAATCTTTGTGCATAATGAACGTCAACGTGAGCTTGCTGAACAGTCCAAACAGGAACTGGCAGCCAGCGGACGATTCACTCAACCGATTGTTACGGAAATTCGGGATGCAGCTATATTCTATCCGGCTGAAGATTATCATCAGGATTACCACAAGAAAAACGAACAACATTATAAGGAAGACCGTGCTTTATCCGGACGGGACGAATTTATAGACGAGAATTGGAAATAGGATGATATTCTATTCTGCCAATGTAATAAGCCGGGAGAGCTCCTTATGGAACTCTCCCGGCTTATTATTAGATCGAGTATTTATTTTGCAGAATTGGACTTCAGTACATATTTGGACAATGTCTCATCGTTCATGGAATAGATGACATCATCCACATAGGTAGAGACACCTTCTAATGAAGGAACTGAGGCACTGGTTGTGTAGATATGCACGTCTTCCAGCGTCTGTGGATCAAGAATGTATCCTGTTTTGGCAAAATCAAGCTGGTACTGTCCATCCTGCGTCTGGTCCACACGCATAAGCGCAGGCTGTGCGTCCTTGAATGTACGCTCAGTCACTTTGCCTTTCATCGTGTACAATTCCAGCTTCTGCCCTGTAAAGACTGTATAACCGTTGCCAGCCGTCTGAATGTAGGCATCACCTGCAATGGCACGTCCCCAAGCAAGCTTGCCATCGACGCCAAAGCCCATCAGTCGGTTACCTGTGTTCTCAAAATTGGCACGCATAATGATGGAACCATCGTCCAGAATGGCCAGGGATTCACCGCCGCCATCTCCTAATGTATTTGCATTGGCAGGGAATTGGTAGAAGGACAGACGATTCAACGTACGATCATAGACCTCCACTTTGGGATTCGCGGCTTGCTGCCAGAAATTGCCTACCTTGGTTTGTTTACTGGCATCCACCACAATTCGACCATGATCAGCCTTAAGCACGCTACCGTTAATGGTCTTCTCGGTAATCAGCTTGCCCTTTTTGTCATATAACGAGATGGCTGAACGAACCGAACCATTCGATTGTACGCCCTGACTTGAAGCAACCATCAGCGTATCGTTATCCAATAGGGATATGCTTGCAGGTGAATTCACCGTTTTGATCCAGTTGGTTTTACCGGATGTATTGAATGAGTACAATTTTTTGGTTTTGTCCGAATATTCCATATACACATAAACCGTACCGTTGCTGGCATATACCGAATCGGAGTAGGTGGTATAAGGACCACTTTTCTCATGGAATATTGTATTCCACTTCAATTGTCCAGTCGTAACATCGAATGCTTGGAGAGAGTCCAGTTGCCAGTCGAGTGTTGTTTTGCTGCTTGTTTTGGTCACGGGCTGCGAGGCATGTACATATACAAGATTTTTGGATGGCACGGCATGGATTCCCTTGATCATGACATCTTTCTCTGTATTAGCCTCAGATAACATCAGGGAAGATGACGTCCACGCTGGTTTGGGCATGGATTCGGTTGAAGCAGCGGTGTAACCAGTTGTATTCATGGTGAAGAGGAGCATGCCGCTGAGAATGAGGGCAGCCCATGTTTTGGACTTGTGTTTGGTCAATGTATGCAAGTGATAAACCACCTTTCTTCTTCGGTTCGAATAGAACCGATTGTTGAATTTTACCATTAAAGTCAAGCTGAGTTCAACCGAACACACTGTAACCTTTTATCATTGTTTTGTCGAAATAACTATGTTTCGTGAAGTGTAAGGGTTACAGGGAATTCATCTTCTTTCGATGAAGGTAGAAGTCTGATATATTTAGTGCGGTGACAAGCCATATCTGCGTACGTTGTATAGAACATAGGAAATGACACAAGGAGAAGAATTTATGAACTGGAGTGAAAATGTGACCCTATGGGTCATAGGAATTATTGTCATATTACTACTGCTGGCCTGGATTATTCGACAGGTTATCGGGCGCGGGCAGCGGATCCGAAGTGAAGCCAATCCTCGTAAGATTACAATAAAGGACATCGACAAGATGGAGGATGGTTCGGAGTTTGAATTATATCTCTATCATTTATTCGAAGAGCTCGGGTACGATGAGGTGCATAAGACAACGAGCAGCCGGGATTTTGGGGCAGATCTGGTGTTTGTTGATAGACTTGGCAGACGAAGTGTTATACAAGCGAAGCGATACGGTGCGAACCATCCGGTAGGATTGAGTGCAGTGCAGGAGATATATACATCGATGCGTTATTATGAAGCCGACCGGTCGATTGTATTATCGTCCGCCCGTTACACCGAAGCTTGCCGGACGCTTGCAGCAGTCAATGGAGTGAAGTTGCTGGACCGGGAAGACCTGATGGAATTAATCCTGTTATTCAAAGCCAGAAGAGTGGAAGAAGCACTGGAACTGATCGAAGAAGATGATCATGAGCCAATCGAGACGTGGCAGTCCCGGCGAAAGCGGCAATCCCGCTAAGGTACTCGGTGGAAGCCTTTTTAATGATGTATATGCCCATTCCAGTAGGAAGCACCTTCACTTGTGTAGCTGCACATGATATATTGAGTGTATATCAACCAAAGGAGTGTGTGACCCATTATGGCACGTACACAAACACAAAAAGCATTACGCAAAGCAGAGCGGTCAGGTCAATGGTGCTCGGAACAGAGCCGAAGAGTTAACGGAGATTATGGTGCGTTATCCCAGCATGTACGGCTCATGCCTACGAAGCAGGAAAAATTGCAAAAGGTCAAACACAAGAAGCAGATCATCCAGGATGGTGGTGCTTCTTTTTATTTTGGGAAGAACCTATACATATGACAACAGCGCTGCACATGAATAAAAAAATCGTTCGGCGTTTTTTGCTGCAAACGCAAGCTTTACTGGGACGTTGGCCCGCAGTTTCCTTACCTTCGGGACCGGACCAAGTTTTGAGTTTGATTCGCTCCCTTGGTTGCGTACAGATTGATCCTGTGGCTGCTGTAACGGGAAACCAGCATTTGGTGCTGGGGGCTCGTGACCCTGGTTATACTGCTGACAGCTTAAATACGTTGCTGAGTGATCACAAGGTGTTTGAATATTTTGCAAATGCTGCCTGTGTCATTCCAATCGAGGACTATGCTCTCTTTGAACCTGTGCGTGCCCGATTGAGGGAGCGTCTGGCTCCGTCCTTGCAAGGTTTAGAGAAAACAGTGCAGCATGTGTTGCAACGTTTGAAGGAAGAAGGACCCTTACCATCAAGAGCCTTTCGTGCTGTTGAGCGGGTGAGTGGTTATTGGGACAGTGCAGATGTGCCAAAGACAAAGGATACCACACTTGCTCTGAATTTACTGTTAGACTCCGCTGTGATTCGTGTGGTGGCGAGGCAGGGGAATGAACGTTATTTTCATATTACCGAATCCGGATTGCAACAACAGGGACTTACGCTGAAAGAAGACATGGATGCGTTGGCGCAGAGACAGACCCTGCTGGATAAATACATTCATGCGTATCGGGTCGTAGATGCCCGTGATCCCCGTCTGGGTTGGCTGAAATCTACAGCGGCTGAACGTCGGACCGATATTGCTGCCCGTGTGTCAGATGGGCGAATGATCCCGCTTAAGGTGGAGGACGTGGCGACGCCTTATTATATTCGTGCTGAAGATGAGGATTTGTTACGGCATATGGAAAGGGAAGACCCGCACTATGATCCGTCAGGCCCGGTACGTTTCCTGCCGCCGCTGGACAACCTGTTATGGAGAAGAGAACGAATCGTGGATTTATTTGATTTTCATTATAAATGGGAGATTTATACGCCAGAGGTGAAAAGAACCTACGGTTATTATGCCATGCCTATTCTTCACGGTGATCGGCTGATTGGACGTATGGACCCAAGACTTGATCGCAAGACGGGAGTACTTACCGTTCGTTTGTTATCGATGGAAGAGACTGCTCCACCTGTGGAGGATTGGATTACGGATTTTCGGGAGGGACTTCAATTCTTTGCGTCCATGCATGGAGCACGTTCCATTACTATCGAGAAGACTGTACCAAAAGAGTTGAAAAAGCTGCTTAAATCGATTTGATTAGAGGATATACGAAAGAATGTATGGATACAGAAATTGGAATTGTTGAGTGATTTTAAATGGGCAAAAAAAAGAGGAGCCAGATGGCTCCCCCTTCATTGATTTTAAAATCAGATCTTTAACATGATATCCGCAAGTTAGCTCTAACGAAAATCTAAGCTCACGTCCACGCCCAAACTTCTTTAGTTCACCAGATGAGGCATTTCAACGTTGGGATCAACATCTGCTTCATAATCCACACCATCGGTTTCAAAACCAAACAGCTGGAAGAATTCGCGACGGTAACCTTCCAGATCGGACAGATCGTAGATGTTCTCTGTGGTCAACTCATTCCAGAGCTTCGCCACTTCTTCCTGAACGTCAGCTCGCATCTCCCAATCGTCAATGCGAATACGGCCCTCGGCATCGGTTGGAACTTCTCCCCCCGCATACAAGCGATCAGCGAACAGACGTTGCAATTGCTCGATGCATCCTTCATGCAAGCCTTTTTCTTTCATGACTTTGTACAATGCTGAGATGTACAGCGGCACGACTGGAATTGCAGAACTGGATTGAGTCACTAGCGCCTTGGCTACAGTTAAGTACGCACGTCCACCTTTTGCACTTAAACGATCATTCAGCTTGTGTGCAGTCGCTTCCAGATGATTCTTGGCTTGACCGATGGAACCATCACGATAAATGGCATGCGTAAGTTCAGGACCGATGTAGGAGAAAGCGATCGTTGTTGCATCATCAGCGAGCACGCCACCTTGTTGCAGGGCATCCATCCATAGTTCCCAATCGTCTCCGCCCATAACAGTTACCGTCTGACGGATTTCCTCTTCGTTTGCCGGCTCCAGAGTAACCGAGCTGATTTCGCCTGTGTGGAAATTTACCGTTTTGTTCGTGTAGGATTGTCCGATAGGCTTCAGCACAGAGTTGAATACTTCACCCGTGTTCGGATCGGTACGGCGTGCGGAGGCTACGCTGTATACAACCAAATCCACTTGACCGAGTTCACTGCGAATCAGTTCAACGGCTTTGTCTCGTGTTTCGTTTGCAAATGCATCACCTGTAACGCTGTACGATTTCAGTCCTGCTTCCTCAGCAGCTTTTTCGAATGCAGCGGAGTTGTACCAGCCTGCAGAAGCCGTACGTTTCTCTGTGGAACTGCTCGGACGGTAAATGCCGATCGTATTCGCTCCTGCTCCAAAGGCAGAAACAACGCGTGACGCTAGTCCGTATCCGGTGGAAGCTCCGATGACGAGCACATTTTTGGGGCCTTTCAGTTCCGGCTGGGATTTTACATAATCAATCTGTTCCTGCACTTGCGCAGCGCAACCTACAGGATGGGAAGTGGTACAAATAAAACCACGTGTTCTTGGTTTAATAATCATTTATTTGCATCCTTTCATATTCAGCTCATGTTTCAGCATTTCGATAAAATGCTCTTACACATACTTTCTTATTGTAAAACAATTACCTCGGAAACGGAAACCGTTTCGTTTGATTTCGCCGGAAGGGTGGCGTGATATCTCTAATTTTGCGATGATGTGAATAGAATGTATTCGCTTCTAAGGATAGAAAGGAAAGGGATACCATGCTGAAGGAACGCATTGAACTGCTAAGCAAAAGAAAACAAATCTCCCGTAAAGACCTTGTGGAAGGTCTGGTCACGCAGGCCCACTTTGCCAATATCCTGGCGGATCGTTATCCTCTACCTGAGGACTTGGCAGAAGCCATCGCCGGGCGTCTTGGGGTATCCCCTTCCTATATTCTAAAGGCTGCGGCTCAGGACGAGGAAACACTCGAACGGGCAGAGGCCATCTTCGAACAAATGTCTGTTCCAGCGTCAGCGATATCCGAAGATACGGTGCATGCTCTGGCAGATCGGGATGACACGTTGACCGTAGAGCTGACAACGGCCTTGATGAAGGCGGTCTATTATCAACAATTAAACGATGCAACGGCTCATGAGTATATACATACGTCCTACCTCAATTTTTACCTGGAGAAATATGGTCGTCCAGACGATATTGATCTGCCACGTCCGTTAGTCAAGGCACTTTTATTCTATAAAATACAATATTATCGTTCCAAAATGGCTTTTGTGGATGTATTAACTCATGCAACCAGGCTTAGTGAGCTGGCGCTTCCTGGCAGTGAATTCTGGTTGTCTGTGCAAAATATCAAGATGGAAGCCTACATTCAGGTCAAACAGTATGAAGAGGCAAAACAGGTATTTGAGCTTACAATGCGTCATGTATATGATCAGCGGATGTTCCATCGGTTGTCCGGGTTATATGTGGCATATAGTGGTTATTGTTTCGCAATGGGGCTGGTTCAGGAGGCACTCTCGGCATTAACCATGGCGGAGGCAAACCTCGTGTATGCCGGCAACCAGGGAGATCTGGTGACGGCAATTGCCAACAATCGGATTGTCATGCTGACGATGACAGGTGAACTGGATCAGGCACAGGCGGAGATTGAACGATTTGAATCGCTATTGCAGCAGGAAACGGAAGAAACACAGCTCGCCATGCAGCCGCTCGTCAGTGTGTATCGATGCGAAGTGGCTCTGGCACGGAAGAACTGGGGCGTGCTCGCGCAAAGTGTAGATCAACTCTTGAAATGTGCAACAACACAGGACCAGCAGATGAGCGCAACCTTCTACCAGAGCCATCTGGCTCTTGCGCATGGAGATCGGGATGTTTTCATGGAGCGTGCACTTGCGTGTCTGCCTTATTTTGAGTCCGCGCAGCATGTCATGCGGCTTGAACCGTTATATGAGGGGATGGCCGTAGTATCGGAGGATCAGCGGAAATACAAGGAAGCGGCGATGTATTATCGGAAGCTGGTCTACCTGTTACGCAAAAAATAGAGCGGAAATCAGCTTGGATTTACCCATAAGAGTATATTCATGCTGGCAATGGACCACGCTTAAGGTTAAATATTATCTTATGCGGGAGGTTATCGCTTCTTGAAATTTGAACTAGGACGTTGCTTACTGAGTGAACGATTGATGGAATCCGGAAAGTCAGCAGAATGGTTGGCAAAAGACTTACTTTTTAAACCGGAACGAGTTTACGACTTTATTGAAAACAAAAGAGTGATGCCACTCAAAATTGCCATATCGATCGCCGATTCCATCGGTTGTGATGTTCGTACCTTGTATGAATTAATACCGAACGACAATGAAATAAAAGGAGATTAATGGAGTAAGTGGCAGGTTGCATTAAGGCTATCACTAGTCCATCTGGAGGTTCGGGAAAGCTTAAAGTTATGTTTTTGGCATGATTTTGTGCATTGCCGATGGATTTGGCACAAAATATGGCTACCAATCGTGAAATGAAGATCGGATCAGTAGATCTTTTTTTGTGAAATTAGCATCATTCCTTACTAAAGAGGCGATCATCCCGTCATTCAATGACCGGATTTTTCGTTTTTTTTGTATGCCGCCAGAAGGGTATTCAAGGACAAGCCGCGGTGTTTATAATTTAACTATAATCATAAATAAAAACAAATAAAACAAATGAGGTGCTTGATATGGGATGGTTCGGTAAAAAGAACAAACAGGAAGATGCAATTGCTAAAGCGGATAAATTGATGAATAAAGGACTCACTGGCATGATGATGAAAGGTTTTGTATCAAAGGAACATCGGGAGGCCATCAACCAAAGTCTGGATTCGGCAAAGCAGGCACAATTGGCGGCAAGCGGTTCGCTTCCATTAACGGCAACAGCAACGGTGGTTACAATCACCGATACAGGCAAACTGATCAACTTTGATCCGATTGTTGTGCTTGTATTGGATGTGACAGAAACGAATGGCAACCAGTATCAGCGGACATTGGAGACACTGGTGTCCAAAATGCAAATTCCACGAGTAGGCGATCGAGTGGGACTGGGCCAGAATCCAGCGAATCCCTCCGAACTGATCTACATGGGGCTAATGTCCATCTAGAAGGTATTTGGTTATAAGAGAGTCATAATCTATTTATATAATGCTTATAACAACGAATAATAGATATATTATTCGAGGTGTTGATAGAGATATTAAGAGAAGGATTAAGAGAGGGTGGATCATATGGTAGGATTTCTGAGATTCATTGGTGTATTAATGGTTTTCGGGGTGGGGTTCTCCCCATTTCTGGCACAACAGCTGTGGAATGATCCGTTTATGATTATGCAGGCATGGTGGTACACTCCGGTGATCTTTGCCGGGTTTGCACTGATCTTTGTTCCTGCGATTTTGAGCAATATTTTTGGCGTAGGTCGAGTGAAGACAGGTTTACCAGCAGTTGGGGTCATTAAGACTATACAACAGACGGGGACGTATATTAATGAACAGCCTGAGGTTCGATTGGGTCTGACGGTGTCGCGTAAGGGGCGCGAGAAATACGATACCGAGATGAAAGCCGTCATCCCACTGACATCCATGGCACAGTTTCAGCCGGGCAGTTTTATTCCGTTAGTTGTCTCCGTAAAGGATGAGCGCAAGGTAGGGCTTGATATGAAGGGGCAATTATCACAGGAGGATATGCAGCAATTGTTGGATGAAAAGATGGTACAGCAAGGAGTATCACCTGAAATGATGGATATTGCAAGAACAGGGGAAAAAGCGATGGCCAAGATCCTTGATGTCACTCCACTTGGGAGTGGAGGCAATAATAAGATCAAGCTTCAGCTCAAACTCAGCATAACAAAGACGAACGGTGAAACCTTCAATGTGACAACGCAAAAAGAAATTTTGTCATCTGCGTTGCCGCAGGTGCAGCAAGGTCATATCATTAACGTCATTTATTCAAGACAAGACCCAACAAAATTGGTGTTGGCATTGAATGTACAGGAGCGACAATTAAGTGACTTATTCTCTTCCTGAGGATATAGACAAAAGGAGGTCGTACAGGTCATGTTTATGACGTGTACGACCTCCTTTTTCATTTGGTATGTACGAGAGATGCAAGCAACGGACGGTTTTCAGACAATACCAAGGCGCATGCGATAAGAAAAAAGTACTCTTCTGGATTCTCCGTCAAATACACGATTAGCCAGCGCTCTGAACTCGTCAGCAGCTGTTAATAGATCATCCGCTCCGAGCTTCAACGCCGTTTGCAGGCCGCCTTGGCTCAGGGCGAGATTGACGTATCGATCAGCAGTAAATGTCTCGTGGTGATGAAACACGATTTCCCGGACATATCGGAACAGCCCGGACTGCTGAATCTGCTGCAAATGCCCATCCTTGCTCCATTTGTGTGCGTGACTATCCTGGGGAGCCAGACTGGCTGCTCGTTGATCTGCTTCCTTATTAAGCTGCAGATAGGCTTGTTCTAACTGCCAGTCTAACATTGGCGGCCAGTCGCAATCGTAGGCTGCAAATATGCCGCCTGTACGAAGTACACGTGCAAACTCGCGTAGTGTGGGTTGCGGCTCCATCCAGTGAAACGATTGCGAGCAGGTCAGCACATCCACACTGCCATCTGGTAGTCCGAGGTCGTGAGACAAGCCGGACACAAACCGCAAGTTATCCGGCTTCCCGGCAGATTCCCACTTGGATTCTGCTACAGACCTCATGTCATCGCTGGGTTCAAAGCCGATGATACGTTCAGCTTCATTAAGCCAGATCCACGAGGATAAGCCGGTGCCACAGCCAATATCTGCGACCATACGCGGTGTGCTGCCAAGATATGTCGTCAGAATATCCACCACTTCAGTGGGAGCAGCTGGCCGGTTCTGATCGTATAACGTACCAAAACCTTTGAAACGTTCCACATTGTTGTGTCTAATGTCTTGCATGGATAAACCTCCTTCGGTCAGATGGATGACGGAGAGTCAGCTGTGATCAAAAGTTGCATAGGCCTATATTATATCATTCATTGTTGGGAAGTTTGTTCATGACGTTCTGCAAATGTTCAACGGCTTTGATATGACGTCTGAGCAATTCCTGTCCAACATGAACAGGCTCGATTACGGTCAGCTCGGAACCAAACGACAACAGGAAGGAGTACAGCCATTCCCCTACATTCAGTTCGAGAGACACACGGAGCCTGCCATCAGGCTCTTTTTTAATGAGGGACGGTTCGAAAAAATCATGTACTCGGTATGCAATATTGCTGGAGAACGAGAGTGTAAGAGGAATCAGGACAGGAGCTGCCTCTGATTCAGGATCGTTTGATCCGGCAGTAACAGAGTGATCGTGTTTTCTCGCCAGAAAAGTCAACTGGGTGATCCGTTTCATCTTAAATGTCTCGAATTCTTTACGATCAGGATCATCATGAATGTAGCCTTTGAAGTACCATGTACTGTTTTTGAAAATAAGCTTCTGTGGCTCCACAGTCGGCATGCTTTTCTCGCCATCCGAATTAACATAATGAAACGTAATCAGTTGATTTGTTAGTATGGCTTGTTTCACCTGATTGAACAATTCTCTCTCTTGCAGGGGGATACTGCCCCATGGTGAGAAATTGAATTCGATCCAATCCAGCTTGTGATCAAACAGAGCGGTTAACCGTTGCAGCATATGAGCACTATTAAGGTGTGGGATTGCACTGATGCTGTATAGTCCCATCAAAATTTCGTTCTGGTCTTCTTCCGACAACAGGGACTTGTCCATGACATAGTTGTCCATCAGATGGATACCGCCATGCTTGCCGGTCGTTGTATAGACGGGGATGCCCGCAGCGCTCAGCCGGTCGATATCGCGGTACACCGTGCGTACAGAAATCTCGAACATACGGGCGAGTTCTGGTGCAGTGGCTTTCTTTTTCTCCAATAACAAAAGCAACATTCGAAATAGTCGGTTATTTTCCATGCTCTGATTATACCATGACAATAGGTGTCAGGGTATGGGTGGTACACTGGGGTAAAAGTCTTACCAAGACATTTTGACTCAGTTTTATAATTTGTTCTTCATTTATTGCGAAGTAGTGAAGGGGACGATACCGATTCTGACGAAACGAAGTGTTCGCCTAAAAGCTTTCTGTAAGAAAGCTACTTCGGAAGCAAACGCTATCATCGGTTTTTTTCCATTTAGAAATAAGAATAAAAGAAATCCGAGGATAACAGCGATCAGAAGAACGATTCGTGACCGGAACGGCTACTTGCGTAATATCAAGCACTTTATATCGATATGAGTTAAATATGAAGGAGGAATTGTCATGACAATGAAAGAAGGATTTTACTGGGGTGGCGCTACGGCTGCCAATCAATTCGAGGGTGGATGGAACCAAGGTGGCAAGGGGCCAAGCACGTCGGACATGATGACAGGGGGAACCCACACGATTCCACGCCGGATTACACCTGTACTGGAAGAGGGCACGTATTATCCGAGCCATGAAGCGGTTGATTTTTACGGACATTACAAAGAAGATATCGCGATGATGGCAGAGATGGGCTTCAAAATGTTCCGCATGTCCATCAACTGGTCCCGGATCTATCCGAACGGTTACGATCTGGAGCCAAACGAAGAGGGATTGCAGTTCTACGATAATGTTTTTGCCGAGTTGAAAAAGTACAATATTGAGCCGCTCGTAACGATATCCCATTATGAAACGCCATTCGGTCTGACACAGAAGTATAACGGTTGGGCTTCCCGTGAAGTCATCGATTGTTATATCCGCTATTGTACAACCCTGTTCAACCGTTACAAGGATCAAGTGAAATACTGGCTGACGTTCAACGAAATCAACATTTTGACAATGCCGATGGGTGCTTATATGGGCGCCGGTATCTTGTTGGAAGGCAAAGAGGCATTGACGGATGGAATCGATAATCCACAGACTCGTTTCCAGGCACTGCATCACCAATTTGTCGCAAGTGCTAAAGCGGTGAAGCTGGGACATGAGATTAACCCTGATTTCCAGATCGGTTGTATGGTCGCTTTCATGACAACCTATCCAAACACATGTAACCCGGACGACATGTTGCTTGCACAGAAGAAAGACCAAATCTCCAATATGATCTGCGGTGATGTACAGGTTCGTGGAGCATATCCTGGATTCGCCAAACGTTTCTTCGCCGAAGAAGGTATCCAGATCGAGATGCAACCGGGAGACGAGCAGACCTTGCGTGAAGGCTGCGTAGACTTCTACTCCTTCAGTTATTATATGTCGTTGGTTGAAAGTGCGGACGAGTCCCTTGAGAGAGCAGAAGGTAATCTGCTGGGCGGTATCAAAAATCCATATCTCGAAGCTTCGGACTGGGGTTGGCAGATTGATCCAAAAGGACTGCGTTACACGTTGAATCATCTGTATGATCGTTATCAGATTCCACTGATGGTGGTGGAGAACGGTCTGGGTGCTGTCGATGTGGTAGAGGAAGACGGCTCCATTCAGGATGACTATCGCATTGATTATCTGAAAGGTCACATTGAACAGATGAAAGAAGCGGTAGCTGACGGCGTAGATTTGATCGCCTACACGATGTGGGGATGTATCGACCTGGTTAGTGCATCCACTGGAGAGATGAAGAAGCGTTATGGCTTCATTCATGTCAACAAGGACAACGACGGTAACGGAGACTTGAGCAGAACACCGAAGAAGAGTTTCCACTGGTACAAAAAAGTCATTGAATCCAATGGTGAAGAATTATAATTGCATAAATCAATACCCGCTTGTTCCTATGCATGGGACAGGCGGGTTTTTGTATTGTGGTGCATAAAATGCAGATTTATTTACATACTGAACTAAAGTGACTACTTAACTATGATATTTTAAATCTACTTTACGGACAATGTGGAATCGTTGATAACTGATTTTAGAAAGGTGAGATTTCTGTGGACGCGTCTGGGAACCGCTACAATATGTCGCCCATTCATATATTTTTTGTGTTATATGTCAGTTTGGTCAGTGTTGGTTTGATGAATTTTCAATATAAGATGCTTCACGGGGCAGAGAACGATGGTTGGATCAGCATTGTGATTGCCTCTTTTATTGTAGCCGGAGTTATTAAAATGATGTATGTTTTGCTGGGACGCCAATCCCCGACCCAAGCTACGCTTGTACACATCAATCAACGCTATTGGGGCAGGTACGCAGGCTCCATCATCAACTGGATTTTTATGTTGTACTTTGTGCTGGGTTCTTCTGTGGCCTTCCTTTCCTATGTTCATATTGTTCAATTATGGGTTCTGCCTACCCAAAATACTTGGTTAATCAGTCTGGCAATATTGGTAATAGCCTACTATTGCGTGGCTGGCGGGATACAGTCGGTAACAGGTATGTGTCTTTGGGGAACCCTGTTCATTCTCGTGCTTGTTTTTCCACAAATTTTTCTGGTGTCATCCTATTTACATCCTCGCAATTTGCTGCCGATTTTGGATCATGATGCCTCCTCCATCTGGCTTTCAACACGGGATATGCTCCACGAATTTATCGGCTGCGGTATTCTGCTGGTCGTTTATCCCTTTATCCGAACACCCGAACGTTCGATTAAATGGGCTTATGCTGCAGTCATTACCGCCACAGTGGTGTACTTGGTTTTTTTCACATTTGCCTTTATGTTCTTCAGTCACGGACAAATGAAAGAGCATCTGTGGCCCACACTCAATCTGATCAGTATTATCGAAATGCCCTTGATCCAACGCATGGAGTATCTGGTCTTGTCTTTCTGGTTATTGAAAATGTTAGCGATTATTACGCTGGGGCTCTGGGCGGCCTGTCATTGTCTGAAATTAGAGAGGTCGATCAGACCCACCCTGGGCCTGAAGTTCGCTGTGGTAATCTTCGTGATTTTAATCTTGATCATTAGAGATACCAACCAGATTGAGATGATGACAGAGTTGTATATGCGAATCGGAGAAGTGTTGATCTATATGTATCTTCCGCTTCTTTTTCTATTTTCCTTGTTCCGAATCAATCAGGGTCAGTTCTCCCCCACGAAGGACACCACAAATAACGCGGACAAAGGAGATGAAGAATGAACTTATCTGCCCATACTCAAGAGCAAAGATTGGAGTCCATTACGGATGTGCTTGCAGCCTGTGGTCGTTCCGATGATTTCATGACCCGTGATATAACCATCGGCAGTTTGCCACTCGAATTTTGCTATTATAAAACGCTGATAGACAGTCATTTGCTGGAAATTGTAATTCATGCGTTGCAAGAGCAAACTGCTATTGACACAGTAGTGAGTTTGCACGATCTGATAACTCATATCCCTCTGGAAGAACTGAAAGTTTCGGATCAGAGTGATGAAGTGTTGCAAGCTCTTCTTCAAGGCAGTCTGCTGATTCGATGCCTTACTCATGAACAGGAGATCATTCTTGTTCCCATGACAGGCAAGGAGGGGATTCGGAGTAATAATGATACGGAGAATGAGTTCAGTGTAATAGGTCCCAAAGTCGGTTTTGTGGAATCTTTGCCAGTGAATCTGCATTTGATTCGCATGCAGCTGCGAACAACCAATCTGATTGTAAAGGAAATAACGATCGGGTCCTTGTCCCAGTCCAAAGTGGCCATTCTCTATGTAGAAGGCATCGTCAATCCTGACAACGTGACGAGGATGGAAGAAAGACTGAAGGCTATTGATTTTGATGTTGTATTTGATACCTCACAATTGGATCAATTGATTGCAGATAATTCGTTCACGCCTTTTCCGTTATTTACGACAACGGAACGCAGGGACAGAGTTATCTATGCGCTCATAACAGGCCAGGTGGCGGTGATTAGTGATGGCTCTCCCTCTTTTATAACAGGCCCATCGACGTTGTTTGATTTCTTTGTCTCTCCGGAGGATTATTATCTGCCTTGGGCGCTGGGTTCCTTTTTTCGCCTGATCCGCATCTTTGGGGTAATTTTCTCCCTATTCGCCTCGGCGCTATATGTTGCCTTAATGACATTTCACTACGAAGTTGTGCCTAAAGAGCTTTTGGGCAAATTGATTTCGACCAGGCAAAGTGTACCTTTTCCGCCTCTTTTTGAAGCAATATTTCTGGAAACGACGATTGAATTTTTGCGGGAAGCCGGAGCGAGACTACCTAATCGTATCGGACAAACACTAGGCGTAGTGGGGGGCATTATTCTGGGACAAGCTGCTGTAGAAGCTGCTCTCACAAGTAATGTATTAATTATTATTGTGTCCTTGTCTGCGCTAGCTTCATTTGTCACACCGATCTATAAAATGTCGAATGCCATTCGCTTTTTACGATTTCCAATTATTCTGCTAGCTTCACTCTGGGGGGCGTTAGGCATTGCAATTGGACTTTGTTTTCTGCTGGTTCATCTGTCGCGTTTGAAGTCCTTAGGTTCACCATACATGTCGCCATTCTTCCCGATGCGGTTCAATGATCTCAAAGACAGTCTAATTCGGGCATCCTATGAACAGACGAATACCCGTCCGAGTTATTTGAGGCCACTCTCTTTCATTCGTTATAAGCCAGGTAAAATGCATCGAACAAATCGTCTGGACGAGGAGTGATTAGTATGAACCGTATAGGCAGAATCCTGTTGATTTTAATGGTCATATTTCTCCTCAGTTCCTGTAAAGATACCAGTATCATTAACAAGATCAGTCTTGTTCTGACTTCCGCATACGATCTGCAAGACAACCACATCCATAACAGTGTGCTGATTGGGGAGTATAGCGACAAAGACAAAAGTGATGTTAGATTGATGGAGATCGATTCATCAAATAACTTTGACGTTGTGTCAAGGATGAATATGCAGTCGAAGGAACCTATTGAATACGGTCAGTTGAGAGTGATGGTACTCGGGGAAACATATGCACGCCATGGAATTCGGAATATTTTACATATTCTGTCTCACAATACAAAGGTGTCCAGACGGATGCAGCTTGCGGTTGCTGAAGGCAAGGCGCTGGATATTATTAAAGCATCCATGCCTTTTCAAGATCCGTTATATCTGATGAAATTGATCGAGCAAAATGCCAATTATGCAAATCTACCTCATTCAAGCTTGCATCAGACGTTATTCCAGTATTTTAGCAAGGGTCAGGATATTTATCTTCCAAGGCTCGCCCTTAATGAACAACAGAAAATTGAACTGGATGGGTTGGTCATATTTAGGGGTGAAATCGCAACGCTTCAGATCAATGAGGATGAGGGGTTATGCTTGAAATTGCTGACAGAAAACGCTAAAAACGGAAAGTTTCTGGTGCCTATCACAGATGTTCCTAACTTGACACAATCCGTTCCGAAAGAACCTCACTATGCATTGCTTAAAATTTTGTCTTCATCCGTAAAGCATCGGTCTTCTGATCCACAGTCCGAGACTTTGGATACGAGCATTCGGATCAGTGCTTCCATCATTAAAGACTCACAAAATGACTTTCTCTTATCAGGCAAAGATATGAAAGCTCTGGAGCGTGAGATCCAACAACATATGGAAGCAAAAATCAATCGACTGGTTCAGAAATTTCAATCCGAACATGTGGACCCTGTAGGCTTCGGAGATTATGTGAAAAGCCGTACCCGTCAATGGAATAGCCAGACATTCTACAAGAACTATTCTGCCATGGATATTCGCTTACATGTGGATTTGCACCTCATACAGGATGGGATTCAAGAATAAGATAGGACATTTAACACCAAGAAATACCCGGCTTTCCTTAACTGAAGGATAGCCGGGTATTTCTTGGTGTAGTACAATAGCGAGCCGCCTAGGCCAGTCTTCTGGAATGCAATTGGGACATGCGCTCCAAATGCCGCCGATAAAACCATATGCATGTGGAGAGCCAGCAACCACTCAAGAAGTATCCGCCGACGATATCACTTGGATAATGCACCCCCAAGTAGATACGACTTATCCCAATGGTCAGTATAAATACGGCGCTGGCAACAATCATCAGCACACGTCCAGTGACGGTGGGTACATGTTTCCAGATTAGAAAGGCCAGTCCACCGTACAGGCTAAATGCTGCCATGGAATGCCCACTGGGGAAGCTGTAACCGCTCACTTCAATGATCCGGTTAATGGTAGGTCTGGCACGCTGGAATACCAGCTTGAGCAATGCGTTTAACAGGGTTGAACCTAGGAGCACGCAAGCCAGAAAGAGCAGTTCGCGTTTGTGTCGCAGGCAAACGTATAACACAATCATGGCGATGATGGTAATGAAGACCACAGGCATTTCGCTGCCGATCCAGGTAAAAAGGTGCATGAATTGTGTCATACCAGGGGATTCCAACCCCTGAACCCAGCCGATTAAGGTATCATCAAATCGATGAATCTGGTTGTCGCTAATGGACAGGGCGATGCTTATAAAGGCGATCATGCATAACGCTGCAACGAGCAGCGGGAATGAGATATACTTTTTCCAATTGTGCATCAAATGTTGAGTTCCTCCGTGATGTTTGATTTTGTAGGTTGTGTCTGCGAATGCGATCATAGCCATATTGGTATTGTGCTATAATTTTACAATAAATATTGCAGCAATAAAAATATGTAATCTTAACACGGTTGTTTGAGCAGAGAATCTAATATGGGAGTGGGCGGAATGAAACGACGGTTGGTGATGTGCATGTTGGTCTTACTGTTGGTTATGTCAGGGTTAGCTCTATTTCCCGGAGAGAAAGTGTATGCTTGCAGTTGTGTCGAGAGTGATGTTCAAGAGAGTTTGGAAACGTATACCACGGTATTTACAGGAAAAGTAGTAAAGAAAGGCGATTCTCAGCAATCGAAGCATGATGGCATCTTAAGAGAGTATACCTTTGATGTAGATACTGCATGGAAGGGAGTCAGTGCCAAAAAGATGAAAATTGTGGGGAAGGACGGAGGGTCTGACTCCTGTGGCATTCAATTTGAAAAGAATCAGTCCTACCTGATCTTTGCCAGTCTGGATGAACAAGACAACAGGCTGCATACGAATCTGTGCAGTGGCAATGTTCCTATGGAACAAGCCGGAGACGACTTGAAATTGCTGGGCGCGGGAAAGGTTGTAAGTAAAGAAGATTTTGGAGAACCCAACGAAGGGCGAAGTGGGCCTTTCTATCTCTTCATATACGGTGCAGTCATTTTATTAGCAGCATTGGCAGTTGTGTGGGTCTGGAGACGAAAGAAAAGAATCTGATTGCAGGTCTGATATAAATTAAACTAAACATTTACACAAAACGGAGAGGACAGAAAGAACCTGAAGAAGTGGAGCGTTCGCCTAAAAGCTTTCTGAAAGAAAGCTGCATCGGAAGCATACGCTATCCCCGGATTTTCCCTTTATAAAAAGGGATCAAAAAAATCTGGGGATAACAGCGATCAGAAGGTTATTCTGTCATCGGAGTGGCCAGTGTATATTCTTTAGTTCATCTTTTATAGTTCAGTTGCAACATGTATTCATAAGCCGTGACACCAAATACCCGTTTGAAATGTCGGTTCAGATGGGTCAGATCGACAAATCCACAATCGGCAACAGCAGCATAGACGTCCTTGTGTGTTTCGATGGATTGACGGGCACGCTCTACCTTGCAGTTCAGGAAAAACTGGTAGGGGGATATGCCTGCATGTGCCTTGAATTCACGGATAAATTGAAACTTGGACATGCCAAATTCGGCGCTTAGGTTGTCCAGCTTGAGCACATCTTCGGTGCTGCAAAACATGATTTCCTTGGCTTTGCGGACCAGGTTGTCCTGAGGCAACCAGAGCTTGGTGTCCATCTCCTTCTGAGCCAGCAGGTGAACCAGATCGAAGACTCGTTCGCTGCACTCGGCTTCGTCCTGTCTGAGTTGGACGGCGTCGTTCAGCATCAGGATCTTACGTGCAAGCTCGGGATCATAGACGATGGGACTTCCAAAACGCAATTCCTTTTTGCCGATAATCTCCTCTACCAATTCCGGCTTCAAATACAGCATCACATAGTCAATGCCAGCCTTATCATAGGAGCTTCCATCATGGGACTGTTCACGGTTAAACAACATGACACCATTTTGGTGAGACGCCTGATATTGTCCGTCCAGGTTATATTGTTGAATGCCACGCAGGGTTACGCCAACCGCATACTCCTCGTGGCAATGTTTTTTGTATGCAAAATCAGTAAAGCTGGCGGATAGTGCCAGCACGTCTTGCGACTTTTTATAGTTAAACCGTTCCATGCAGCACACCTCCCAAGCTTTAGATTAATCCGGATACTATAATGGCTGAGTATAACAAAAAAAGTGCCATGAGAATACTCAGTAATTTTTGGTGGCGATTCAGCAACGTTCTGAAAACCGTGCCAAAAACAACCCAACTGGAATAGGCCAGAAAACCAATGAAGGTAATGAGCAGCACGAACAGGAACGAAGAAAATAAACTTTGATAAAAGGGCAATACATAACTTGGAATGACAGTGAAAGTAAACAAGACGACCTTTGGATTCACAAATTGCATGATGAAACCGTTCCAGAATCCGGTAACTTGTTTCGGTGCATCCTCGGTGGTACCCATCTTGTAGATCTGGTACGCCAGATACACCATGTACAGGCCGCCGACAATCTGCATCACCTTCAGAATTCCGGGTAACACTCCCGCAAGAAGCTGATTAAGAAAAGCTGAGGCGGTAAGCAGCAGACCAAATGCCAGCGTAGCTCCCCATACATAGTGCATTGTTTTTCGTGCGCCAACGATCTGTGTAGAAGAAAGAATTACGATATTGCTGGGGCCGGGGGTAAATGTTACGACGATGCAGTAGATTAAAAAAGATGCAAGATTCATAAGGATGATGCTCTCCTCTGGTTGTAGTTTAGTTCCATGATCATACGTCCAGAGGGAAAAACCATATAGTACATTATTGCAGCAGGCACACGGGTAGCAATAGGGGCTTCCGTATAAAAGATAAGGGGTAGTTTTCTTTTTTTATGATTGCGTTTACAATTTAAACGAAGCACAAGATGATCTGACCACTTGAGGAAGTGAACGTAATGAAGAAAATGCTGCTAGTCTATATTTTGCTAATCTCAGCATTTGCGTTGTATGTGTTGAGATTCGAATACACCAGTCAAGTAAACAGTTCTTGGGAGGACCGGGGGCTGCGCGGTGATATCGGAGAGACGTATATCATGATTACATTCCAGTCCGGGCTGGAGTATTGGAAGAGCCCACTCAAAGGCTTCGAGGATGCCGCGGATGCGCTTGGCGTGACCGTAGAATATCGCGGGGCTACCCGGTATGATGCGAAGGAGCAGACCATGGTGATCGAGCAGGCTATCGCTCGTAAACCCGCGGGCATTGCTATATCTGCAATCGATCCTCAATCGTTAGTTCCAGCGATTAACAAGGCAATCGACGCAGATATCCCTGTTGTATTATTTGACGCGGATGCACCTGCTAGCCAGGCCTATTCTTTTCTTGGGACAGATAATTACAAGTCAGGTGTAATAGCTGCTGATAAAATGGCTGAACTTCTGGGTCGTGAGGGAGAGGTCGCGGTATTAACCTTGCCCGGACAACAAAATCATGAAGAGCGCACGAAGGGCTTCCGCGATACGATCAAGGAGAGATACCCTTCCATGCAGATTGTTGAAGTTGCAGACGGACACGGTGATGCGATGGTATCCAGAGACGAAACACAGAGAATGATGAAGGAACATCCCGAGCTGGCGGGTATCTTTGTGACTGAAGCCACCGGAGGAGCAGGGGCGGGGGAAGCCGTTCAAACTGCCGGGGACAGACATCCATTGCAGATTATTTCGTTTGATACAAATAAGGCTACATTGGACATGATCAAGAACGGTACGATCTCAGCTACAATTGCACAGGGAACCTGGAATATGGGATATTGGTCGCTCCAATATCTGTTCCATCTGCATCACCAGTTAACGGTTCCTGCTCCATCCTCATCCGGTGAAAATGCACCGCTTCCCGTGATGGTGGACACAGGGATCTCTGTGGTGACACGCTCGGATGTGGATGATTACTATGCCAAATAACAAGGAGGATTTCAAGAGTCCAAGGCCTTGGAGCAGGAGAGCAATTCTCTCAACTTTTAAGAATGGGATTCGGCGTTTACGCTTGCGTAATATGCCCCTTCGGTACCAGCTGATGCTGCTTTTTCTGCTATTTGCCATTGTACCTTCCGTAGGGCTTGGGTTGCTTGTGAACTGGACGGTGGAGCGGGTAGTTGAGCGACAGGTTGAAGGGCATACCATGCAACTGATTGGCAAAGTGAATGAAGCTCTGAACAGCAAAATGGAGAATTTGCAGAATATGACCTATCTGATTGCATTTGACCCGGATATTGAGGCTTTTTTGAACGACAAAATGCCACCGAATGATGATGCAGGCATCGAACCGATGACCATGGACACAATTACCGAAACGGAGCAAAATCGGTTATATGGTATCAAACAAACCTTGCAGGGATTCACAACATTGTATCCTGAAATCGCCGGGATTGTTCTCGTCAATGCAAGTGGTGACTATATTAGCAACGAGATGTATCCCCGAGCGGAACAGAGCCTGATTCAGGAAAATTGGTATCAAAAAGCTTCGGCCAATCCGGGCATCTTCATGGTGTTGGGTCAGCCGAAAGAGCGTAATCTCACGACACATGTACGGTACAAGGATGATGAGATTGTATCGGTTGCACGTTCCATAACGGATGAAGTGTCAGGACGTGTGCGGGGTGTTATTATGATTGATCTTAAACTAAGGTCCGTCTCTCAGGCTGCCCGTAATGTAACCTTGGGGAAATCCGGTTATGTGATGGTGACGGATGCAGAAGGTCAAAGTGTATATAAGCCGGAGCACCCGCTAATAGAACACATTCCCACAGACTGGTTCCCCTCCGGTGAGAGTGGAACATTTACCGCCGATACAGAAGGTGGAACGTTATTATTCATGTATCAGTCGTCTACCTTTACGGGTTGGAGAACGGTAGGGGTATTTCCCACGAGAGACTCGATATCCGAAGTACGCCAAATCCAGTTTTACGTGGTTAGCTTTGTATTTGTGGTGTGTTTGTTTGGCCTGAGCGCCTCTTTATGGTTCTCCCGTTCCATTGCTCAGCCCATTTTCCGGCTCATGTCCTATATGCGCAGGGCGGAGACCGGCAATCTCAGACCAGGTCGCTGGAGCGACCGGGCTGACGAGATTGGCATGCTTGGCAACAGTTATAACCGAATGCTGGTACAGATTCGACAACTGATATCACTTAATGAATTGCGGGAGCGGCAGAAACGCGACGCTGAAATGCGAAGTTTGCAGGAGCATATCAAACCACACTTTTTGTACAATACCTTGGATACAATTCATTGGATGGCACGCAAAGAGGGTGCAGAAGATGTATCCGGCATGGTTGGTGCGTTATCTCGATTATTTCGTATAGGGCTTAGTAAAGGACAGGATTACATTCCGCTGCATTCCGAGATTGAGCATATGACCAGCTATATGCAAATTCAGCAGACACGATACCGCGATCGTCTTCAGTATACATTGAATATTCCAGAGGAACTGCGGGACCTTTTTGTGTTAAAGCTGCTACTTCAGCCCCTGATAGAGAATGCAATCTATCATGGAATCAAGGGCAGGCGTGGGCCGGGACACATTCGGGTGGAGGCCAGATTGGAACATAACAGACTGCTGCTGACCGTTCAGGATAATGGAGCAGGCATGTCCAACGAACGGCTTGCCGAGATGCAGCATCTGCTCGAAGCTCCTTTGGCCAGTTTGGAAGCGTCTTCGCCTGGGACGACAGGCAAAAGTTATGGAATGTTGAATGTGCAGGCCCGTCTCCGGCTGTCCTTTGGCGATGAATACGGTATTGTGCTGGAGAGCCGGGAAGGCGAAGGGACTAGTGTGACCATCATTCATCCGTTGATGCGAGAGCTCCCACCAACCAAGCAAATCAATAACGAAGAGAGGCAGGAGAGTGAATGGGAAAATTCATAAAATCGACCGTGACAACTTCCACTGAAACAGATGAGACATCCGCATCAACCACAGTAATGGAGATTACGCCGGATAGCCATGTGGCGAAGAAATACCGCGTGCTCATCGCTGATGATGAACCGATCATTCGTGAGGGGATTCGAGATGCCATTGACTGGACAACGCTTGGGATGGAGGTTGTTGGTGAAGCGGAAGATGGCGAGGAAGCGCTGGAACGGGCGGCTGACTTGGGGGTGGATATTGTTCTCGTTGACATGAATATGCCATTCCTGAACGGAATCGAACTAATCCGTGCCCTTCAGCAGAAGTGCCCGGGCTGTCGTTACCTGATCATCTCGGGACATGATGAATTTGCATATGCGCAGGAGGCGGTTCGTCTTGGCGTAGAGGATTACATCTTAAAGCCTGTGCAAGCAGAACAATTACATGCTGCACTTGAGCGATTGCATCAGCGACTTACTGAAGAGCACCAGAGGACGGCATATGTACAACAGGCAGCTCATCAGATTGAACGTAATATCCCGTTGCTTCGCCAGCGATTTATGCTGGAATGGCTGGAGGGGCAGGCTGAGGGAAGAAATTTGACGGAGCAGCTTGTGTTTTTGCGGTTGCCCGCCGCCCCACCTGTGCAGGTCGGGGTCGTTCGCTGGCCCGCCGCTGAAGCTCGTCAGACGATACTGAGAGAGAATGATCGTCAGTTGTTTCTGTTTGCAGTGGAAAATATAATCAGTGAACTGCTGGGGGACCTGCCGCATGTCCTGTTTCGGGACGTAAGCGGGTTGATCGGCATGTGTCTGTGGCAGGAAGCTCCTGAAGAAATAGAGCCCCTTCTGGAACAGCAGATCAGTTCTTGCCTGAATATTGCCATTCATGCTCATGTGGAGACACATACAGGGACACTGGAAGAAACGCCGGATACGTACCGTCATTGCCGTGAACGGGTGTACGGGGAAGTGCAGTTGTCCCCTCTGGTTCGCCGTGCAAGACAACTTATTCACGAAGAGTATGCCGAGCGGGAACTGACCCTGGAATCGCTTGCTTCCCGTCTACAAGTATCTGCCGTATATCTTAGCCGTGTGCTGAAGAAAGAGCTGAATGATTCCTTTGTCACGCTTGTCACGCATGCTCGCATTCGCAAGGCGATACAGTTATTAGACTCAACAACACTGCCGATCCACACCATAGCTGAGCGTGTAGGTTATGATACCCAGCATTATTTCAGCACTGCATTTAAGAAAACAATGGGCATTTCGCCAGTGCAGTATCGAAAGAACGGGGGAACGGCTTATCATCCTTCCGCGAATTAAATATCGTATTACAGTTGTTCATTCAGACGTGTGATGAGTGAGATGGATATGTTCTACTTCGTGTGAAGCGAAGTGGAGCATGTCCTTTTTTTGTCTCTGGAATGGTATCTCATGGGTCACAATTGTACTTTAAGCGTTTCCATCAAAAGTTAAATTTTTATAAAAAAGGTTCAAAACGTGCAAAGACCTTGCGGCATCTCGAATGCTACCATTAGTCTCAGACAGGAACAGCAAGCAACAGGATGCACTACATGTATTGTAAGCGTTATCTTATAACTCATTCAGAACCGTATGACGTGAGGAAAGGGGAACTTCATATGAAAAAAGGAGCAATGCTCATCTTGTTTCTGGTGATGACTTTGATGCTCTCGGCCTGCAATCTGGCAGAGAGTGGTCCAGGCAGCAAGGAGAAGGGATATGTCGGTATATCGATGCCAACCAAATCATCAGAGCGATGGGTAGGCGACGGGGAGAACATGGTCCGTCTGTTTCAGGAGCAGGGGTACAAAACCGATCTTCAGTATGCTGAGGATGTGGTCGAAAATCAGATTTCACAGATTGAAAACATGATCACCAAAGGTGTGGATGTGATGGTCATCGCGTCCGTGGATGGCAACACATTAACGGATGTAATCAAGAAAGCGCATGACGAAGGGATACAAGTGATCTCGTATGATCGGCTCATTCGCAATACGCCTTATTTAACCTATTATGCCACGTTCGACAATTTTAAGGTGGGTGTGCTTCAAGCCTCCTACATCGAACAAAAGCTTGGGCTCAAGGATGGAAAAGGACCGTATAACATTGAGCTGTTTGGCGGCTCTCCTGATGATAATAACGCCTACTTCTTCTTCGACGGTGCGATGTCTGTCCTAAAGCCGTACATCGATTCTGGCAAACTGGTGGTACGCAGCAAGCAGATGACGATGGCCCAGATTGCGACCTTGCGCTGGGACGGGGCACTGGCCCAGTCACGGATGGATAACCTGCTGAGTGCTTATTACTCGGGTGATAATCTAGATGCAGTATTATCTCCTTATGATGGAATCAGTATTGGTATCATCTCATCCTTGAAAGGGATTGGTTACGGTACTTCGAACAAACCGCTGCCCGTTATTACAGGACAGGATGCCGAACTTGCCTCGATCAAGTCGATTGTGGCCGGGGAACAGACGCAGACGGTGTTCAAGGATACGCGGAAGCTAGCGGAGAAGACGGTAGAGATGGCCAATAGCATTTTGCAAGGAAAACAGGCGGAAGTTAATGATACAACATCATATAACAACGGTATTGAGGTTGTTCCGGCGTATCTCTTGGATCCCATCTCCGTGGATCGTACAAATGTGGAGCAAGATATCGTTGGTACCAAGTATTACACGAAGGAAGAAATCGGACTGAAATAATAAATGGAAGGAGCACATCCCATGGCCGGAATCATTCTGGAAATGAAAAACATCACCAAAACCTTTCCTGGCGTCAAAGCGCTGGAAAATGTCAATCTGAAAGTCCGTGAAGGCGAGATTCATTCCATATGTGGTGAAAATGGCGCAGGTAAATCTACGTTGATGAAGGTGTTGAGTGGTGTATATCCACATGGCACGTATGAAGGCGACATTTTATTTCAGGGCAAAAAGTGTGAGTTCAAGGATATTAAGCAGAGCGAGGATCTGGGGATCGTCATTATCCATCAGGAGTTGGCCCTGATTCCCTACCTTTCGATTGCGGAAAATATATATCTGGGCAATGAACGTGCCAACAGAGGCATTGTCAACTGGAAGGAAACTTTTGTAGGTACACGGGAACTGCTCTCGAAGGTGGGACTGAGCGAAAATCCAAACACGCTGGTATCCAGCATCGGGGTAGGCAAGCAGCAACTGGTCGAAATTGCGAAAGCGCTCTCCAAAAAGGTGCGGCTGCTTATTCTGGATGAGCCAACCGCTGCGTTGAACGAGGACGACAGTGAAAACCTGCTGCAATTGATGCTGGAATTCAAGAAACAAGGCATCGCCTGTATCCTGATCTCACACAAGCTGAATGAGGTATCCAAGGTATCTGATTCCGTGACCATTTTACGGGATGGCAAGACAATTGAGACATTGGATATGAAGAAGGAAAAAGTGACGGAGGACCGGATTATTAGCGGAATGGTAGGACGTGATCTCACCAGCCGTTATCCGGAGCGTCATGCGACCATTGGTGAAGTTATCCTTGAGGTAAAGGACTGGACGGTATATCACGAACATCATGCCGAGCGGAAAGTACTGGATCAGATCCATATGAATATCAGACGTGGTGAGATTGTAGGTATTGCCGGGCTGATGGGCGCTGGGCGTACCGAGCTTGCCATGAGTATCTTTGGCAAATCCTATGGCCGGAATATTTCGGGTCAACTCATTAAGAATGGTAAACCGATCCACAACAATACTGTCACAGAGGCTATTCAGAACGGGTTTGCTTATGTGACAGAAGACCGCAAGGAATACGGACTCATTCTGATGGATGACATCAAGCGCAATATTTCCTTAACGGGTCTGAGCAAGCTGACGCGAAACGCAGTAGTGAACGAGCGTGAAGAAGTACTGGTGGCGGAAAAGATGAAAAAAAGCATGAACATCAAAGCACCAAGTATTTTGCAGAAGACCGGTAATCTGAGTGGAGGCAACCAGCAAAAAGTGGTGCTCAGCAAATGGATTTTTGCCGGACCGGATATCCTTATCCTGGATGAACCTACCCGCGGTATTGATGTGGGAGCGAAATTCGAAATCTATACGATCATTCATCGGCTTGCTGCTGAAGGCAAGGGTGTACTGGTAATCTCATCCGAGCTTCCGGAGGTTCTTGGCCTGTGTGACCGGATCTATGTGATGAATGCCGGGCGAATCACCGGTGAAGTCAGCCGGGAACAAGCATCGCAGGAAACGTTGATGAGATATATGACCAAGTCTGGAGGCGGCAAGCATGGAAATGATAACAAAACTGTTCAAAAATAATATCCGTCAATACGGCATGATTATTGCCCTGGTAGTGATTATGCTCTTGTTCGAGGTACTTACAGGCGGGCTGTTGCTCAAGCCGATTAATATTACGAATTTGATTTTGCAGAACAGCTACATTCTGGTGCTGGCGATCGGAATGGTGCTGGTCATCATTACCGGGCATATTGACCTGTCTGTTGGTTCCATTGCAGCCTTTGTTGGTGCCGTTGCTGCGATTATGATGGTTGATTGGCAGCTTCCGGCTTGGCTTGCAGTCATCGCTTCCTTGTTGGTTGGGGCTTTGATCGGTGCATGGCAAGGCTTCTGGATCGCCTATGTGCGGATTCCGGCATTTATCGTGACGCTGGCAGGCATGTTGCTATTCCGCGGCTTAACGATGATTGTCCTGGAGGGGCAATCGATTTCTCCTTTCCCGGGTGGTTTCCAGAAAATAAGCTCGGGCTTCCTGGCGGACATTCAATTCTCAGGTTTCGGTCTGGTATCGATCATTGTGGGTCTTGTGCTCACCGTCTGGTACATTGTCAATGAACTGCGGGAACGCCGTTCCCAGCGAAAATATGGATTCGAGGTTGTGTCACAGGGACTGTTTTTGCTCAAGTTGATTGTGGTGGCTGTTGTGACAAATCTGTTTACGTTTGTACTCGCAAGTTATGCAGGTATTCCGAATATCCTGGTCCTGCTCTTTGTCCTGATCGTTGTGTACTCCTTCGTTATGAATCGTACTGTCATGGGACGGCATGTGTATGCGCTTGGAGGTAATGAGAAGGCCGCAGGTCTGTCTGGGGTCAAAACAAAAAAGGTAACCTTCTGGGTTTTCGTGAACATGGGTACACTTGCCGCAGTATCCGGGTTGATCTTCGCCGCACGTCTGAATGCGGCTACGCCAAGAGCGGGTACTAACTTCGAGCTGGATGCCATTGCGGCCTGCTTCATCGGTGGTGCTTCCGCTTCAGGGGGTATAGGTACCGTATTTGGTGCCATCATCGGTGGTTTGGTTATGGGTGTGCTGAATAACGGGATGTCCCTGATTGGTCTCGGTATTGACTGGCAACAGGGGATTAAGGGATTGGTACTGCTGCTCGCTGTAGCGTTTGATATCTATAATAAAAATAAAAGATCAGCGTAAAACTTGATAAAATGAAAAACAGACCTTGATCTCATCAGGATCAGGTCTGTTTTGTTGTACGCACAACTTATTTACATCAAGGCATCGAGGAAACGTGTGGCGATGCCAAAATAGATAAACAGGGACAAGATATCATTCAATGTGGTGATTAACGGGCCAGAGGCAACAGCCGGGTCGACTTTGAAACGACTAAGTAGAAGCGGGATGCATGTACCGGTCAGTGTACCAATGACAAGAGTGAGGAACAGAGATACCCCAATAATGGCGCCGAGTAACCAGTCCCCTTGCCAGAAATAAGCGATGACAGTAATCAGCAATCCACATACCAAGCCAATCATTATGCCTACCTTGATCTCCCGACCAATCAGTGCGAGTACGGTGGCTTTGTCGAGTTTGCGTCCGATTAATCCACGTACCACAACAGCCAGAGACTGCGTCCCTGTGTTCCCCGTCATACCCGCAATCATCGGCATGAAAAATGCCAGCGCTACAACCTGATTCAATGTATCTTCGAAAAAATCCACGATACTTCCTGAGATTAATCCAATCAATAGTAGCAAGATGAGCCAAGGAAGCCTGCGTCTGACGGCCACGAGTGGTTTGGTATCAAAGTCGATATCTTTACCGCCACCACCCATCTTGGCCAAATCTTCACTTGCTTCATTCATAATAATATCGATGACATCATCCATCTGAATGATACCGCATAATCTGTGATTTTCATCCACCACCGGAAGTGCAATGAACTCATAACGCTGTAGAAGCTGCGCTGCTTCTTCCTGGTCCATATCTACGGTTGCGTGGATCACCCGCCGGGTCATCAGTTCTTCAACCTGGGTCTTATCGTCAGCCAAGGCAAGGGATCGATAACTCACGACACCGACCAGTTTGCCTTCATTGTCGGTTACATAGAGATAACTGGAGGCTGAGATATGCATGGTACCTTGCGATTGTCGTAAGGCTTCCTTGGCTGTCTCATGAGCGAGCAGGGTCCGATATTGATCTGTCATGATGCGTCCTGCCGTCTCCGGCGGGTAATTAAGCACGGATCGGATAATGGCAGAGTGATCCAGGTTCATATTGGACAGCAATTCTTCTCTGCGTTTGGCAGGCAAATCGTGCATGAACCGAATCAGATCACTTTTGTCCATCTGCTGCATGACTTCAAGTGTTCGTTCCGGCCCAAGTCGTTCAAACAGTTGAATCTGTTCGTGCAGCTTCAGTGTCTCGGCGAGATCCGCCAGAGCATCGGGTTTGAACAGGAGCAGAAACCGATTGGTTTCTTCTTCAGGAAACTTTTTATATACGAGTGAGAGGTCGTAGGGATGCAGTTCTTTCACCAATGTATAGAAATCGGGAAGGTTCCGGGATTGCACATGTTGCACGAGTTGTTCGGTGATCTCCTCCACGGAGAAATCTTTCTTGGTATGAGGTCTGTTCATATCGACACTCCTTTCTATTCGGTCAGCTTCATATTTTTAAACGAAATGGGTTGGCGGTTAAACAAATGGAGAAAAAAGAGAATACCCAAAATGATATTGTAATCTTGCTCAAACATTCGATATGGGCTTACAAACAGCCGCTGCAAGGATATACTTGTTGTACAGCAACAGACGAGGAGGACATGCGCTAGTGGAAGTGGATATCAAAACACAATTGCTCAGCATGGTTGAGCCGGAGTATCAGAAATTCTCGGCTGCACTTATTCCCAATATCACGAATGTACTAGGTGTAAGGTTGCCAGCCTTACGAAAAATTGCCAAGCAACTTGCCGCCGGGGACTGGCGCACGTATCTGGAAACGGCAGAGGATGAATATTTTGAAGAAGTGATGTTGCAAGCAATGGTCATTGGACATGTCCAGGCTGATCTGGACGAACTGTTAAAGGCTATTGAAACATTTGTACCGAAGATTGACAACTGGTCGGTGTGTGATAGCTTCTGTGCGGGACTGAAATATACGAAGGTCCATTCGGAGTCCATGTGGGCGTTCTTACAGCCATATCTGAAATCAGATCAGGAATATGAGATTCGGTTTGGCGTGGTAATGCTGTTGAATTTTTATCTGAATGAGAGATATATTGATCAGGTTCTGACCGTATTGGATCAGATTAGTCACGAGGCGTATTATGTCAAAATGGCGGTTGCTTGGGCCATCTCAATGGCCTATGTGAAACAACCTGAGGTGACTATGCGTTATCTGAAGCATAATACCTTGGACGATTTTACGTATAATAAGGCACTTCAGAAAATCACGGAATCTTATCGCGTTGATCCAGAGAGCAAGCAGATCATCCGCAGTATGAAACGTAAGGTGAAGAAGCAGATTACCTCCTAGTTCTAGCATTAAGCATTCCACCAGGGAGAGGGCGGTAAACGAATGAGAAAAAAGTTGATGTACACCACGATGCAGTTGGACGGTCGTCCATGGGTACTGCTCGCTACGGAACAGGGTTTGTGCCGAGTGGTCATGCCCAACGAAACATTGGAGGATTGGAACGGCTGGATACAGAAAGTTGCACCTGGCGTGGAACTGGAAGAGAACGAGCATGCTCTGAAACAAACAGGTATGATGGACTGGTTGCAGTCGTATTTTGCAGGGGAAACGATGGCTTATACAGATACCATCCCACTGGACTTGATCGGAACGAACTTCCAACAGGAGGTATGGAGAGAGCTAGGGCGTGTGCCTTACGGTGAAATTCGGACCTATGGTGATATAGCTGCTGCGATTGGAAGACCATCGGCTGTGCGAGCGGTTGGTGCTGCAAATGGGGCCAATCCAATTCCGGTTTTGTTACCCTGCCACCGCATTATAGGGGCTAATCGTAAGCTGACCGGGTTCCGTGGAGGCCTGGAGATGAAGCGCAGACTGCTGGATATCGAACAGATTGAAGGCGTGACCGATGGAGGGCATGCGCGGTTCCATTTTTAATGGAAGAGGGGAACCAAGAAGATTAAGGCGATATGGACAGGGCAGGCACTTCATTGTGCCTTTTTTTTGCATGTATTGAGGTAGAGTAATGCAAACGTTCCGCATATGGAACACCAACGTTTTACGTATTTTTGCCCGGTGAAACCGTATGGTACCATGGATCATAGATCAATCGGTATCCGGGGGACGTAATGCCGGGTAAGAAAAGAGGGATGACATGATGAAGCAGGCTTATTGGTTAACAAACGTGACTGTGGAGCGGAGTTATATTTGGGAAGGGCAACAGGTGACGGGGACACGGACAAGCCCCGCTCATCTGCGGATTAAAGATGGAGTGATCGCGGAGATTGTGGAAGGAAACAACCCGCTGTCTAGCGATCTACCACAAGTAGATGGAAAGGGACTTCTGCTGCTGCCTTCGTTCGAGGAGGCACATATTCATCTGGATAAAACCTACTACGATGGGCCGTGGACAGCCGTTAAGCGTATCTCCAGTATTTTCGAACGTATTGAAGAAGAGAAGGTTCTGTTGCCCAAACTGCTACCAGATGCCCAGCGTCAAGCGGAAAGTATTCTGACCTTGATCCAGGGGTACGGCTCCACTGATGTACGTAGTCATTGCAATATTGAACCCGTCAGTGGCTTGAAAAGACTGGAAGCGACGCGGCAGGCTCTTGAATCATTTTCGGGCAAAATCTCTTCCGAGATCGTGGCTTTCCCGCAGCATGGACTTCTTCGCTCCCATTCAGTGGAGCTTATGGGCCAAGCGATGAAGGAAGGGGCAACACATGTGGGCGGACTTGATCCCCATACGGTGGACGAACAGATCGAGAAATCACTGAACGCCATGGTTGAACTGGCTGTTCAGCACCAGGCGGGCATCGATATTCATCTGCATGATGGCGGGCAGGCTGGCAAACAAACGCTGTTGGAACTCGCAAATCTGACCGAAGCAGCAGGGCTTCAGGGTAAAGTTACGGTAAGTCATGCGTTCTGGTTCGCCCACGCAGAGCAGCAGGAAGCAGAAGATATGGCGCAGCGAATGGCCTCGCTCGGAATGAGCATTGCTTCCACGGTGCCCATTGGCAGAATGATGATGCCTCTTCCCATGCTCCGCCGTATGGGCGTGGACGTGAAACTGGCCACAGACAGCCTGACAGATCATTGGTCTCCTTTTGGCAATGGGGATCTGCTTGAGAAAGCGGGACGATTCGCAGAACTGTACGGATATAGCGACGAACTGTCCTTGTCTCAATCTTTGGCATGGGTAACAGGCGGGATTACACCGCTGGATTCACAAGGGGAACAAGTCTGGCCGAAGGTAGGCGACACCGCGAGTTTTGTATTGGTGCATGCGAGTTGTTCGGCGGAAGCTGTTGCGCGGCGATCTGCGCGGCAGGCCGTATGGTACAAGGGGCAATTGGTCAGCGGATCAACAGCGGATTGAGGAAAATAGAGCGGGTGCAGCCACGGGAAACCGTGGTTTTTTGGCATGGGAGAAAAAGAGGAAAGAACTGTTCGCAACTACCACATTTTGGGTTATGATGGACGTAGTTAATGAAGGGAGTAATACAAATGAAGATTGAGTATGCAACGGAAGCTGACTACGACTATATCATTGAAAGAGATCGGCATATCCATCAGCCACTTGTGAAAACGAAGATTAGTGAGAAAGAAATATTCATCCTATGGGACGAGGACGAGGGATCAAGAGTTGGATGGATGAGGTACGGTTACTTTTGGGACAACCTTCCCTTCATGAATATGATCTGGATTGATGAACCCTATCGAAACGGCGGATATGGCAAAAAAGTGGTACATCACTGGGAAAATCTAATGAAGCAACAAGGCTTTGATACGGTGATGACTTCAACGCAATCAGACGAACATGCCCAACATTTCTATCGAAAGTTGGGGTATGTTGATGCAGGGGCTCTGTTGCTGGATACACAACCTTTGGAGATTATATTGATCAAGAAAATTTAGTAAGTAAGCTGTAAGGAGAGAGGATTGTGGATGTGAAAAAAGTAAGCCTACAACCTATAACCAAAGAAAATGAACTTGAGTGCATCCACCTTAAACCACGGGAAGATCAGCTGGATTTGGTCGCAAGCAATGCTGATTCATTGATCCATGCGACGAAGGAGATTACGTCCAAACCATACGGCATTTTGGCAGAGGATCAGATGGTCGGTTTTATTTTATTTGATAACGAGATCTACAATGACGGGTATTACTGGATTCTGCGCTTCATGATTGATGAGAAGTACCAGAGGAAGGGTTACGGCAAACTTGCCATTCAAGAAGTGGTTCGTATGTTGCAAGAGAGGAGTGACTGCCAGCAAATCAGGGTATCCCATGTTCCACATAACATTGCGGCAAATGCGCTGTATAAGCGTATCGGGTTTCAAGAAACGGGAGAGTTTGAAGACAACGGTGATATCATTTTAAATTATCAAGTGAGGTAACAGGGAGGGGAAGCTTGATGATAAGAGAGGCAGAAGCTAGAGATGCAGCGGTTATCGAAAGGTTATATACAGAATTATTGCCGAACAACTTAAACACGAAGGTACTGGCAGAGCGCATTGAAGAAGTTCGGAACAACCCAAACAGTTTTTTGTTTGTGTATGAAATAGGTGATCAGGTGATCGGCACGGCTCATTTACATATTTGTCTGGATGCTTTGGTGGAAAATAGACCATTGGGTGTAGTTGAGCGGGTTATTATTACGGAACATGTGCAGAGCAAGGGATATGGTTCTGAATTGATGAAATATGTGGAAGACATATGTGTACAGAAAAATTGTATGAAGGTGTTTCTTACGAGCGGATCATCCAGACATGAAGCACATCACTTTTATACGAAATTGGGGTACGACGGAGAATCCAGCAAGGCATTTAAAAAGTATCTATAACTTATAACATTCATCAAGGAAAAGGAAGTAGAAGCAAAGAAATGAAAGATAACAAACATCCAGTTCAAGATCTCCGACTCATCGTTACCTTGCTCGTGGCTACTTGTTGTTGTCTAGGTGTTGTGATGTATTTACGTGCCCAAACAGATACAAATATGTATCGATTTTTAAGTTGGGATATGTTCCTGGCATGGGTACCATTCATCATCTCATCCTGCATTAGATACATATTCAATAAGAAATTAACCACAACGAGCATGATATGTATGGGGCTGATATGTGGAGTATGGCTCTTTTTTCTGCCCAATGCGGCCTACCTTTTTACGGAGATTCTGCATTCATTCAGATATTTTGATGCTCAAGGGGAGGTTAGATTTTGGGTTAATATTGATTTTTGGTATGGACTCACCCTGACGTTTGCCGTAGCGATCATCGGATTGCTGCTCTCGACTTGTTCGATCATTCAAATCCACGGCATGTTAAACAAATTAGTAAATAAGTACATTAGCATGATGGTTGTCGGTGTTATTTTGCTATTGAGCAGTATAGGGGTCTACATTGGGAGATTTAATCGTTGGAATTCGTGGGATGTATTATCCCGGCCCGGGAAGATCTTTGTGGATCTTGTGAATGATTTTAATGCAGCGAACAGTATAATGGTTGAGTTTGTCGCCATTGTATTTACGGTTCAACTTTTTGGCTACGTTATCGTATCTTTGCTAACCGCAAGGTCGGGCAACTAATCTCCATTTGAAAGGATAAGGGTCTGAAGGACATGTTGGATTTCTTCGAACGTATGGAGACACAGCATGTGTTAATTCATGTTCACGGGGTGGCGTATAGAAAAATGATTTGATTGTTTACCGTTTAATTAGAATTGAGGAGGAATTACGTATGAGTTTAACAGAATGGTCCATAGATATACTTCAATATGATCTGTCGGATGAATATTCGATTCGCAGAGCTGATTTTGCCGAATGGGGATTATATTGCACGGTTTATTATGATATGCGTTATGTCGGATTTTTCAGGGAAGAAGAGTTCAGTTCTTCCAAGATCAGTGCCTACTGGATTTACAAGGGGGAAAGCAAAATAGGTGGCGTGAGAATGGAGCCTAACCGGATGTATCATTTGTTTTTTATCCCTCCATTCCAGCAGTGCTTTGATGTGTTGAAGCTTCTGAAGCATAAATTATTACAGTGGTCGGATCGCACGAAACGCATTCTGACCTTTGAGACTCTTCCAGACCAAGTTGATCTATACGCAAGAGCTGGATTCTGGCCAGTGGAGTTCAGATGTCGCTGGATGCAGCGGCCTACAGATCATTTTGAAATCGAATGGGACAGCAGGGTAACCGTGAAGAGTCCAGAGATTATTGAAAGTGAAACCGGCACTAGAACATATGTGAATGAAGATGAGATTGCTCAATGTGACCTGGAGAGTTTTGCAGGAAGTCTTGAAGCTACACGAAGAAAACATACCACGCTTGCAGATTTTATACCAAGCGATGACCCTAATTATACCAATGACATTCTGACCCAAGCGTCCACGCTAGTATACGACAAGGAAACGGGACAGCTTATTGCAAATTGTCGCTTGTGCTTGCAAGATAATCAGGCTGCTGTGTATAGCATAGGTGTTCGTCCGGCATATAGAGGAAGAGGGCTTGCTACACTGATGTTACAGAGAGCATTAAATGAACTTAAAGGTAAGTATCCCGTTCTACGATTGTATGTGATGCAAGGAAATGATGCGGAGTCCGTGTATCTGAATCTGGGCTTTATTCCGGGTGTGCAGGAGATTCAGACAATGTATATTCCTGAGGAGGAATCACAATGAAGGTTGCCATCTTAACCGATATTCATGGGAATTTTCCTGCGCTGCAAGCGGTATTGGCTGATATCGATTCCAGAGAAGACATTGAGCATACATTTTGCTTGGGGGATATGATCGGTATTGGCCCTTACTCCAATGAAGTGATCGAGATGTTGTACAGCCGCAAAAATATGATAGCAATTTCAGGGAATCACGAAGAGGCCGTATTGAGTTTGCTTCAAAATAAGGGTCCATTAGAAGGGCACAAAGGCATGGCCGAGCATCACGAATGGATTGGTCGGCATTTGAGTGCAGAATCGATCAAGAAAATTCAAGCTCTACCGAAATTCGTTGAAAAAGAGGTAGAAGGACATCGGTTCCTTTTGACTCACTATCATATGAACAACGACAAGTTGGATGTCATCGATAAAGAACCATCCAGGACCAAATTGGATGCAAGATATCAGGGGACGGCCCATGATTTGGTTTGTTTTGGTCATTATCATATTCTTCATTATTATAGGACAGATCAAAGAGTATATATGAATCCGGGCGCTCTAGGCTGTAACGATCTTGCCATAGCTAGATATGGCATTGTGGATCTCCAAGAGGGCAAAGTGGACGTTAAATTCATTGGCGTTCCATATGACAACAGGGAGTATCTGAAATCGTATGAACGGTTGAACGTTCCGGATCGGGCTTTTCTTTTGAAGGCATTCCATGGAAATCAGTTGGAGAGAGAGGATATAGACGGCAGTAAACGTTCATAGCAAGGTGCTGCTACTTTGGAAAGGAGAGATGTACATGGGAATGATCATTATGTTGGTAGTGTATCTGTTCCTCGGTATTTATGTTGTGAAAGTTGGAATAGATAACTCAAAAAATAGCCAGCACACCAAAGAAATATTATCAGAGTTAAGGGAAATTAAGGACCTGTTGAAAGAACGAGGGTAAAGAGGAGGGATGACTATGATTTACGATCTACAAGGTGAAGCCAACATGTCACCAGTTGTAGGGATGTTATTTTCTACTGTAACAGAAAATAGCCAAAGACTTAAATCAATTACAGAAGGTATGTCGCAAGAAGAGGTAGATTATAAAGGGGAAAAGAACCAGTTTAATAGTACGGCTCAATTAATACGACATATTACGTTCGTTGATTTCAATTGGGTTTATAGAATAAAGGGAGCTGTCCTTCCTCAGCCATTAATAGAGCAATATGGTCCCATGATCGATGAAAATAATAGACTTCCGCTGGTTCAAGGTGTGTCACGAGACACACTTATCTTTCAATATGATGGTGTACTAGCACTTCTGAATGAAACATGCACACACATAGTAGACTCTGATCTGGATCGAGTAGTTACTTTTGGACATAAGAACGAAAAGCAAGCTACGGTACGTTGGGGATTATGGCATATGGCTGACCATAACCGGTATCATCAAGCTCATATTAATCAGCTAAGAAAGTGGTTCCAAACACAAAATGATTGCTAACACATAGACAGGTCATTCTTCTAATGCCAGATCCGATGATATCACCACCTCCCCTCAGCGGTTGCTTCAGATCTGAAGTACACGAATAACAATATCCTGATCATGGTTACCAAAACCGGCACCATAGATTGTTAATCCACCTACGTTGGGGCTTTCCTCGTCAACTGTGAAACGAAGCGTCCAGAACGGTTCGTCTAGTTTGACATCTTTCAGAGTAATGTCTGACATCCGCTCACCATCCATATACGTACCGGAGGCATCAATGCGGATGGTCTTCAATAAACCATATTGATTCACATTGCGATGCCACCATTCCGGCGTATATTTGCCGCGTGCTGCTCTGCCAAAGTCGGCAGGGCTTGTCCACGTTCCAAGAGAAACACCATTGAAGGTAAAGCTAATATCCGAAGGCCAATGATCCCGTAAACCCGGAGCTTCAGACGCCAGTTCCATCGATATTTCAATAGCATCGGTTGTCTGGTCGGGAAGTACAAAGTTAGGTGTTTTATATTCTACATAACCTTTCCCAAACCACAGGATAGCGGCGTGTACCCGCTCAGGATCAAGGAAGTAACGTGGATCGTCCCAGACGCCGATTTCTTTCTCAAGTGTTCCTAGCCCACAGGTAGGGTGAATATCAAAAGCAGTGTAGTGTCCAACGGCTATCGTCTGTTCTCTGGTTCGTGAAGTTTGGCTTGCGGATGGCAGCTCGATCTCAATATGATTTTGCTTGAGGTAACATAATTTGTGCGTGCCTCCGTTGATCCGAACTCGTCTGCTCCCAATTAGACCCGCATCCTCCAGTTTGCGAATATGCATCGTGACAATGGAGGGGCTAAGCTCTAATACTGCGGCAATATCCTTCACATTCATTTCGCGATCTGCAATCATGTCCATGATTCTCCATCTGACTTCGCTTGCCAGCGCCTCATATAAAGGAAGGAACTGGGGCTCCCCATTTGCTTTGATCATCTGTACAACTCCCTACCCTCAATCTTCTAAAATCACATATGTATTAATTTAATAAAATTAGCTCCAAGATGCAAACCATATTCATTGCAAGTTTACGCCCGATGGTGTTTAATTTTTTTAGTTGTTACGAAGTTGAATTCTTATATTTATGAATTTGATGATAAGAGATGGAGTGGAGTAATGAAATACAATAACCCTGTTGTGAAAGGTTTTTATCCAGATCCTAGTGTGATTAAGGTGCACGATACATACTATATGGTGTGCAGTTCTTTTCAATATTTTCCGGGCGTACCGCTCTTTGAAAGCAAGGATTTGCTGAATTGGAAGCAGATTGGTCACTGCCTGACTCGTAAAAGCCAGTTTCAACTTGAGACGGTGAACAGCTCCGGGGGTGTATTTGCCCCAACCATCAGGCACAATAACGGGCGTTTTTATATGGTCACAACGAATGATACAACACATCAGAATTTCTATGTCTGGACGGACGATATCTACGGAGAATGGTCTGAGCCTATCTATGTGGATCAAGGCGGGATTGATCCCGATTTGTATTTTGAAGATGGTAAAACCTTGTTTATGAGTAATGGCGTGGATGATGAAGGCGTTGGCGGAATTGTCCAGTGTAAGCTTGAGATTGAAACTGGTCGCAAACTGACCTCGAGTCGTTCGATATGGAACGGAACAGGTGGACGATATCTGGAAAGCCCACATCTGTATAAAATAAACGGATACTACTACCTGCTTGCTGCTGAGGGCGGCACGGAGTATGGTCACATGGTTACGTATGCTCGGGGAACTTCTTCTTCGGGTCCGTTCGAAGCCTATGCGCACAATCCAGTTCTAACCAATCGCAATCTGGGCGGGTATGAGTTACAGGGTGTGGGTCATGGTGATCTGGTTCAGGATGATCTGGGGAACTGGTGGCTTTTCCACTTGGGATTCCGACAGATCGGCAGATGGGCTACGTACCATCATCTGGGCCGAGAAGTATTTCTGACTCCGATTACGTTTGGTGAAGACGGATGGTTTACAGCCGGACATGAAGGTACAACGCTGACGAGTTTTGAGACTAATCGTATTCCTGAAACGGTGATCCAGCAGGATAAGAAGAATTACACGTTTGCAAATACAGACTGGAACCTCGACTGGTGTTACCTTCGTCATCCAAATACAGAGCATTATCAGCTTGAATCAGATAAGCTTACGCTAACAGGAACCGATGTAACGCTGGACGTTCCGGCATCCCCAACGTTCATCGGGCTACGTCAAAAAGATTTTAATGCAACAATTTCAGTTGATGTCAGTCTGACGAGTGGAGAAGCCGGGATCACGATCTACATGGATGAGAATCATCATTATGAAGTGGCTATTCGTGGGCAACAGGACGGTTATAAGGTGATCGAGCGTCTAAATATCGGTGATATCAAATCGAGAGAACATGAAGTGGATCTGGGAAATAAACAGCATGCAACGCTGGTCATCCGGTCAAGTCAGGAACGTTACAGCTTCTTGCTTAAAGCAGATGGTGAAGAGATTCTGCTGGGCACGGCACAGACGAGATACCTATCATCGGAGGTGGCAGGAGGTTTTACAGGCGTACTTATTGGGTTATACGCGAGCGGGCAAAATGCTTCAGCTGAGTTTACAAATTTCAAGTGTGATTATCATTAAGAAGTTAAGGGAAGGGCCTATGGGTCCTTCTCTTTTTTACGTAAACAACATGATGCGACCCTTCATGACTATGTGGGGTTTTATATTAGTTTTAACAATGATGATGATAGATACTATTGTACGCCAGATGATGCCATCATATTTGGAAGAACAGGGGCAGATGGTGACCATTTTGCTTTTTTCACGTTCAACAGATTCATTAGTGATTTGGAAGAAGCGCCTATTATCTTTATTCAACCTACGGCATTTGGGAATCAAGTAACGTTAGTGGCCAGAAACCTTAAGGATTTTATAGCATTATTTATTAATCTTAAAGAAATTTATGTGTTGGAAAGATTTCGGTTTTATAAGAACAAATTAGATTTTATGAACGACTATAACGATAATTATATGGAAGATATAAAGATGCGAGAGAGTGATAATCAATTAATTATTGAACTGTTAAAAGAGAATATTAAAGGGATAACAGAAATTGATGATGTGTACGAATATATGATTGAATCCCAAAACCAAATAGAACTAGGGATAAACAATGATGATTTTGCATGATCTCTATATGGCATCACTAAATAATCTACATGTAACAAAAGGTTAAAAGAACGTGTTATTTAATTATATAGTTTGATTGGATAACCAAGGAGGAGTTGTATGGAGGATCAATGGAGAATTGCAAAGTATGACCCGGCATGGCATGATTTGTTTCTCGAAACGGGTTCGAAATTAAGAGAAGCGTTAGGAGAAAAGGCCGTGCGGATTGACCATGTTGGGTCCACTTCAATTGTTGGAATAGACGCCAAACCTATCATAGATATACAAATATCTGTTTCTAATTATGAGAATCTGTTGGACTACAAACGTGAGATCGAAACAGTCGGATTTGTATTCAGAGCAGAAAATCCCGATAAGACTAAACGTTACTTTCGTGAAGTACCCGGAAGCAGAAGGATACATATACACGTTAGACAGGTAGGCAGTTTCTCCGAGCAGATGACCTTGCTGTTCAGAGACTATTTAAGAGAACACCCAGAAGATTGTTTGAACTATGCGGAAGAAAAGCACAGACTCATGTCACTGTATAAAGATGAGCGTCCCAAATATGTTGAAGGAAAAGGACCAATGGTGTGGAGTATATTACAGAGAGCACATCGTTGGTCTCAAGAAATCGGATGGCAGCCGGCAAAATCTGACGCATGAGCACATCCAATGAATAGAGATAACTGTATTGGAGTGATGAGATGAATATGGGAAGAAAGCTGATAACAACCGTTCTAACCATCATTGGTTTTACTTTGGCTGCAAGTCTCATATCGATGAATGAATCCTACAGTTTTGATTTTTACATTCTTATTTATCTGGTATACGCGACTCCCTTGATCGTATTGATCGGGCTACCTTTATCGATATTGGTGGACTATCTGCTAAGCCGAATTCAATTCGACAATCATGTATTGTATCTAAGTACGAGGCTATTGAGTTATGCATGTGCTGGAGTTTTAGGTATGTATATTTATTATCTGGTCATGGGCGCAGGAGAAGCAATCTTGGATTTCAAAGAGACGTTAGTTCTGACCTTATTTGGCGTTCTTGCCGCTGTCCTATTTGTATTGATTGATAAGGGATTGGAAGTTTTGTTAAAAAAGCAAAGAAGAAAGAGTTGAATTAAATGGATTTGTCAGGAGGAAAGCAAAATGACAACGCATTGTGCACTTCTAATTATTGACGTACAGGTAGCGATGTTTGATGAAGCAGATCCCGTATATCAAGGAGAACGATTGCTTCAGAAGATCCGGATGTTAATTGCCAAGGCACGTGAAGCAGGGCATTCCATCATATATATCCAGCACTGCGAAGGGGGAGGCAGTCCACTGGAACGAGGAACTTCAGGGTGGGCCATTCATCCGTCCATCACACCGATTGCTGGTGACCTCGTGATCGAAAAGGAGACACCGGATTCATTTCACGAAACCAATCTGCATCTGAAATTGCAAGAAGATGGCGTGACGGAGTTGATTCTTGCGGGTATGCAGACCGAGGTATGTGTAGACACGACTTGCCGCAGAGCGTACAGTCTGGGTTACACGGTCAATCTGGTTCAAGATGCGCACAGCACATGGAATTCAAAGACGCTTCAAGCGGAGCAGATTATTGAACATCACAATACGGTACTGAGACTGTTTGCCAACGTGGTGGATACGGAGAATGCGCTGTAATGCTAGGAAAACGTAGGCGATTCTGGTTTTTCATAGGTGCGGCAATCATGTTTCTGTATTTTCTAATCACGAATAACCCTGATCCAAATAAGCCGATTTCGAGAAATCAAGTGATAAGCACAGAGATGAGCATAGTCGTGTACACCAGGACAGGCGACGGTGGAGCACACGTTCGGAAACAGATTATTGTATCCAGAAAAAGCAGATTTAATAGAGATTCGAAATATATACTTGATCAAAAGGACTTAAGAGACTTTATGGATCAAAAGTTGGAAGGGACGTATTTTGGTGAAGATACCGTTAGTGTTGAATAAGGGGGAGATGTATTGACGATTAACAAAAGAATAATGAATCTATCAGCCTGGCTTGCTGTATTAGCCATCCTATGTATTCCTGGAACTTTACATACTGAAGATGGACCGCTCCGAACAGAGTATGGTTTCCCGATCCGATTCTTTACGGATTATCATTATGCCAACTCGGACGGAACAATCTGGTTTATATCTGGCATCCATTTAAACGTACTTCTATATTTGTTCAATGTCCTGTTTATTTATGCAGGTATTCATGTAATCTTGTATATAAAAAAGAAATTAACTAAATAAATTCAACAGAATATTTACACGAAACGAAGAGGACAGAAAAAACCTGAAGAAGCGAAGTGTTCGCCTTTATCCCCGGAGTTTCCCATTATAAAATGAATCAAAAAAATCTGGGGATAACAGCGATCGGAAGGTTGTTCTGTCATCGGAGTGGTAAGTGTAAATATTCGGAGGATACCTTTGCCAATACAGAATTGATCAAATCTCTATGAAAAACATCGATAAAGGGGAATATACCAATGGAAACATTCTTTCGTTATAACTGGATGGTGCGTGAGCAATGGTATGTATGGTGTGAAGATGTACCGCTTGAAGAATTGCTTCGGCCTCGCACGGGCGGAGTAGGCAACATATTACAAACATTATTTCATATCATTGATGTAGAGTGGAGCTGGCTTCAGTTGCTTCAGGGCAAACCGGATGATGCAGAAGATTTTGCAAACTACCAGAATCTTGAGGCGGTAAGGCGACTCGATCGCAAGTTACGTCCTGATGTAGAGGCATTTGTTACAGCCTGGGATTCGAGTATGGAAAAAAGAGCTTATATCGATCATCGCTCAGCTGGCAAGGCCAGTACAGATTCATGGGGAGAAGTTATGCGACATGTGATCGCCCATGAGATTCACCATATGGGACAGCTGTCGGTATGGGCCAGAGAATTGGGCAAGCAGCCGGTATCCGCTAATGTCATTGGCAAAGGCCTGATTATACCTGACTAACCAGGAGAGGCGTTCATAACATGGAAGAAGGGGAAACGATGATAATTCAACTTAGCCAGATGAATTGGATAGAACTGGATGAACGTATCCAGCAGGTGATTGAACAGGAGGTTCAGATCATTCCCTTGCCACCTGGACTGGAAGCAAGTGTGATGAGAATTGAAATGGAAGATCAGCGGTACGTATTGAAAGTCTGGGACAAGGATTCCAAACCGGATATCGCCAAACAATATCGATTATTGTCCAAGCTTTATCAAAGTGGAATTCGTGTTTCCAAACCCTACGGTTGGGGATTAGACGAGCAAGGGAATCAAGTGCTGTTAACGAGCTATGATGGAAAGCCGATTACCCAATTAACACAAACCAAACTGACACATTTGGTTGAGCGATTAATGGAGGTCCATCGTTATCCGGTGAATGAAGTGAGTGCTGTAGAAGATGAAGAATACATATTCAGGTACGATTTTGTTCAATACTTTTTTCCTCAAATTGAATTACATGACGATATAAATGATCTTCTGGCACAGTTGATTCAGCAGGTCCAGATCAGACAGGACCGTTTGATTCATGGCGATTATAATCTGGGAAACATTCTTGAGATGGACGACCATTACACCATCATCGATTGGACTAATGGGCAGTATGGTGATCCAAGATACGATATGGCATGGTCTGTGTTTCTGATCACCATCTATAATGGGGAAAGTTACGGCGAGATGTATCACGCTCAATTTGCACGTTCTGCAAGTTATACGTACACGTTGGAGGAGGAGCAGGTTTTTGGAGCAATAGCTTGTCTGCGCTGGATTCTGTTAAGACGCGTTGGGGATGTACCCATGGGACCAGATGTAATGAAAAGGGTTCACAGTATGGCTATCCATAATCCATATTTGAATGAACACCTGCTGTAATCGTAATACGGGGATACACAATGAGACAGTATACGATTAAGTAATAGCAAGACCACTTTTTTCAAATAAAATAAACAGCCAGTCCTAAACTAGCGATCCTCGCATACCTATGATAGTAGAGGAGCGTGATCGATATGGAGCAGAAAGTACAAACTTACTTTGACCTGAAGCAGCAGCAAAAAGATATTGAGCAGCAGTTGTCTGTACTACGAGATGAGATTGTCGCGTATTGTGCAGAACAAGGGGTCTATGAGACGCAGGTTGGTGGTTACACCGTGAAAACAGTGCTTCAGAACCGGAAGGAATACGATGATCAGAAGCTGTATGCTTCTCTTCCAGACCCGGACATCTGGCGATTGTTGTCCAAGGTAGACAGTCATAAGCTGAAAAGCCTGATCAAGCTGAACATTCTGTCCGAGGAGCAAATTAACCCGGCATGCACAGTGAAACAGTTGACCTTGTTACAGGTGGACAAGCTGTAACACTTCATACCCTCTTTGGTACATGAGTTGAATTTAACTGAACATCCGATCACAAAACACCTTCCGAGAAATGTTCTGTTGCGATGAGCAGTGGAACAGACGTGGAGGTGTTTTTGTTGTGCGAACAGGGCCCAGGATCATAAATAGTTAAATATGAGGGGGAAGAAGTATAATTTGTTCATTGTAAGCGTATTCAACAAACGATATGATGGATAAAAAATGGCAGGGAGGAATTGTAAATGCCAACTGAAATTCCATCACTACATGCTGCGTACGCTAATACGTTCAAAATAGGTGCTGCTGTACATACCAGAATGTTGCAGTCCGAAGGGGATTTCATCGCCAAACACTTCAATAGCATCACGGCTGAAAATCAGATGAAATTTGAAGAAATTCACCCGGAAGAGGATCGTTATAATTTTGAGGCGGCGGATAAAATGGTTGATTTTGCTGTTGCCCAAGGGATTGGGGTTCGCGGACATACTTTGGTCTGGCATAATCAAACATCGAAATGGGTCTTTGAGGATACCTCAGGTGCCCCTGCTTCCAGAGAGCTGCTATTATCTCGCTTGAAGCAACATATTGATACAGTAGTAGGTCGGTATAAGGGGCAAATATATGCGTGGGATGTCGTCAATGAAGCTGTTGAAGATAAGACTGACCTGTTCATGCGGGATACGAAGTGGTTAGAGCTGGTGGGGGAAGATTATCTGCTGCAAGCGTTCAGTATGGCTCATGAAGCTGATCCAAATGCGCTTCTTTTCTATAATGACTACAATGAGACAGATCCGGTCAAACGGGAGAAGATCTACAATCTGGTTCGGTCTTTGCTGGACAAGGGAGCGCCTGTACACGGGATTGGGTTGCAGGGGCATTGGAATATTCATGGTCCTTCGATTGAGGAGATCCGAATGGCTATTGAGCGTTATGCTTCACTGGATGTACAGTTACATGTTACGGAGCTGGATATGTCGGTGTTTCGTTATGAGGATCGTCGAACGGACCTCACCGCGCCAACTTCGGAGATGGCTGAGTTACAGGAGCGTCGATATGAAGAAATCTTTAATTTGTTCCGTGAGTATAAATCATCCATTACCTCTGTGACATTCTGGGGAGTGGCCGATAATTATACTTGGCTTGACCATTTCCCGGTACGCGGACGCAAAAATTGGCCTTTTGTTTTTGATCAGCAGTTACAGCCAAAGGAATCATTTTGGCGTATCATTAACCCTATGTCCTGAACATCAGGGAAATGAAGAGAATCGGTCACGATGTGACCGATTTTTTGCTGTACTCCATATAGATTGTACACTACGGCTATCTCGTGCATGATTGAGGCGTTGATTTGTATGGAGGATGAAAATGTGGATTTAAATGGAAGTGTATGATAGGGTTGAAGAAATGGTGAACCAAATTCTTTCCTGAAATGAGATGAGAAGATGGATTACATCCGAAACTATTTAATTACTTTTGCCGGAAATTTTACATTTAGTTATTATATTTTTGAAGAAGGTACTTTTGCCAAACCGCTGATGTTTGCTACATTGATGCTGTTGCTGATCATGACAATCGATTACATGAAGAGTAGAAACAAATATACATTGGATTAGGACATGTCCAAGTTTTTAAACGATCCTGGAGCATAGGGTCGTTTTTTTATTGTATATAGAACAGCTTCCATTTACATCAAGACCATTGTTCATTACACTTGATGAGTAGCACCTCATTAACTCAGTTTTCGTTACTCAATTCAGATCATCAGGAGGATATCATTATGCATCAATCCGCACATATTCAGGAAGCAAGAGATTACATATTAAACCGAATCCATACCAAACCTGCCGTAGGCATGATCCTGGGTTCCGGACTGGGAGCGCTCGCGGACGAGATTGAAAATGCGACCGTTATTCCGTATACAGATATTCCGTATTTCGCCCAATCGGAGGCTATTGGTCATGCCAATGAATTGGTTATTGGTGAACTGATGGGCAAAACGGTTGTAGCGATGAAAGGCCGCCTTCATTATTATGAAGGTTTTACACTAGACGAAGTGACTTTCCCCGTTCGGATCATGAAGGCGCTGGGTGTCGAGCAATTGCTTATCACCAATGCCTGCGGAGCCATCAACACAAGCTTTGAGCCGGGTCAACTGATGCTCATTACAGATCATATTAACCTGGTAGGCAATAACCCGTTGATGGGGCCGAATAACGCCGAACTGGGTGTTCGTTTCCCAGACGTATCAGAGGTATACAATCGCGAACTGCGCAGCATTGCTCTTAAGGTTGCAGAAGAGCAGAATGTTGGCCTGCAGCAAGGTGTCTATGCATGGTGGAGTGGCCCGGCATATGAGACACCAGCGGAGATTCGCATGATTCGTACGATGGGTGCGGATGCAGTGGGTATGTCCACAGTACCTGAAGCCATTGTTGCCATTCATGGCGGTATGAAGGTACTAGGCATTTCCTGTCTGACCAACATGGCCTGTGGTATTCTGGATCAGCCGTTAAGTCATGATGAAGTTATTGAAGTGGCTGCGCAAGTGAAAACAACCTTTATCGGACTTGTAAAAGGCATCTTGAAAGAGATCTAATCGCGAGATGAGATTTATCTAGGCCGTGATGGAATGGATAGGATAGAGTTTTCATCCAACCAAATCGAAACCACCAAAAAACGTATGTTTCACGAGCTGTTACTCGTGAGACATACGTTTTTTTTATTTTGCAGAACTATGAATCATCTGAGAATGATCGGCCATGATTGCTGGTGTGGACTCCCTGATGATGGGTTTGGTCACAATGTGTGAGACCTGATACGGCTGTGTCGGGCTATTAATCCGGGATAATAGCATCTCCGCAGTCTTAATGCCCATCTCATTGCTATAAATATGAACCGTCGTTAATGCTGGCTCAATAATTCGAGATTGAGGTGCATTATCGAATCCGCATATCGCAATATCCTGTGGCACAGCGACATTTCTATCTTTTAACGCCCTGATCAGATCAACTGCTATAAAGTCATTAGCGCATACGTAGGCGGAAGGTAGGGATGCCAGTTCTGCCACTCGCTGGTTCAACCATCCTGGCTTGGAGAAACACAGGCGATCATTGTCTACGATGCAATGGGACAGGTCGACCTGCAACCCCGCCTCCAGCATAGCACGGTGATATCCAACCCATCGTTCATTAAAGCTCTTGCAGTGATTGTAATCTCCAACGAATCCGATACTTGTGTAGCCGCTCTCAATTAATTTTGTGGTTAACTGGTAGATGCTATGTTCATTCTCCATGAGTAGCAAATCTGCTTGGAATTCGGGATAACATATGTTGGAAGCGCAATCGATAAAGATGGTGGGAATGCCCAGATCGGTAATCAGCTGTGTATATTCCAAATCAAATAATTCAATGCAAATAATGCCGTCTACTTTGGCTATATCAAAATTGTTGGGAAGTGTAAGTGTATCTTGATCGTCTTCACGCACGATATGAATCGAGAGATTGTATCCCTCCGCACTGATTCTTTTCTCCAGACCACTGATTAACAACGAACCAAAGTGAGATGTATTAGGCAGGTTTTCAGTTAACAGGGCGATATTGCCCGGAGCCTTGCTTAGAACATGCTCATTGTCCATATAGGCAAACTGTTTATATTTAAGTTCAATTGCTTTTTTAATTACACGATTTCGGGTCTCATCCGGGATGTTTCCGCTGTCATTTAATGCTTTGGAAGCTGTATTCCTGGAGATCCCCAAAGCATCAGCGATGTCTTGTATCGTGACTTTTTCCTTTGCCATCTAATGCTTCACCTCTAATCATCAATAGTCATCCATATTCTTCTCTAAGTCAAATGTATAATAGAACGGGACAAATAGCAATCTCTGTTTTACAAATGCACAATTACATTTACATTTAGATAGGTGAATTCTATTTTCATAATTGTTCCAGAAGTTTCGTTAACTAGTGTAACAATGATGATCTATTACAGTAATGATATAGAAATATCTAGGCTGGTATTAACGATTCAGTGCTGTATACATGCAAATTCAATCCTCTTTAGTTACATTAATGCAAAGATGAAATGATCAAATGCACAAAAATTTTTTTACAAAACGTATTGACTAAATCCGTTGAAACCTGATAAATTGTAAATTATCAAATAGGCAATTGTAAATATTGAAAGCCCTTACTGAAAACAATTGTCAACTTCTAGAATGAACGGGGGTATCGTGTTGGATAACATAGCCGACAGCAAAAAGGGCGAAGGAAGGGTACTGAAAGTGAGGACGACAAGCGGTCACAGGTTGCAGCAACTCAAAAAAAATTACTTTTTATATATGTTGCTTGCACCAGCCTTAATTTTGACTCTTATCTTCAAGTACATTCCGATGTACGGAGCCATCATTGCGTTTAAGGATTTCAGTCCGATCAAAGGCATCATGGGTAGTGATTGGGTAGGCCTGAAGCATTTCGAGAAATTTATAGCTTCACCCAATTTCGATATCATTTTAATGAATACGCTTAAACTCAGCTTTTTGGGATTGATATTCAGTTTCCCGGTGCCCATTTTACTGGCACTCATGCTGAATCAGGTACGCAAAGCTGGCATTAAGAAAAATATTCAATTGTTTCTGTACGCACCCAATTTCATCTCGGTTGTTGTTGTTGTGGGTATGCTGTTCATCTTCCTCTCACCGACAGGGCCAATTAATCAATTAGCCACATGGATTACAGGTCAGCCGATTATGTTCATGTCTGAACCGGAATATTTCCGCTGGATCTACATTTTGTCCGATATCTGGACTGGAGCGGGTTGGGCTTCCATCATATACGTCGCGGCTTTGGCCAACGTTGATCCGGAGCTGCACAATGCGGCTAATCTGGATGGAGCCAATCTCCTTCAGCGTATTCGCCACATTGACCTTCCAACGATTCGTCCGATTATGGCCATCGTCTTTATCCTTGCAGCTGGCGGGATTATGTCCATTGGATTTGAGAAGGCCTATCTGATGCAGACGTCCATGAACCTGCCTTCCTCCGAGATTATTGCCACGTATGTCTACAAGGTGGGGCTACAGTCTGGAGATTACGCTTATTCTGCGGCAGTTGGATTGTTCAACTCGGTGATCAATGTGATTTTGCTGGTGACGGTGAATCTGATTGTGAAGAAATTGAATGAAGGCGAAGGCCTCTATTAGGAAAGGAGTATTATCCATGGTTGTTAAACACACGGGAATGGATCGATTGATCCTCACACTCAATGCCATCTTTCTCACCTGTGCTGTACTGGTTGTGGTTGTTCCCCTGATTTATATTGTTATCGCCTCATTCATGGACCCGACGGTGCTACTGAATCGTGGACTGTCCTTTAATGTATCGGACTGGAGTCTGGACGGATATCAGATGATTTTGTCCAATCCAGCCATGATCCGGGGGTTTGCAAATGCGGTATTGTACTCGGTTTCCTTTGCACTGATCACCGTGACCGTATCCATATTTGCAGGTTATGCATTGTCGGATGATAGGCTCGCGGGTCGTGGATTTTTCATGATTATCTTTATCATTACCATGTTCTTCGGCGGGGGATTAATCCCGACTTATCTACTCATACGTAATCTCGGCATGCTCGATACGGTGTGGGCGATCATCATCCCTGGAGCCGTTAACGTCTGGAACATCATTCTCTCCAGAACCTTTTTCAAAGGAGTCCCTCGGGAACTGAAAGAAGCTGCAAACGTGGATGGCGCTTCTGAGATGAAGATTTTCTTCCAGATCGTCATTCCGTTGTCGAAACCGATCATTTTTGTACTCGCACTTTATGCGTTCGTTGGGCAATGGAATTCCTATTTTGATGCAATGATCTATCTCGATAATCCGAACCTGCATACGTTACAGCTCGTTCTGCGTTCCATTCTGATTCAGAATCAGGCTGCACCGGGCATGATCAGTGATCAGCTTGCGATGGCAGAACTGAAACGGCTCTCCGAGATGATTAAATACTCAGCGATTGTCATTTCGAGTCTGCCACTCATCATCATGTACCCGTTCTTCCAGAAGTATTTCGAAAAAGGTGTCATGGTCGGTTCCCTCAAATAGTGAACAGCCTGCGATACAGTAAGTTGATCCAATCCAACTCATGGAGGTCATTATTATGAAAAAAGTGAACAAGTCCAGAAAAGCCGTTACAACGGCGTCCATTTCAATGTTATCTGCAATGCTCTTTCTAACCGCCTGTGGTGGGGGTGGAGGCGGCGCGGCAAGTGAGGCGCAATCCCCTGATGGCAAGGTGACATTGAATTTTATAACACAGAGCTCTCCGCTGGCTCCCGCTGATCCGAATGACAAGTTGATTAACAAGCGACTCGAAGAGAAAACCAATGTGCATATCAACTGGAAGAACTATACGAGTGATGTCTTTGCAGAAAAAAGAAACCTAGCGGTTGCCAGCGGTGATTTGCCGGATGCCATTTTTGATGCAGGTTACGGGGACTATGATCTCCTGAAACTGGCGAAGGACGGGGCGATCATTCCACTTGAGGACATGATTGAACAACACATGCCCAATCTAAAAAAGGTTCTGGAGGAAGCTCCCGAATACAAGAGCATGATCACGGCTCCAGACGGACATATTTATTCATTCCCATGGATTGAAGAACTCGGAAGTGGCAAACAACGGATTCAGTCAGTGGATAACTTGCCCTGGATTAATGTGGAATGGTTGAACAAGCTTGGACTGAAGATGCCAACGACAACCGAAGAACTGAAAGAAGTATTGATCGCGTTCAAAACTCAAGATCCAAACGGCAACGGTAAGGCAGACGAAATTCCGTTATCTTTCATTAACAAACCGGGCGGAGAAGATCTGACATTTCTCTTTGCGGCATTTGGACTCGGAGAGAACTGGGATCATACCGTGGTAACCAATGATGGGAAAGTGGTCTTCACGGCAGCTGATGAAGGCTACAAGGAAGCGGTTAAATACATTCATGAGCTGGTTAAGGAAGGCCTCGTGGATGTTGAATCGTACCAACAGGATTGGAACACGTACCTGGCGAAAGGCAAGGATAATAAGTACGGCATGTACTTCACATGGGATAAGGCTAACATTACAGGCATGAATGATACGTATGATGTTCTGCCTCCGGTTGCCGGGCCTAACGGAGAGGTCAATGTCACAAGAACAAACGGAATTGGGCTTGATCGTGGTCGCATGGTCATTACCAGCAGCAATAAAAACCTGGAATCCACAGCGAAGTGGGTAGACCAATTGTACGATCCGCTCCAATCCGTACAGAACAACTGGGGTACCTATGGAGACGAGAGTCAGCAAAATATTTTTGAATTCGATGAATCCAAAGGGATGCTGAAGCATCTTCCACTGGAAGGATCTGCACCTGTGGAACTCAGACAAAAAACCAGTATCGCAGGACCATTGGCCATTCTCGACAGTTATTATGACAAATACACAACCAAACCGGAAGATGCGGCTTGGCGGATGGAACTTCTCGACAAGGTTATGGTTCCGCATATGAAAGCGGAGAACGTATATCCAAGTGTGTTCTTCTCCATTGATGAACTGGATCGATTGTCCACGATTGAGACCGATCTCTTCGCCTACGTGTTACGTCTGCGTACAGAATGGTATCAGAACGGGAAAGTAGATCAGGAATGGGATGCTTACTTGAAAGAGCTGGATCGCCTTGGATTGCAAGAATGGCTACAGATTAAACAAGCGGGATATGACCGTAATAACAAATAAAGAAAAGTACGGAGGAGAAACCATAATGTCGACAATTCTTAAACAAGATTACAGAAATGAATACCATTTTTCACCGAAAGAGAAGTGGATGAACGACCCAAACGGCATGGTGTTTTTTAATGGGGAGTATCACTTGTTCTATCAGTATCATCCGTTTGGTACTACATGGGGGCCAATGCATTGGGGTCACGCGGTAACCCGAGATCTCGTCACTTGGGAGGAACTTCCTGTAGCTCTTGCACCGGATGAACATGGCATGATCTTCTCCGGCAGTGCGGTGGTGGACTGGAACAATACTTCTGGATTTTTCGAAGATGAGCCGGGATTGGTAGCCATTTTTACACATCATCTGGAAGTACCAAATGAGCATCCTGTTCAGCGTCAGAGTCTGGCGTATAGCAAAGACAACGGCAGAACCTGGACTAAATACGAGGGTAATCCGGTATTAAAGCATGAGTCCTTTGTTGATTTCCGTGACCCCAAAGTGTTCTGGCATGAGCAGACCAAGGAATGGATTATGATTATCGCTTGTGGTCAAACGGTATGTCTGTACCAATCACACAATCTGAAGGATTGGACGCTAGGAAGTGAATTTGGCGAAGGGATCGGTTCACACGATGGCGTGTGGGAATGCCCGGACCTGTTCCCACTTGCAGTGGATGGAGATTCAGGGCAGGTGAAATGGGTGATGCTCGTTAGCATCGGTGCAGATCCTGCATTCATAGAAGGATCCAGAACACAATATTTTACCGGAGATTTTGATGGAACTACATTTGTCCCAGATGAAGCATCCCATGCGATTCGCTGGATTGATCATGGCCGGGATAACTACGCGGGAGTTAGTTGGTCTGACATTCCGGCTGAAGACGGCAGACGCTTGTTCATGGGGTGGATGAGCAACTGGATGTATGCCAATCAGACGCCAACCAATGATTATCGTGGAGCAATGACCATTGCACGGGAGCTGTCACTGGAGACAAGAGCCGGAGAAGTAATACTGATTCAACGTCCTGCACGTGAACTTGAGCAAGCCCGTACGCCAGTATTGTCCCTACAGGATGCTTCGATTCAGCAAGTGAGTGAGCAGTTGAACGTTTTGCAACTAGTGAACTATGAGATCCATGCAGAGTGGGCTCAGGATCAGTCGTTTCATTTTGCCTTAAGAAGCGGAGCTGACAACGAAACGCTCGTTGGCGTAGACGCCAACCGAGGGGAAGTGTATATCGATCGTAGTGGATCGGGTATCGGCGATTTTCATGAACATTTCCTGAGCCGCCATACAGCTGAGTTAAAAGATGTAAATGGGAATCAAAGTTTGCGTATCTTTGTAGATCATTCATCTGTGGAGGTATTTGCAAATGATGGTCAGGCCGTTATTACGGATCTGATCTATCCGGATGGGGATTCCAAGGGCATCTCTGCTCATTCCGAAAATACTGATCTGGTCTTCTCTTCACTTCATATCTATGAGATATCACCAACCAAGGCTACAGGTTAATTGTAATGAAGGAAAGGAGCCCAGAACGATGCGTATTGGAGCTATAGAAGCGGGCGGAACAAAGTTTGTATGTGGTGTAGGGAATGAGCATGGACAGATTGAAGATCGGATTAGCTTTCCAACAGAACATCCGGAGACCACTCTTGCCAAGGTGATCGACTATTTCAGGGATAAAGATGTGGAAGCCATAGGGATCGGCTCCTTTGGTCCGATTGATCTGCAACCGGATAGTCCCACCTATGGTTATATTACGACCACACCTAAGCCTGGGTGGGGAAACTGTAATGTGATTGGAACCTTGAAGCATGAATTTCCGGTTCCTTTTGGATGGGATACGGATGTGAATGCTGCCGCGCTCGGTGAGGTGACGTGGGGAGCGGCGCAAGGACTGGACAACTGTGTATATTACACGATTGGTACAGGCGTTGGTGTCGGACTTGTGGCAGGGGGCCAACGAGTCCATGGATTGTTACATCCCGAGGGTGGACATATTCGCACAAGACGCCATCCAGACGATCACTTTGCCGGATTATGCCCATATCATGGCGATTGCCTGGAGGGAATGGCAGCAGGTCCAGCCATTGAAGCTCGCTGGCAGATCCCTGGCAGTGAACTGCCGGCAGATCATCCGGCGTGGGAGATCGAATCCTTTTACATTGCGGAGTCGATTACAACGGCCATCTTGCTTCATTCGCCGCAGAAGATCATCCTGGGCGGTGGTGTGATGCAGCAAGATCATCTGTTTCCTATGATCCGGGAGCAGGTAGTGCGGAATCTTAATGGTTATGTAAATGCTGCCCCAATCACGCAACATATCGACCAATATATTGTGCAGCCCGGATTGGGCCAGCATGCAGGCCTATGTGGTGCGTTAGCATTGGGTTTGGAAGCATTACAACATGCAGCACAAGCTTCACATATTTCATAGTTTTCTATAATAATCTACATCCCAGAAGGGATGGCTGCGGGTTCGCTTATTTGTATAAGCAAGACTGCACCGTCCTTTTTGGGCTTTTTTATTTTTTTGAGGAGTTCAATATGTTTGAAAAATATAGTGCATTCTAAAATCCGATGTTGCTCAAGTGAGCTGCCAAAGGTATGATTTTTAGTGTTCTATAGTGCGATAAGACATTCGAAAACTAACGTTTCTCCACTGGAAAGGAATTCAACAAATGAACCAAATAACAATGCGTCAAGCTGTACAGGCAGACCAAGAGCAACTCGCTGATTTGCGAGCCTTGGTATTATACGATGATCTAACCAGACTGGGAAGGTACGATGATGTGAAGGTACGTGAACGTTTCCGGAATACATTCGACCCTGCGCAGACACAGATTATCGAACTTGAAGGATCAATGGTGGGTTGTGTAGCGTTGAAGCCCAAGTCTGAGGCATATCTATTGGAACATTTCTACATACATCCCGATTATCAAGGCCAGAGAATAGGAACTCAGGTACTGAACATGCTGCTGGAACAGGATGAAGTTCAGGGGAAACGTGTTATGTTAAATGTTTTGCAGGGAAGCCCTGCTCGGCGATTGTATGAACGATTTGGATTTATATTGGATAGTGAAGATGAGGTCGATGTGTTTATGTCGGTCCAATTGTCGGAATAGTACGATCACCATACGTAGTAAAGTTGGCTTCATATTTACATTCTGACTGCGCAGTGGTCAGTGTAACGGTTACGTAGTAGACGCATTCATCTAGGACGAACCTTTCCCTGGGACTGGGAAGATCGGTAGCAACAGCTTCCGTAGTGTGGTGCCCCAATGGCTTGGAAGATTTTGTGGAGCTAGTTGTTCCGGTTCTGCAAGAACGAGGACTGTTCCGCACGGAGTATGAACATGAGACGCTTCGAGAGAATCTGCGTCTTGAGATTCCGCGTAACCAATATACGCTAGAGGCTGTGAAATAGAAAAGATAGAGCGGTAACGACGTTAATATAACGTTGTTGCGGCTCTTTTTTTGATGGTTTCTTTTTCGGAGAGTACTGCTATTATAAAATGATAAAGAATACGATATACAAGCTGCAATTCCAGACGAGTCACAGGAGGAGATTGGGATGATTAGAGGGTTAACGAATGCGGGACTGGGCAACATCGAGTCTGATGAACAATATATCATCGATGCGGCCAAGCACGGATTCGGATCTGTAGATTTGAATCCGCTCTCATTGATTGAAACGTATGGCAAAGAACGGGCGAAACATCTGCTGGAAAGCAATCAGGTGATCATTGGTTCATCGGGTCTGACGGTGGAGTGGAGGACGACAGATGAACAATTCCGTGAGGGGTTGCAATCGTTGGTCGCTATGGCAGAAGCTTCTGCTTCGCTGGAGTGTTACAGCTGTTGCACGTATATTTTACCCTCAACGGATCAACCGGCAGCGCAATTTATGGCCGCGGCTACGAAACGTTTGAGACTCTGCGCAGATATCTTGGACGCTTACGGCATTCGATTAGGGCTGGAGTTTGTTGGCTGCCATCATTTGCGGACGCAATGGAAGAATCCGTTTATCTGGGGTGTGGAAGATACGCTGGACTGGATCGAGACGATCCATGCGCCTAACGTAGGTTTGCTCGTAGATTCCTATCACTGGCATACGAATGGTTTACCGATGGAAGATCTGTTGAAGTTGAAGAAAGAGCAGATTGTTCATGTGCATATCAATGACGCTTACGATTTGCCGATCGAGGAATTGAAGGATGGCGAACGCTTGTATCCTGGGGAAGGTGTAATTGACCTGAATGGTTTTTTAAAGAATCTGAAGGCCATTGGCTACAACGGTGTGGTGGCTCAGGAGGTGCTGGCACCGGCATCGAATTTAAGTTCAAGTGAACTGTTCGCTAAGACGAAAGCAGGTTTTGACAAGGTATTTGCGGTAATCTAATTTACTGAAAAAGGGAGGGGTGTTCCTAGCTATGTTTCTGGCTTATGGAACACCCCTGTTTTTGTTCAATTAATCCAGCACGCCGTGATCTTTCATTAGTTGTTTCGTAACGATCCATAGTGTTTTGCATGGCCTCATCTCCGCCAGGATGTATAGGAACAATAGATGCTCCAGTTCCCACATTAAAATATCCTCCTGATACCTCGCCATATTTCGATTCCACAGCCAACCGAGTAATGATATCCGCACCCCGGTGCGGGTCGCCGATGTGCAAAAAGGTTAACAAGCGTTCAAGCACACTTGCAAACCATAGCTCTCGTCCAAGACCCGTAACATTAAAGCCAGGGTTCAAGGCATTTACGCGAATTCCGGTTCCACGCCATTGTCTGGCTAGTTCACCAGTAAACATAATATTGAGCAGTTTGGTTTTTCCATAGATTGGAGAGGAACCACGTGCAGTAAAAGAAGTGATATCCGTTAAGTCATCTGGCAACACCAGAGTGCCGTGATTCCGCGAAGCTTCAGAAGCAACATTGACGACACGGGCATGGCCGGATTGAATCAGGGAAGATTGCAATGTGTGCGTTAACAGCCAAGGCGCCAAATAGTTGACGGCAATCATCTCGGCATATCCTTCGGACGTGACTCGCTGTTCAAAAGCATGAAGTCCGGCATTATTCAAAAGTACGTCTTTACGCGGATAAGCAGCTGCAATCTCCAGCCCAACACGTTTTACATCACTCAGTAAGGACAAGTCTCCATAGAAAAATTCGATTTTGGCAGAAGGCATGATTTCCTTGATTTTAAGTCAGGATATGTTAGCAAAGAGCAAGACCCCAAGGATCGGCGCGGGGTGTTACTATCTCTTACGGAACTTGGTCAACAATCGACGGTTGGTGCGCTCAAGGAGAAGGAGTCAGCTTTTTATGACCGTATATCCAGATGGGATGATAAGGAACCTGGAGCGTTTCACCGTCATGCTCCGGCAGTTTAACGGATTGGAAGAAAAGTGAGAGGAACACTACAAATTCATAGCAAAAGCGGACATCTGGTGATGTCCGCTCGTGAAGTTCCCGGATCATTTTATAGTTTCCAGGGAAGCTGCGGGATTTTATATCGGAAACCCTGATGGTTTCCTTTTCTCACATATATCCAAGGTGGTGGGACAGGGGTGCCTAGTGCTTTATACAAGACCGTTCCTTCATCGCTTACGGAATATTCTTCGATACTACTTTGGATTTCCTCCCAATGAACCTTACCTTGGTAAGACAGTGTCTGCCCTTGAACGATAACATGAGGTGCACCTGAAATAACTCTCCGCGTTATGTTGAGAACTCCAACCTTTCCTGAGGACAACATCATCAACTCGCTCATGAAAAGTATGATAATCAAAATGACTATGCTCACAATCCATCGCTTTTTTCTCATTTTGTGACCTCCACTACCTAGGGAATCATTCCCTCATAGTTAATGTCTTTTAACGATATAATCTCGTCAGAGATGGTATTGATTTTGACTGAATAGGGCTTAATAGCTTGCAGGAATTCATTAATGATTTTCTTGCGATCTTTATCAAAGACGGCAGATGTTATGTGATTCTCCTTTAATACGTTATCGTTCATTATGACTTGTTTAGCATAACTAACTTAATTACTATAATCGATTAGATGCGTAACCCCCGTGAATTTGCCACTAGTTAATGTACCTTTGGAGAATTCGGATGGTTTAATCCCAATATATTTTTCAGAAGAACCGTTTTTCTTTTTATAATTGATAATCGTGTCAAAAAAGTCCTTATCCCCGGTTAACTTCTCGTTGAAATAATCATTTTTGAGAGTAATCGTAGTTGTATGATCAGTATATCCTAGTGAGACAGTATCTGAAGAGTGGATTGCGTAATATCCCTGAGACATCTTGCCCTGATTGAATGTTCCATCGTTAATGGTGTTGTTGTAACGGTCATGTACAGGGTAAACCTTGCCATCAGAAGTAAGATACTGTACTTCTAACCATTGCGTAATTTCTTTTCCTTTACCATGATATGTATCATTAATCCATGATCCGGTGTAGGTTTTTGTAGTGAATTCACCTGTTCCATGGCCCATATTAGATTCATTGTAATCCTCAAAGGGGACACCTCCACCTTTAACTAATGTATATGTATATTTGCCTTTTCCTTGCCGCTTACCACTCACCCAATCTCCAGAGTAAACTTCGGTTTCTTCCCATCTCGCGGTTCCTTTACCATGAGGTTTTCCGTTTAAAACTTCACCATAGTACGTCCCTCCATCTGACAATTTTGAGTTTACTTTCTTCGATGCTGCTTCTGTTGGAGTAGAGCTTGATAATAGTCCAATGATAACGATGATCGTTAATCCAAAACCTAGATAGAATCTTTTCAAAAGTGTGCAACTCCTTCAATGAATAATGATCTTTGCGTTGTTAGCCATCTTCAACATTATCGGTTTATGTATCGTATTTTTCCAGTTTAAATATAAAGTGGAGATCGGTCGAATTTCACAAACAACTCGTCCCCAGTTCACAAAAGTAAAGATGTAAAGGTGGATACAAAATCCCGCTCAACCCAAGGTACCTGCGGCTTCAGGGCATATCATGCCTGTGGTTCGTGGGTGCTTTTTTCTATACTCAGCGTATGCGTAACCCTGATTTTTTTACAAAACCCACTATCTTCTCCACTTCATCATTCTGCCTACGCCAGTTCTCCTCCTAATGATCCACAGCAGTGGTGGAACTTTCCTGAATCGTGAACAATCTCTGAATTTTGTATCACCTCCTATTTGCAGCGTTATCCCTAGATTCACTCCCCCAATATGGAGCAGTATAGAGTATTACTTCGTTAGGATAAGTTAGAAAAACCTTTAACGGAATATGAAAGAATGCAGGTATATGTAAAATTTTAAATACATGCTTCCAGGCCGTTGACCCTGCCCCCAAAAGTCTCTTATATTTACTCCCGACACAACAACTCAGAACGGGTGGTGGGATGATTTTGTTCATTAATAAAGGCAAGAAAATGCTCGCTATACTTACACTTATACCCTTGGCTACAGGGATGGTCATGGGAGCTTTCCCTGCTGCGATAACGTATGCAGATGTGGGAGATATCTCGCCAGTCAACAGCTCGGCAACAGGTTCTTGGCAAACGGGAGATTTGCATGTACATACGTTTGAGTCTGATGATGCACAGGTTTCACTGGAGAACGTGCTCGATGCGGGTTTAACAAAATATGGGCTGGACTGGATCGCGCTTACGGATCATTTGCGGTTATCCAAGCGAGATCACAACGGCGTAGACATTCCAAGTGGGTCAATACCCATGTCCCAAGGAATGAATGAATATCAGGTACCACAGATCAAGGCACTTCAGGATGCAGGCAAATATGCAGGTAAAACGATCTTCTCCGGTTTCGAATGGGACATGCCGACACATGAACACGTTGGGGTGGGGATTCTTACGGATGAGCCGAACTCAACCGAAGCGCTGAATGCTGCCAAGGAATTCGAATACCGTTTCACGAATCGTGCAGCGAACTTGTTTAATGCGGATGACGTAGCCAAATGGGATCAGAACGGAGGGCGTGCCTACACCACTCATCAGGATGCCTTAACCGCCATCAATTGGCTCGCTACGAACTATCCAATGACAAGTTATGCGATGATCAACCATCCTTCACGCGGCAAAAACAAATATACCATCGCGGACTTCCGTGATTTCAACGATCTGGCTCCACAAGTGGTATTTGGTATCGAAGGCATGTTGGGTAACCAGATGGAACCGGATCGTGGAGGGTACAACACAAGCTACAATGTGGCTAATCCGACCGCAGATGATGGATACAAATACCGTACATACGGCGGTGTAGACTATATGGTCGCCAAGGTTGGCGGACTATGGGATGCATTGCTGGGAGAAGGACGTCACTTCTGGAACTATGGCAATTCGGATTATCACTTCAAGACGATTGGCACGAATTCCAGTGGCTATTTTCCGGGCGAATATGCCAAGACTTATTCCTGGGTTGAGGGTACAGGCATGCAGGCTGTTCTGGATGGACTGCGTTCGGGGAAATCATTTTCCGTATTCGGCGACCTGATCAACGCACTGGACTTTACAGCTTCCGGAGCGGGTGCTCAGGTTGAGATGGGCGGAGACCTTCATGTGACTCAAGGCGATGAAGTAGAGCTGAAGATTCGCTTCAAGAGTCCAACGACGAGCAATAACTATGAAAATCCAATCAACAGCGGCACGTCCGCTGGACAAGTACCTGTAGTGGATCACGTTGATCTCATCGCTGGGGATGTGACAGCCAAGGCCCAGAAGGGTACAGCCGCATATACCAAAGACACCAACGACTCCACCAAAGTACTGGCTACCTTCACATCCAACGATTGGACGACAGATGCCGAGGGCTATAATGTCATCACGTACAAGATCAAAGCTACAGACCAGGACAAGTATTTCCGCCTGCGTGGTACGAATCTGGGCATGAACGTGACCGGTGAGACTGTCGATGGTGAACCGCAGCTTGATCCGAAAAATACGACAGCCGATGCAACGACCCGTTTTAATCAAATTAATGATAGCAACTACCGCGACCTGTGGTTCTACTCCAACCCAATTTTCATGAGTGCCACACCTTATAGTGATGCACAGGCGGTAACCGATACAATTCAAGCAATCGATCTGGGTGATCTGAGCGCGGTCACTTCCGACCTTACCCTTCCTGTTGAAGGAAAGCATGGTGCAACCATTAGTTGGTCCAGCTCCAACCCGGAACGAATGAATAACGAAGGCAAGCTGCTAACGCAACCGGACAATAATGAGCGACTGGAACTGACGGCAACCGTGCAACGTGGCACGGAGTCACAACCCAAAACGTTCACTGTCATTGTGGAAGGCAAGAATAATCAGGCGCTGGTGTTAAAAAGCAACATGACAACCGCTGACGGCCAGCCGTATCACACGGATACATGGACGAACCAGTCTGTAACGGTTAGTGTAACCAGCGCAGTATACGCGCCTGCTACTTCCGCAATTATCGAGTTGTCCCGTGATGGAGGGCAGACGTATGAACTTTATACAGAGAATACACCTTTGGAGGTAACGGAGCCGGGAGAGCGCAACCTTTTATTCCGAGCAACAGATGATCTGGAACAAACGTATACTTTACCTCTGGTCATTAAAATAGACCGTGAGATTCCCGTCATCACCCTGCAAGGTAGTAGCCAGATGACGCTGAACGTAGGAGATACATACAACGAGCCTGGAGCACAGGCTTCCGATAATGTCGGCATCCGTGGTTCCGTGCAGGTGGATGGCACGGTGAACACACAAGCGGCAGGAATCTACACCCTTAGGTATAACGTGAAGGATATCGCTGGTAATGCGGCACAGGAAGTTATCCGTACTGTGACTGTACAAGCCCGCTCAGGCAATGGTGGCGGGGGTTCAGGTGGAGGTACTGGAAGCAACTCTGGTGGGAATTCTGGAGGAAACACACCAAGTGTGCCAACAACGCCTACCGTTCCAACTACACCAACCAATCCGGAAACGGGGGCAGATTCATCCACTGAAGTGAAGGTTGAGGTGGAAGCGAATCAGCCGGTCCAAACGGGTCTGAAAGACATCGTACAATTCAACGCTCCAGCGGGAGCCATTGGTTCCAAGGATACGTTGCAAGTGTCTGTGGTTGCCAAGGATAAGTTGCAGAATACTGCTTCCCTGAATGTACTTGGACAAGCTGTACAGATTAGTCGCAGTGGCGGAAGAACGTTGAATGATCAGGCGGCATTGAGCTTGAAAGTGGATTCGGCAGATCTGCCGAATGGCACTCAACCTGCAATCTACTATTATAATGAAGCTCGTCAGAGCTGGGTATTCATCGGTGGCAAGACGGATACAGCTGGAAGCATAACGGCCAATGTGAATCATCTGGGCACATTCGTTGTGTCAAGCTATGCACCCTTGAATCTGTCTGACCTGAGTGGACACTGGGCTGCCGACTACGCAGATCGTTTGCTGGGCATGAACGTGATTCAAGGGTACGCAAATGGAACATTCCAACCATCGAAGAAGATTACCCGGGCAGAGTTTGTTACGTTGCTCAGTAAGGCGCTGGCATTAAAGTCCGTGGAGTCGGATACAACGTTTGCGGATCAAGGTAATCTGCCCAACTGGGCGAAAAGCGACATAGCCGCAGCCGTGCAAGCTGGAATCGTGAAAGGTTACGGCGATAACACATTCAAGCCCGATCGAACCATTACCCGTGCCGAGATGGCAGTCATGGTGGCGAATGCGCTAAAAGCAAGTTCGGAGGCAAAAGCCGGAATGTCTGGCAATACATCCGTTAAACCAAGTTTTAATGATGCATCGCAGACGCCGTCTTGGGCACAAGAAGCACTGGATGCAGCGGTGCAGGCGAAGATTGTTAGCGGATATACGGACCATACGGTTCGTGCAGGCAGTGAAACGACTCGAGCGGAAGCTGTGACGATGATCTACAAACTGCTTTTGGCGCTTCACGTGTAAATGCAAAATATTAAATGAAAATAAACGAAGGTCATCCTGACAAGGATGGCCTTTGTTTATTTTGCATGTGGGCAGGTTATGAAAAGTCTGCTCTCAGTGCAGCTTATTCTTCCTGTTCTATAATCTCCACATCGGTTTTATTGGAGGCCAGGAAAGAAGGAAGCAGACTGCCATCGGGCAGTGCAATGTTAAAATGTAATAACGCCTGATTAAGCAATCGACAGTGTTCAGGTATGCTGTGCACCAGCACATTAAATTGAATATCTACCGTCCCTCCTGGGGCGATTGTCCCCAGTGAAAGTCCCTTCACAACGTCTCCATCGGGTTGGAGCTGTCCGTTAACCACCACGCTGCCAGCAATAAAGGTGGACTCCGCTTGGAGTACATCTTTCAGAATGACATCTATCGCTGGCAATGAGCTTGCGTTATGAATCAAAATTTTGTAACGGAGATGGGAATGGACTTCAACCTCAGATTTGTTTGCACTTTTGACAATGGTGAGCTGTGGCAAACGACTCGGAATAACCACTGTTTCGGATTGGAGTGACCCAACTGTGGCTTGACCCTGAGCTTGAAATTTGGCTGTAAACTGATTAAGGATACTTCCGTTTACGGGCTGGTTAATGACGATAACCTCAAACGTAATGCTTGCGCTATGCCCCGGCTGAAGGGATGCAATGAAAATGCCCGCGGCTGGATGAGCTCCAGCAACCAGTTGTCCGTCCAACCTTACACTACCCTCAACGAATCGGGTTCCAGTCGGAATTGGGTCGGTAATCGTAACCTGAACGATTGGTTTTCCCGTATTGGTAACGACGATCTGGTATGTGATGGTGTCGCCCACAACTACTGAAGTTTTATCTGCTGTTTTTTGAAGGGTAATCTGTGTTGGCGAAGTGGAAGTTACGAGTACGTTGACGGGATTGGATTGGAGTGTAAAAATCGTCTGTCCCAACGTATAGCGAAGGTTCGCCTGATTTGTAATTAGTGAAAGCGTAGTGTTTGCGTTTACTCTGACTTGGAAGGACAACACCGTGGTGCCTCCTGGCGGAATAATGCCGAGATTGATTCCGGTCGCAGGGTTTCCCAACGGTGCCGCTACTCCGTTAACGACTACACTGCCCGTTACCAATGATGTTCCTTGAGGAACAGGATCGGTTAATACAACCGAACTTATGAGTGATCGGTTATTATTGCGTATAAGAATGCTATAGGTAATGACATCACCAGGTAAGGCATCAGGTCTGTTCGCCGTTTTGTTAATAGATACATTGGGATTGTTTACATAAAGGATAATGGAATTCGATTGTGAGTTGCCCGTTAGTGTTCGTCCGTCTGCGGTAAGGAAAGTAAAGCTTGCAGTCGCTTGATTTATAATCTCCAAACTTGGAGGTATGGAGGTAACGGTCACCGAGAATGCTGCTTCAATTTGCTGCCCTGGAGCAATCGTTCCCAATGGAATGCCAGTAACAGGGTTGGCTGAGGGTAAAGGGCTGCCACTGGATACGACACTTCCCTGCACAAAGGTCGTATTGGATGACAATATATCGAACAAGGTCACCTGGGCTGGAACTGGACCTGAATTACGGACAGTAAACAGGTACTGAACCGTATCTCCAATCTGTACATTTTGAGTGCTTGCCGCTTTAACAATGGTGATGATCGGGAGATCTACAGGGGTTGTCACTGCATTGGACTCCACGGTATCTGTGAAATCTCCTGTGGTGAATCGGACTTGCGCCTGATTGGTTACAAGGACAGGCATAGGTTCGTTAATAACACTGTCACTAACTATGACTTGAAAAGTGACGGCTACTGAATCATTTTGCAGGATCGAACTGATCGTTATGCCTGTAGACGGATCGGCGTCAGGGGTAACGGTGCCATCTACAGTAACACTTCCTGGAACAAATGTGGTACCGACCGGGATCGGGTCCGTAAGCACAACATTGGTAATGGGCGTCGATACATTATTTTCGATCAAAATCGTATAAGTGATTATTTCCCCTATCTGAACATGCTGGGCAGGTGTTGATTTCAATACGGATATAATATTCTCAGCCGTAACCGGGATGGAGACGATATTGGATAATACGCTGTCACTGAGAATTCGACCATCGGGTACAAGGGCAACATAATCGGCTCTCGTTTGATTGTTCAATACAGGCGGATCAGGTAAAGATGTGACTGCAGCCTGGAAAGTGACAACGACCGGAAAGCCGGGTGATACGGTACCAATGACAACCCCATCCAATGGATTGGTTCCACTCCATCGGTTCCCGTTTATGAATATACTGTTCTGAACAAACGTCTCTCCTGGGGGCAACGGGTCAAATAAAATGACATCCGCATTCAAATTCCCCGTGTTGGTTACGATCAGGGTATAGGTAATGGTATCTCCCACAACCGCAATAGATTCGGAAGCGGATTTCTCGATATTAATAATTGGACTATATACGGGGATGGTCACTATATTGGACAAATTCTCTATAACGGTTGTTCCGACAATAAAATTGATGGTTGCTTGGTCTGTCAAGTTAAAAGGATTGGGCAGAGGCACGGGCAGATCGGTAACACTCACCTGAAAGGTAACGACAACCTGACTATTTCCGGGAATGCTGCCGATATTAATACCGGCGGAAGGATCAGCTCCCGGAATGGCCACACCATCCAAGGTTACACTATCTGGAACAAGAACGGAGCCGGCTGAGATCGGGTCCGTAAAAATGATGTTATTAACCGTGAAGCTTTCAATATTGTCGATAACGATGGTGTAAGTGATCACATCTCCGTCCACAGCATCAATCACATCAGCGCTTTTGGTTACAATCGGGTCTGGAGATGATATCGGTATGTTGATTTCATTGGAAGGGGAGCTTCCCGGAATGACACGCCCATCGGGTGGACTAAATGTATATTCCGTCGTTGCCTGATTCGTTAACTGCTGATTGGCAGGCAGTGTATTCACGATAATCTGAAATGTAACAAACAGGGATTCCCCCGGAGCCAGCGTTCCTAAAGGAATACCTGGATTAGGATTAGCCGCAGGCAATGGAATGCCATTGGCTATCACGGTCCCTGGTACAAAGGCAGCATCAGGCGGAATTATATCCGTCAGTGTCGCGTCTGCGGCGATATTGCCGGAATTCGTGACATTGAATTGGAACGTTAACGTTTGACCAACAGTTGCAAAGGTCGGATCGGAATCTTTGGTTGTTGTAATGATCGGCTGATATACGGGTATGATCAGAGGATCAGAGAAGGATGCCTGCTCGAACGGGCCACTCGTAAACGTAACCTGTGCCTGATCTGCCAGCTCGGGCGGATCGGGTAAGAAAATAACGTTAGTACTGAATGTGACGGTGACAGACACACCGGGACCAATCGTTCCAAGATTAACCCCTGTGGCCGGATCTGCTGTGGGCTGAACGATTCCATCAATGGTTACACTGCCGGGAATAAATGCCGATCCGATTGGAATGGCATCTGCAAATACAACGTTGTCAATCGGATCAGTATCTGAATTGGTGATAACTACGGTGTACGTTAGTGTATCTCCTACAACAGCATCAATGGCACTGGCTGTTTTGGTGACACTGACCATCGGAGTCGATACCCTCACCGTTACGATGTTGGAAATAGATGTGTCTGTAATCACACGCCCATCAGGCAGTTGAGAGGTATAGTTGGCGGTACCCTGATTCGTTAAGTCAAACCCGCGCAGCAGTCCGTTCACGAGTACCTGGAATGTGACGGTTACCGTATCACCAATGGCTACATTTCCAACGTTGATTCCAGCAACGGGATCATCTGCGGGTTGCACAGTCCCGTTAACTGTAACGCTTCCTGGTACAAAACTGGAGCCTTCAGGAATCGGGTCAGTTACGGTGGTGACCGCATCAATATTTCCGACATTCGTTACGACCAGCGTGTACGTAACCGTGCTGCCGACCAGTGCATTCGCTGTATCTGCGCTTTTCTCAATCGTAATGTCCGGTTGAAAGACAGGGATGGTGACCGCGTTAGACGGAGCCTCATTGGAGATGATGGGGCCATCCGGAACGGTAGGTGCTGTATAACCGACTTTCGCTTGGTCAAACAGACGAGGGGGCGTAGGCAATGAGGTTACCTGCACCTGAAATGTTACGACAGCCGAAGTGCCTGCCGGAAGTGAGCCGACAAAAATTCCGGTTAGGGGCTCCGTTCCCGGCTGTGATACCCCATCAATGGTAACTGTGTCGGGTATAAAGGAGCTTCCCGCAGGAATGTTGTCGAACACCACCACATCGGTAGCGTCCGAAACGGATGTGTTTTCCACAAGCACCGAGTACGTAATCGTATCTCCGACAATTGCATTCTGTTCACTCGCGGTCTTCGTGGCAGTAATCACAGGGGTATTAATATTGATCTGCAGGGCAAAGGAATCAACCAAGTATCCGTCGCCCGAAGTTGTTAAACGCAGTAAAGCAGAGGTTTGGGTGTTCACAAGTGTAGTACTGACATCCACGTTAGTAATGTCCCATCCTTGTCGTCCGCCCACAATATTCGTCCCAGGCGTCCCGTTGATCTGATTCCGGTTGCCGAAGGTGCCCGTGGTGTCCAATGCGCCGGTATCTCCGTTAATCTGGGAGGCGAAAAAATTCGTTGCGAAATTGTTCGGACCGGATAATGCCCTTAGATTGGAGACGGTGGGACCAAACAAAGCCTGATCTCCCGTTTTGTTCGCATCTCCCTCTTGAGCTCCGAGTAAGGCTCTGCCAGCCAGAGGGCCAGAAAATGGTGTTGCAAAGCCCTCAATCGGTGTAGTAACCGGACCTGATGTCGAAAGAATGACTTCGGCACCTACCCGAATCGAGAGATTACGCAGGGGAAGAGCGGGATTACGATAAACGACGCCAAGTGTCCAACCCGCATGATTGGAAGTGGGATCAGGAATGGACAAAGTCCCAACTACGCCACCTGTCACATATGTACCTGCCCCACCAGCCCGAATCAGATCCGTTACGTCGGATGATCTTACATAAGCGAAGGTTCTTGGAAATCCAGATGCTGTTGAAAGTAGAACTTCTCTCGCTGTGGCTGGATCGGGAGAGACGGTGGTTACTCCGACGGGTGTGGTCAGAATGACGTCTTTGTTAATAAAAGCCGAATTGTTCTCCTGATTATCAATGAATGTTCCACCCCAGATTAGTTCCGCATAGAGAACAGTACTTCCCACAGGCAGATTGAGAACAGCAGCTGAGCTGTTGTTCTGAAATACGTTGGTGGTTCCAGGTGGATAGGAGCCGAACTGCACGTTGGTATCCGTGATGATGTACCCTCCAATACTGTCCACCGTACCGGGAACACCCACCGTATTGGACCGGCTTAGCCCCAAAGTGTTACCTGTGAATGTTACGGCACCAGTATCATTGATCACATACCTTTCAATAAAAGCCACTCATCTCACACCCTTCATCACAAAGTCGCTTTAATCAATATATTTGTGCGCAAAAAAATTATGTGGAAGTACAGGCTTAATGTTGAGCAGGAACGGAAATTTGTGATTTTTTGTATTTATGCTATCTTTAATTCTGCCAGTTCTCATCAGAAGTCAAGAGGACAAGTTATTGTGATAGAATAAGTTATCTGGATGATGAAACGGTGGGGGCTTGGAACATGAACAAAACGGAGCGGCAGCTTGCAATTACGCTTGAATTGCAGCGAAGAAAGATGTTAAGAGCAGAAGATTTAGCGGCTCAATTCGAGACAAGTGTACGTACGATATATCGAGATATCCAGGCATTAAGTGAAGCTGGCGTTCCGATCATGGGAGCCCCGGGTCATGGGTATTCCTTGATGGAAGGATATTTTCTGCCCCCGGTAAGCTTCAGCGCAGAAGAAGCGGTATCCCTGCTTATGGGAGCTGATTTTATTGAACAGAGATTGGATACGGAATACGCGATGCAGGCTAAATCGGCTCAACGGAAAATTGAAGCCATCTTACCTGAATCCGTTCTTAACGAGTCCACACGTGTCCGGGAAACGATGCGAACGCTTCATACGCTTGAACCCTTAACCCGAGTGAGGGTGAAGACATACCTTAACCAGATTCGTAACGCCATTTTGGAGCAACGTAAGATCAGCTTTATGTACATGAAAAAAATGCCGGGAGCGGATGGCAATCGGTATAACATGCGTGAGGTTTCACCCTATGGACTCTCGCTTGTCCAGGAGAATTGGGTATTGATCGCACGTTGTGATCTAAGGCAAGACATTCGTCATTTTCGTTTGTCACGTATGACTGAACTTTCAGAGCTGGAGGAGCACTTCCATTTGCCCCCTGATTTTGATCTAAACAGTTATCGACCTCCTGACGACCGTAACGAACACGTATTCATTCGGGCTAAACCTGAGATTGCTGACAAAATTATGGAGGCCCTTCATTTCTATATGGATGCATTTGAGGAGGAAGAGGATGGTGTGATTTTTCATTTTCGTGTCCGCTATCCGGAGGAAATATTGCATTATTTGCTTGGCTGGGGTGGGGATATCGAGGTCTTGGAGCCGGAATCTTTACGCTTTCGAATGCAGGAAGTCGCCAAAAACATCTTAAAACACTACTGACATACACCTGTCAGTAGTGTTTTTTTATACTTGGATATATCACAGATCAAGAGGAATTGGAGTTGGTTGAAGGATGAGAAGTACAACGGAAGCATTGAAATCATTGGAAACTGCAGTAGAACGATATTTGGCAGAACTGAACAAATTGGATATGGATAGCTTACATAAAAAACAGAGTGAGGAGGAATGGTCCATTGGACAGATGTATGTACATTTGATTCAATCAGCGCTTTTCATGCATCTTCATAATGTTGAGCAGTGTTTGAGCAGCAAGGATTCGGCGTTAAACTCGGATGAGGAAAAAACAGAATTAGGTAGGCAAGTGTTTGAATTAGGACAATTCCCTCCTATTCCCGTAAAGGTTCCTGCTTCCCCGCAGTACACCCCGCAACCACCCGAGAGCAAGGATTCGTTGATCAATGGTCTTCACATGGTCGTGGACCGGATGAGGAGTACAGAACCTCTTGTAAACCAAGCATCGGTAAAAAACAAAACACGCCATCCAAGGCTTGGCGCTCTAAACGCTAAGGAGTGGTTTTTATTGATAGAAATGCACTACAGACATCATTTTTTACAATTGGATCGATTGATATCGAATCTGGAGATGTAAACGAGAGAATAGGATGGGATGTATCTATGAAACCATATCAGGACAGCAGATATTGGATTGGTGTTGTATCTGCTTCTCATGTGAATGTAGCCGTAGAGGGAGGGTTTGCGCAGCTGTGCCATGGCAAGTCGGCAATGTTGAGACAGATGTCCCCAGGTGACTGGATGATATACTATTCTCCACGTACAGAGATATCAACAGGGAAGCCACTTCAGGCGTTTACCGCTATTGGTCAGATTATCGACAACAGGGTTTACCAATTTCAGATGTCGGAATCATTTGTACCCTTTCGCCGAGATCTCCGTTATCTTCCATGCCGAGAAGTGAAGATTGCAACCTTGTTAGACCAACTCACTTTTACACGCGGCAATCGGAATTGGGGATTTCCATTTCGCAAAGGCCATTTTGAGATTGGGGCTGAAGACTTCATGATGATAGCTTCCGCGATGTTGGAAGATGAGACACAATCACTACTGGATGTTAGCTTAAACCAGACATGTTAACCAAATGAGAAAGCCCATAGATTGTCTGTGGGCCTTTTCGCTTTATGGATAATCATATCCCCCACTGTTGATATTACATTTACGAAGACGCTGGCCTTTGTTGTTATTAAGGTTTAAATTCAAGTGGAAAGGTCAATAAAAGCTCTGTAAGCAACGCTGTACAATCCACTGAAAACCAGTACAATTGAACCTATAAGAACATGAGATAAAGAGAGGTATTTCTCCATGACGGATACAAGTGGGAATCGCAAAGTTGACGGCTATCTAAAGAAACTCAAAACGTGGAAGGAAGAGTCCGCGAAGCTGAGAGAGATTATTCGAGATTTTGACCTGACAGAGGATATGAAATGGATGCATCCTTGTTATATGCTTGATGGAAAAAACATCGTTCTCATCCATGGATTCAAAGAGTACGTCGCCATTCTGTTCTTCAAAGGTGCTCTGCTGAAGGATACACACGGCATTTTGGTTCAGCAAACGGAGAATGTACAGGCAGAGCGCCAGCTTCGCTTCACCAGTCTGGAGCAGATTGTGGAGCAGGAGGCTATGATCAAAGCCTATATTCAGCAAGCGATTGAAGTGGAACAGGCCGGACTGCAAGTGGAGATGAAAAAGACTGCCGAATATAGCGTTCCTGAGGAACTTCAGCAGCAGTTCGATGAAAATCCTGCTTTCCGAGATGCATTTGAAGCACTCACACCCGGACGGCAGCGGGCCTATCTCTATTATTTCTCACAACCGAAGCAATCCAAAACAAAAGTGTCACGAATTGAGAAGTACATGCAGCCGATCCTGGAGGGCAAAGGATTGAATGATTAAGGTCTTTGCTTGATAAAGGTATCTACCATCCAATCAAAGAATCTTTGTTTCTCTTCATAATGTGGGTAATGAGCCGAGTTTTTATAGGCAATGAATTCCTTTTGATTTCCTTCAATCTGGTCAAAAAACATCTTGGCGGCATGGGATGAAGTCATTAAGTCGTAATCTCCCATGAAAAAATAAAAGGGCAGGTTCAGCTTCGTGATCAAGGATGGCAAAGGACGGCTTAGGGCTTCACTTATCAGTATTTCTTGCGAATAATTGATCCCTTTATTAAAACGAATGGCATCCAGCATATTATATTCTTGGCTGAACGTCATTCCCAGAAAGCTGGTGTCAGGGCTGTCCATCAACCTTGATGTGCCTCCATAACGTTTAACGATATCTCGCGGCGTGAATGCCTGTCCTTGTTGGATCGGTTCATAGATCTGCTCCAACTGGTTTATGTCTTCATGATTATCAGCCAGTTGAGCTTGCTCCATAACGTAATTCCATCCGTCCATCTCGCTCTGTTGTGTATCTGCCATCTGACCGATCCCAATGTAGGCTTCATATTTATCAGGTGCTCGATGCGCAGCAAGAGTTCCTATGTATGTTCCGAACGAATGGCCCATCAGGATTACCTTTTTCTTCCCCAGACGTTGAGTAATATAATCCGTGACAGCCAGTGCATCTTCAACTAGCACATCAGCTGAGAGATTGGAATAGTCCTCGAAAAAATGATAGGATTTGCCGCTTGCTCTCTGATCATAGTTCACAATCGTAAACTGAGATTCTAACAAATCTTGGACCTTTTTTGCGTACGGAAGTTCAGATGCCCCCGGTCCACCGTGTAAATACAGGATAACGGGGTTGTCCAGATCCTGTCCTCTGATCATGATTTCATGTCCGGTACCATTGATTTT